>JACQVW010000564.1 GCA_016209535.1 Planctomycetota bacterium | reverse complement strand
TCCTGTTACCCGAATGGAGCCTGATCTGAACCATGCCGAAAAACGTTGGTGAAGTCATGAAATCGATCGGCGTCGCCTCGTCTGCTCTTTGCTTGCTCCTCGTGCCCGTCCCTTGCCCGGCGCAAGGCACGACGTGCGAGGACTGCCTCGCCGGAACGATCGTGTGCAACGAGCCGGTCCGCGGGCGCATCGAGGCCGGCGACTGCGACTTCGGCGCCAACCGCCACGACGAGTGGCGCTTCGAGCTCGCGGCGCGGAGCCGGGTGCTCGTCGAGCTCGCCGCCTCCCCGTTTGCGGCCGCGTTCCCCTCCGTCAGCGACGCGGCCTGCGGCTTCGTCCCGAGCGAGGAGTGCAACTTCGGCGGCGCCATCATCTCCTGCCGCTACGAGCTCGAGGCCGGGACGTATTTCATTGGCGCCTTCGCGGGCTTCGAGGGCGACTATGAGCTCTCCGTCGACTGCGGGGGAGTGAGGGCGCTCTCGTGCAGGCCCGATGCGGAGGGAGGCGTGGAGGTGAGCTGGCGGAGCTCTCCGGTCAACGATCCGGAGGCGCCGATCTCCATCCGCTTGAACGGCGTCGAGGCGGCCACGGTCGCGGGCGATGTGACCCGCGCCAGGCTCGATCCCGCGGCCCTCGGCGCGCTGCCCGATCAAGTCGCGGAGGTCTGCGTCGTCGATTCCAGCGGCCGGGCCGCGTGCTGCGGCGTGTTCCTGGGCGAGGAGCTGGCGGTGAACTGCGGCGGCTTACGACTGGACGCCGCGCTCGGAACGGGCGTCGGCGACGGTCGGGTGTGGCTCGAGGACTCGGCCGCGCGGCCGAGCCCCTTCCTCAAGACCGCGGGGAGCACGGCGGTGGACTTCGCCGCCCTCCCGGGCGGCTTCACGACCGCCACCACCACGCTCGTCGAGCCCGAGTTCACGGACGATCCGGCGCGGAGCCGCCTCTTCGCCTTTGCCCGCACTGGCCCCCGCGACCTCACGTATCGTTTCGGGGTGAGCCCGGGCGACTGGGAGGTGACCCTCCTCTTCGCCGAGTGCTGCGCGAGCGGCGGCTGTCTCGCGATCCCCGATCCGACCGAATCGCCCGGACCGTGCCGGGTCTTCGATGTCGTCCTCGACGACGCGGTGGTCGAGAGCCGCTTTTCGCCGCACGTCGCCGTGCAGCGGGCGCTCGCGAACGACCTGCCGAACGAGCGCTACGGCGCCGCCCTCGCCTCGGGGCCCATTCGGGTGAGCGAGGCGAGCGAGATCGAGGTCGTGCTCCGCGACCTCGGCGACGGCGATCCACCGGGGGACCCGCTCCTCCAGGGCGTCTTCCTGCGGCGCATCCGGCCCGCGCGCTTCACGCTGGGCTTCGCCGGCGACGCTTGTGGCGCGGCGGTGGAAGGCGCGGCGCGGACCGTCTTCGAGACGGGCCTCGAGTGCACGCTCACCACCGCGGACAACCCATTCGCGGCCGGCGCCCGCGCCTGGTCGTTGAGCCTCGGAGCCGAGGGCGGCGCGATCACGAGCATCACGACCGCCGGCACCGCCGGCGCGCCGGTGAGCGCGGGACCGCCGGGGCTCCGTCAGGGCGGCTTCGAGGGCAGCGAGCTGACCTCCGGGTCAGGCAACGAGGGCGCGGTGTCGACCGTGGTGCTGTCTTTCGCGGAGCCCGTGACGCTGCCTCCGGCGGGCACCGCTGTCGTGGGCAGGATCGAAGTAGAAGCCCCGTTCCCGACCGCGGACTGCACCCGCCGGCTCACCGTCTTCTACGTCGATGGGCGCCGCGGGTCGTCGGGGCCGATCGAAAACCTGATCGACCAGCTCGAGCTCACTGCCAGGCCGACCCTAGGCGGGTGCGCCATAGACCTCCGCGGGCTCGAGGCGGTGCTCCTGCAGCGCGGCGACGCGAACGGCGATGGGGACCAAGACATCTCCGATGCCATCACCATCGTCCTCCACCTCTTCGCCGGCGGCTTGCCGCTCGGCTGCTCCGATGCCGCCGACGTCGATGATGACGGCACGCTGTCGCTCACCGACGCCATCGCGCTCCTCGTGCACCTCTTCCGCGGCGGCACCGCGCCGCCCGCGCCGTTCCCAGAGTGCGGGGTCGACTCGACCGCCGACCCCCTCGGCTGCGAGCGCCACGACCCGTGTGCGGAGCCGCCGGGAAGCGGCGAGTGCCCGCCGCCGCCGTCCGGCGGCCCGCTCCTCGTGCGCGCCGCGCCCGAGCCGTTCCAGTTCCCGCTCCTCCGGGGCCTTCGCGGTCAAAGCCGCCTCACCGTGCGCAACCCCAACTTGGCGCCGCTCAGGGTCGATGCGGTCGCCATCGACCCGCGTTTCGACGACGAGCTCTTCAGCCTGGACGGCATCCCCACACTGCCGCGGACGCTCGCGGCGGGGGAGACGCTGGCCCTCGCCATCGCGGGCCTCTCGCGCCGCCTCGGCCTCCACCGCGTCGACGTGCGCTACCGGACCGAGCGCGGCGAGCACGTCGAGGCGGTCCTCTTCGAGGTCGCGCTCGGCTCGCAGCCGCGGATCCCGGCCGAGCTCTCGATCGTCACCCTGCCCGGGCAGCCCGCGACCGGCTTCCTCGAGATCGCGAACGGCGCGACCGCCTTCGCGGACCTCGAAGTAGCGCTCGACGGGCCGCCGGCGGCCGGACCGTTCTCGGTCGATCCAGCGCACTTCCCGCTCGCCTTGCGGCCCGGCGCGACGTTCCGGCTTCCGGTGCAACTGCGCTTCGACGCGGAGACGCCGGGCTCGCTCGGCGACGGCATATCCGCCGTGCTGCGCTTGCGCTCGAACGGCGGCCTGGCGAAGAGCGGCGAAACCGGCATGCTCCACATCGTCGTGCTGAAGGCGAAGATCGTCGAGGGCGCGTCGTTCTCCGGTCCGCTGGGGATCGCCCTTGGGGCCGAAGTGACTCGCACGCTCCTCGCCCAGGAGGCCTTCCGCGATGCGGTCTTCGTCGTGCGGAGCATCGATCCGCGCGTGGTGCGGCTGCGCGACGCGCGCGGCGCGCTCGTCGACGAGATCTCGAGCGTGCGCCACGGCGATCCGGTCACGTTTGTCGCCGTCGGCCCGGGCGTCGCCGACATCGAGATCGCTCTCGAGCCGCCGACCGGCGGCGGCGGTCAATTCGGCACCATCGTGCCCCTCCGGCGGCTCGCGGTCGGATTGCAGCGGGCTTCGACGGCGGCCGGCACGCGCGCCGTGCGCGTCCTGCGCGGCGGCGCCGGCAATCCCGACACCGTCGAGATCCTAGATCTCCCGGGCGGCAGCGTGGTGATCCGGCACGAGTTTCCGGCGGGCTCGATCCTCCGCGGCCAGGACCTCGTCCCGGCAGAGGTCGGAGGCAAGTCGCTCGGACTCCTCCAGGTCGCAAGCGGCGATACGGTGGTATTCGATCTTGCGGACGGGAGCAAGGTGGCGACCGTTCCCTCGGGCGGCGGCACGGCGGTGCCCGGCGTCGACCCGGCGACGGCGCGGGTCACGGTCGCCGGCCGCGAGCGCGTCTTCGCGATCGCCGCCGACTCGCTCTTGAACCTCGTCTCCTTCGACGTCGAGACCGGGGCCGTGGCGGGCCGCGTGCGCCTTGCCGACTTCTCGGCCATGGGCGCCCTCGGCATGGGCGAAGACGTGGACGTCCTCGTCCACGGCCGGGACGGCACCGCCGTTCCGCCGGCGGCCTTCGTCATGGCGCTCAACGGCGAGTGCTTCGCGGCGTCGCTGCCGGCGCTGAGCACGGTGACCGTCCTCGGCAAGCTCGATCCCGGCGTGCGCACCGCCGTCGACCCCGTGGCCATGGGACCGAGCCTGGTGAGCTTCCAGGACGCCGCCGGCGAGGTGCTCTTCGCCGACCGCGCCGGCGGAGGCTTCCGCACGTACAGGCGCTCCCCAAGGCTCGAGCCAGTGGCGGGCGGCACCGTGCTCTTCGACTCGCCGCTCGCCGACGTCGACATCGCGTCGACGTCCGACGGGCGCTTCGGCGTCCAGCTCGCCGCCTATGGGCACGCCTACGTCCTCGACCAGGAGAAGCTCGATCCCCTCGGCTCCCGCGCCGGTCAAGCGCTCGTCACGCTCAAGGCGCCGTTTCAGGCGCTGTCCGTGATCGGCGTCGATCCGCGGATCGCCCGTTACGACCCCGCGAGCCCGACGCGCGAGCGGGATGCACGCGTCCTCTGCGCCTACAACCGCGACGTGGCGCGCATGTTCAGCCTCGACGGCGCGCTGCAATTCACCTACGAGCCCGTCGCGGGCGGCGCCGAGGCCTGGGAGCGCAACATCGACATCCTCGTCGGGCCGCCGGGCGCCGGCGGGCTCGAGGAGCACGCCGTCCTGCGTCACGGCGAAGGCGTGATCCGTGTCATCGACCTCGCAACGGGGCGCGTGCTCCACACCGTCATCGACCCGGACCGCGGCCGGCCGGTGGAGGGCGTCGACCCGCGGCTGACGCCGGACGGGCGCTTCCTCATCGACCTCCAGAAGGACGTCGACGGCAAGCAGGCGGTGGTGCGGATCCACGGCGTCCACCCCAGCACCTTCGGGGTGCGGCGCGACGTGGACGCGGACCTCGGTCTCCCCGAGCGCGACATCGACCTCATCCTCCACGAGTCCGGCCAGTGGGCGGCGGTCATGGACGCCGCGGGCAGGATGACGCTCTTCGACCTCGCGGGGCGGATGCTGGGCACGGTGCCGGCGCCGGCGGGGGCGAAGGCGGTGCTCGACGTCGACATCGGGATACCGTGGCAGCCCGCTTTGACGCCCGACCCCGACGAGGACTGGGTCGAGCCGCCGGCCGGGACCGAGCCGCCGCCGAACCCGCCGCCCATCATCCCGCCGCCGCCGGGGCCCGGGACTCCGATTCCGCCGGAAGCCGATCCGGAGCCCGAGAACCCCGACGATGACACGGAGGAAGGCGGCGGCACGTGCCCCGGCGGCACGGCCTGCCTCTGCGACGGCGAGAACGCGGACTTGAACGACCTCCTCTTCGACCGCATCCCGGAGCTGAGCACGTGTCCGATCGGGTTCCCCGGCTTCCCGGGCTTCAAGACCTCGAAGGTCGAGGTCAAGAGCCACTCGCCGCTCGCGGCGTGCACGACGCGGCGGCTCCAAGCCATCCAGTTCCAGGGACGCCTCATCCCGCTCGACGAGCTCAAGCTCGGCGAGCCGGAGGACTGCGGCGGCTTCCCGGACTGCGGGTGCGAGGAAGAGCACTGGCATGCCGCGAACGGCTTCGACGCGCTCGCCACCGACGGCACGCGAGTCCGCGACCCCAACCCCAGCCAATGCGGCTACGGCACCGTAAGCGAGGTCCGCGTGGTCGACCTCGGCGAAGAGGTCGACTGCTCCGGGCAGGTGGTCACGGTCGATGGCTCGCGCCTCAGCACCAGGGCCCCGGGCACCGCGGTGATCATCGTGCGCCCGTGCGTCGACCCGGAGGCTGGGCCGGCGGACCTCGCCAAGGTGAAGCCGATCGAGGTCGAGGTCGTCGTCATCCGGCCGAAGAAGCTGACGGCGCAGCTCGAGGCCGCGCCATTCACCGCCAAGATGGTGGAGAAAGGCTCGTCGGAGCCAATGTGCCTGGCCGCCGCCTGCGGCGACGAGATCACCTTCACCGCGGAGACCTGTCCGCCGCGCTGCGTCGGGCTCCTTGAGCTCGGACAGTCCGGCGGGACCTTCACGGGCCCCTGCATCTTCGTCGAGAAGCCTTTCCAGGGCGCGGGCGGCGTCGATTCGGTCGTCTTCACCGTCCCCGAGGACCCTTCGGACCCCATCAAATGCCGCATCCACCCCGCCGTCCTCAAGTGCAAGAGCTCATCGCGCTACGAGCTGCCGCCGATCGACGTCCACGTCATCGACCTCCAGGCGATCGAGGGGCCGCAGGAGATCACGCAAGGCGACGCCGACTCCTTCAACGTTGAGTTCTGCATCTTGTCCATCGACTGCCGAAGCGACGAGTGCGACCGCGCGGACCTGCTGGTGCAGGCGGCGTCGGTCATCGAGCGGGCCGAGTTCTTCATCGTCGATCCCGACGGGACCGAGAACCGCCTCGACGAGAGCGGCGTCGAAGGCCGTTTCGCGCCCCCGAGCACGCCCGGCGAGGACCTGCCGTTCGTGTCGGTGCCCTTCACCGCGCCCGACTTCCCCGGCGACTACACCTTCCGCGCCAAGCTCGGCGCCTGCACGCCGCTCGATTTCCCCTTCCGCGTCAGCTTCCGGAGCGTCGCGGATGCCATCCCCAGCCGCGAGCAACCGGATCCGCGCAATCAGCACACGCGGGGCGACCCCGTCTACGTGCACTCGGGCGAGCACGCCTACCACGCCATCGACCTGATGGTGCCGGGCCGCGGGCTGCCCTTCATCTGGGAGCGCATCCACCGCACGCAAGCTTCCTACCGCGGCCCGCAGGGCAACAACTGGGACCACCGCTACAACGAGCGCCTCGAGTACGAGGACACCGACGCCGACGGGGACATCGACGTGCGGCACTTCTCCATGCTCTACGCGACGGTCCACGAGCGGACCGGCGCCGGCCCGCTCGACTATCGGGTGCCCGACGGGCAGTACAAACGCCTGCGTCGCAACCCCGACGGCACGTTCTCGCTCCGCTTCCGCGACGGCGAGGTGCACACCTTCCACGGACTCGGAGGGCTCATCGCCGGGCGCCTCAAAGAGATCACCGACCGCACCGGCGAGAACCGACTCCGTTTCGAGTACGACGCCCAATCGCAGCTCACGACTATCTTCGACACCTACAACCGCAGGTACACGCTCGAGCACACGCTCGGGCGCATCACCAAGCTGCGCGACTTCGGCGGCCGCGAGGTGGTCTTCGAGTACTATGGGCCTCTGGACGCGGAAGGCTCGGACGGCGACTTGAAGTCCGTGCGGTCGCCCATCGTCGCCGGCACGCCCAACGCGAACGACTTCCCACAAGGGAAGACGACGCGCTACACGTACCTCGCCGGCCCGATCCACCCGGAGCTGCGGCATAACCTTCTCACCATCACGATGCCGAACGAAGTCGCGCGCGGCGGGCCTCCCTCGGTGATCAACACCTACGGCATGGACCCCGAAGACCCGCTGACCTTCGACCGCGTCATCACCCAGGTCGAGGGCGGCATCAACCACACCGGCATCGCCGCGGGCGGGCCGTGGCAGTACTACTACGAGGACGTGAACGCGGGCGCCGATCCCCTGGACCTCACGGTGCCGCGCCGCCGAACGGTGGTCGTCGACCGGAACGGCAACGTCCGCACCTACCTCTTCAACAGCCGCTTCCAGCTCATCGAGGAGCGCGTCCACACCGGCCGCGTCGACCCCGAGGTGCGCTTCCCGCACGCCATCGAAGCGCGCGGGCCGGCCGTGCGAGCGGGCTTCATCGCCGGGGAGGGCCGCCCGGGCCCCGATCCGGACTTCTACGCTCACCGCTACGAGGTCAACCGCCACGGCGAGGTCGTGCGCACGACGCTGCCGGAAGGCAACAGCAGGGAGCGGGTCTACGCCTTCGAGGACGACGCAAACCCGCTCTTGCGCGGCGACCTGACGGAGGAGCGATGGATCGCCGACCCCGTCCGCATGACGCCCGGCCCCGGCGCGGCGACCGTGCGCCGGCGCACCTTCAGCTACGAGCCGCTCACCGGCTCCGTGGCGAGCGTGACCGATGCCCGCGGCCACGACCCCGCGCACGACGGTCCCGATGCCGATCAGGACCCCGACGGGCCGGAGCGCTACCGGACCCGCTGGCTCTTCGACTACCAGGAGATCGCGGACACGGAGCGCGTGCGGAGCGAGGCCGCGGCGTGGGGGATCACCATCCCCGCGGACTTCCCACTCGGGCTCGGCGACCTGAACGGCGACGGCCAGGAGGGACCGCTCTACGGCCAGCCGGTCTTGCAAGCGCAGCCGGCGGCGACGGTGCTGGCGTGGGACGGCGCGAGCCTGGTCTTTGGCGCGCCTCAGGAGGCTTCAGCCCTGATGCGCTACAACCGCTACGGCCAGCCCACGAGCGACGTCGACTTCGAGGAGAACACTAGCGAGTACGTCTACTATCCGGCGACCGATCCCGACGGCGACGGGCGCGACCTCATCGCCGGCAACGACCCCGACACCGGTGGGTACGTGCGCACGGTGGTCCACGACACGACCGCGGCGCCCGGACGAAGCTCGGGCCGCAACCCGCCGCCCGAGAGCCGCGCGCTCCACTACCGCTACAACCAGAACGGCTACGCGACCGAGGTCACGAACGGCCGCGGCGTGACAACGGCGATGGTCCGCAACCAGCTCGATCAGGTCGTGCGGGCGGTCCAGGCGGCATCCATCGACCCCGCGGTGCAAGGCGCTCCACGGCCAGAGGACGCGCTCGCCACACCGCTAGGCTACGTCACCGACTTCTTCTACGACCACAACGAAAACGTCGTTCGCACGGAGACCGAGAACCGCGACAGCGGGACCGACGCGGCGAACCCTACCTTCGATGCCGACGTCGAGTACGACGTCCTCAACCGGCCCGTCCGCCGCTCGGTGGAGGTGGACGCCGCCGTCCAGGCGGTGTGGGACCTCCGTTACGACCCCAACGAGAACCTCGTCCTCGCCCGCCAGCCCGAAGGCAACGAGACTCGCTCCGTGTTCGACGAGCGCAACCTCCTCTTCACCGTCACTACCGGCGCGGACGATCCCACGGTGGCGGCGACCATGACCTACGCCTACGACGGAAACGGCAACGTGCGCTTCACGATCGATGCCGAGGACACGGACGGCGACGGCCTCCCTGAGGCGACCGAAAACTCCTACGACGGCTGGGACCGCCAGCGGCGCGTCATCGACCCCGCCGGCCAGGAGGTCCTCACCGACTACGACGCGGCCGATCAGCCGGTGCGCCGCCGCGTCCTGGGCGCGGCGGGCGGTCCCACCCCGACGCGCGGCGACGGGTCCGCGCTGGAGCTCCTGCGGGACGACCGGAGCCATTTCGACGAGCGCGGGCGGCTGATCCGCACCGACTGGATGCTCTTCGGGCCCTTCGCGCCCGGCCTCGAGACCGTCGAAGGGCCGTTGACGCCGGGTGGAGGCGACGCCAGCGCCGTCTTCGAGGTCGACCGCCTGAGCCGCCTCGTGCGCGCGGTCGATGACCGCGGCAACGACGCCCTCACCGGCTACAACGGCGTCGGCGAGGTGATCGTGCGCGAGACGGCGGCCGTGGACGGGCGGCGGAGCCGGCTCGAGGTCGCGCGGGACCGAGCCGGGAACCCCTTCCGGCGCCTCGAGACCGAGATGCTCCCCGGCGGCGGCAGCGAGCAGTTCGAGAGCTTGTTTCTCTACGACGCGGCGAACCGCCTCGTCCGCAGCACGGACCCCCTCGGGCAGACCTCGTACCTGGCCTACGACAGCCGCGGCGACCTGACGGTGGGGAGCGATGCCAAGGGGCCGCTCCTCGGCGGCGACCCCACGGGGGCCACCGCTCTCGACATCAACGGCACCGGCAACACCGCGCGCTCCATCACCGATGGCCTCGGGCGCGTGGTCGCGCGCTTCACCGACCTCCGCCCGGGCGGCGCCGGCGACGGCACGCCGTCCTTCGCCGCGCCGCCCGACCCGGCGGCGGCTCCAGCGGGCCTCGAGGGCACCGCGGCAAACCCCGATGGCGTCATCGCGGAGCGCTACACCTACGACCTCAACTCCCGCCTGACGGCGTACGAGGACGACCGCGGCGCCATCACACGCTTCGCTTACGACGCGCTCGACCGCCGTACGGTCCAGGAGCACGCCGACGGCAGCCGCTGGACGTTCACTTACGACCGCGACGGCAACGTGCGCCGGCTCGATGACCCGCGCGGGGCCGTGACGCGGTTTGCCTACGACGCCCTCGAGCGGCACGTGCGCACGGACATCGATCGCGGCGCGGCGCCCGCCGTGGCGGGGAGCGCCGTCCTGCGGCAAGAGCTCGACGGCTTGGGGCGCGTGACGCGCGTCGTCGACGAGAACGACCCCGCGGATCCAGGTGACGACCACACCGTCGAGATCGAGCACGACTCGCTCGACAACCCGCTGCGTGAAGTAGAGGACGGCGTGCCGGTCGAGCGGCGTTGGGACTCGACCGGCAATCGCCTCGCGACCGTCTACCCCGGCGGCGGGAGGACGCTCGAGGCGCGCTACGATGCGCTCGATCGCTGCGGGGTGCTCGCGATCGCGGGCGGCATCGCGGTCGACCTCTGCCGCACCGAATATGCCGGCCCGAGCCTGCGGCGGGTGCGGGAGGCGCTCGGCAACGGCCTCGAGACCCGGTACCGCTACGACGCGAAGCGGCGCCTCGAGTCGATGGAGACGACGTCGGGGGCGTCGACCCTCACCGGCCGCGCTTACGCCTACGACCGCGCCGACCTCCGCGTCTCCGAGCGCTGGCTCGAGCGGCTCGTCGAGGGCGGGCAGGAGGGGCGGACCTTCGCCGTCGACAGCCAGGGCCGCTTCGTCGCCGCCCGGCCGGCGGTCCTCGACGCGGGCGAGGAGACGGTGGCGGTCGCGCCCCTGGCGGAGAGCTTCCGCTGGCTCCTCGACGGCGTTGGCAACTGGGTCGAGTACCAGACCCCGGAGCGGGGTCGCGCCGGCGAGTTCAACGTCCTCAACCAGGACATCGCTCACGGCCACGACGCGAGCGGCAACCGCACCGCCGACGACCGCCGCCGCCATGTGTTCGACTGCCTCAACCGGCTCATCGCCGTCCACGACGCGGCGAGCGGCGAGCTCCTCGAGAGCTACACCTACGACGGCCTGAACCGCCGCGCCACGAGGACGGTGACGCAGGGCGACGGCTCCCGCGCTGTAACGCGATTCATCTACGACGGCGCGCACGTGATCGAGGAGCGCCGCGGCGCGGCCGTCACGGCGCGGAACTACTACTTGCCGCAAGTCATGGACGGCCTCGTGGCGCGCGAGACGCCCGCGGTCGGGCTGACCTGGCGTCACACGGACATCGTGGGCTCGACGACGGCGGTCACCGACGCGGCGGGCCGAGTGCTCGAGCACTACGAATACGCTCCTTTCGGCGAGGCGCGTTTCCTCGGCCCCGACTTTCAGCCCCTCCTCGACGCTCAGGCCCAGCCTCTCCGCGAGTCCTCGATCGAGAACCCGTACCTCTTCTGCGGCAGGCGCCTCGACGCGACGGGGCTGTATCACTTCCGCAACCGCTACCTCGACCCCGAGCACGGCCGCTTCTTGAGCCGCGACCTCGGGCTCGACCCCCTCCACGCGGGCAACCTCTACAGCTACGGCGGGCTGAACCCCCTCGTCTACATCGATCCGTGGGGCAGCGCCAGCCGCAAGATCTACCTCCCCGGAGGCGCGCGCGACCCCGGGGCGGAGCTGATCTACGGTTATTACGACGGCATGACGGACCGCATCGCCGACCTGCTCTGGTCGAGCCCGGTCGGCTGGAGCATCCGCTTCAGCTTGTGGCCGGAGCAGACCATCGCCGAGACCACGGGCTACTGGAAGGAAAAGGTCAGCTCGATCAAGGCCTTCTTCGAGGACCCCGGCACGGCCATCGACAATTTCCTGAACCCCAAGGGTCCGGTGGACTGGGGCCAGCGCGGCAATCGACTCGGGGGCAGCACCATCGACGGCGCGCTGGGTGGAGTGGCAAGCGCGCTCACGGCCCCCCTGCGCGCAGCATCGAGCGGCGGCAGGGCGGCCGACGCGCTGACCGACGCGCGCGCCGCCTCGAGCGGGGCGAAGTCCACCCGTGTCCGCGCGACGAGCCAAGGTCGGACGCCGCAGCCGTCTCCCGGCCAGGGAGGGGTGCCGAACTGCGGCATGTGCTTCGTGGCCGGCACGAAGGTCGAGACGCCGGCTGGGCCGCGCGCCATCGAGAGCCTGCGCGTCGGCGAGCGTGTCGCGTCGAAGGAGACGGCCGATGCGCCGCCGCCCCTCGCCGCCGGCGAAGGCTGGCGCATCCTCGAGGTGGTGGTGACGGACCCGGACGACCCCACGCACCTCTACCGCTTCACGTTGCTTCGGCCGCCGGTGTGGCTCGCGCGCTGGCACGATGACGAGAAGGGCCTCGCCTGGGTGGAGTCGGCCGAGCTGGGCGTCGCCGCCTGGGGGCGCGTCGCGAAGATCGGAGACGCCGGGGACATCGCGCCGGGGCCCGGACGCCTCATCACCGCCACCGTCGTCCACCTCAACACGGACGTCCATGAGCTTTCCTTCGCGGGCTGCGCGGAGATCTTGCGCCCGACGGGATATCACCCCTTCTACTCGCTCGACCGGCGCGACTGGGTTGCCGCCCGCGACCTGCGCCCCGGCGAGCGCGTCGAGGCAGGGGACGGGGCAGCGACCGTCGCCTCGGTCCGGCTCATCCCCGGCGAGTACCGCGTCTACAACCTCGAGGTCGAGGGCACTCACACCTACTTCGCGGGCGCGTGCGGAGTATACGTGCACAACAGCGGCACGTGCCGGACGGGAAAAGCGCCGGGAGGCCTCGAGCCCACGCAGGCCAACCGGCCGGCAGGCCTCGAGCGCACACAGGTCAGCCGGCCTGGAACGTCGCAGGGCCCGAGCTCGCCTGGAGCCTTGCCCACTGGTGCCTCGGGTGGAGCGAGGGGCTCCTTCCGGGACGCCATGGACCTGGCGCGGGGGGGGCCAGAGTCGAGGGGCAAGCTCGAGGGCTTCCTCCAGGAGCAAGCACGAACCCGCGGTCGTGGATTCCTGGAAGGCATCCGAGAGCATGCAAGGGCCGAACGCCAGGCGCTGCGCCAGCAGAGGCAGTTCGATCCAAACATGGAAACCAGCATGGGGTTTGGCGGCTGGAGGCTTCCGCCCGACGCCAAGGCTGCGCAGCTCGCCCTCTGGGAGGTGGAGATGGCGGTTGACAAGATGCTGGGGCCGTGACGCGCTGCGCGCATGAGGGAAGTACGACGGACTTCAGCGGATGCTGCGCCCGGAGAACACCAGCGCCGCAGCCCCCAGCGCGCCGGCGACATCTCCCACCGCCGAAGGCGCGATCTTCAACGTCGCCGCGACTTGCGGCGCGACGTACGCGCCGAGCTCCCGGCGCAAGGTGGGGGCGAAGTACTCGAAGCCGCGGGAGACGGAGCCGCCGAGCACAATGACTCCGGGGTCGACGATCGCCGCGATGAGCCCAACGCCTTGCGCGAGGTGGGCGCCGACGGCCGCGAAGGCCTCGCGGGCGGCGGGGTCGCCCGCTGCGGCGAGCCGGTGGACCTCCGCGCCAGGAGCTTCCCGTCCCGCGCGCTCAGCGTACAGCCGCTCGAGGCCGCCGCCCGAAAGGAGCGCGTCGAAGTTGCCGCCCGCGAGCGGCGCCTTGTAGACCTCGCCGCTGTTGGCGGTGGCGCCTTCGAGGACGCGGCCCTCGACGACGATGCCGCAGCCGCAGCCCGTGCCCAAGGTCACGCCGACCACGATGCCGTGGCCCTTGCCGGCGCCGAACAACGCTTCCCCACGGGCGAAGGCGTTCCCGTCGTTGGTCAGCGCCACCGGGAGCCCGAATTCGCCGGCGAGGGCGGCGCGCAAGGGGAAGTGGAAGAGCGCCGGCAGCTTCGCCGGCTCGAGGAAGAGGCCAGCTACGGGATCGAGGGGACCCGTGCTGCCGACGCCGATGCCGGCGGGCTGGGCGGCTTCCCCGCTCGCCGCGAGCACTCGGCGGACGATCGCGAAGAGATTGGCGATGGTGCCCTCGCGAGGGCCGTGCGCCTCGGTGGGCGCGACGCAAAGCTCGCTGAGCCGGCGCCCCGATGCGTCGAAGAGCGCGGCGGCGATTTTGGTGCCGCCGAGGTTGACGCCGACCGCGGTCTGGTTCGGTGGTTGCATGCGGTGCCCTGCACGGAGCCGCGGGGAGGATACAGCCTCGTACCGCGGCATGGTGAAGGTCTACCCCAAGGCGCGGGGCTGCAAGGTCTCGGTGGAGTGCGACGCGCTCCTCATCGACAAGGACTCGCGCTCCGACACGTATCCCACCATGGAAATCGGCGAGGACAACGTGCAGATCGAGCACGAGGCGCGCGTGAGCAAGGTGTCCGAGGAGCAGATCTTTTATCTCATGAGCCGTGGGCTCACGGAGGACGAGGCGCGGCTCCTCATCGTCAACGGCTTCATCGAGCCCTTCACGAAGGAGCTGCCGATGGAGTACGCCGTGGAGCTGAACCGCCTGATCGAGCTCGAGATGGAGGGTTCGGTCGGATGATTTCCGCCGTTCATTCTCACGACACTGCCCCGGAGACCCCTTCGCGGCCGCACGCCGAGCCGAGCTGGATCAAAGACCTCCGCCGCGAGGCGCTGGCGGCGTACACCGGCTCTCCGCCTCCGGATCGCGTGACTCATCTCTGGCGACACACCGACCCGGAGAGGTTTGCGGTCGACGGCCGAGACGCGGCGCCGCCGCCGCAAATGCACGTCGAGATGCCCGGCGAGCTGCGGTCGCAGGGCGTTACGGTGTGCAGCTTGCATGACGCCGCAGCCGCGCACGGCGACCTCGTCCGCGCTCACCTCGGCCAGCTCATCGGCGCGGCGGTGTCGGCGCAAGGCATCGGCAAGTTCGAGGCCTTGAACCTGGCGCGGACCACCTCGAGGTCGTCAGCCGCGTCGTCGAGACGCAGTTCTTCCAGCACTTCATCGGCAGCGGTGGCATGGAACGACTTGCGGCCTCCTACCCAAGCCCTCGCAAGAAACACGAGGTTCCTCCCTGGGTCTACCTCTCGAGCCAAATGACCCTCCGGCTCCACGGCTCTTCCGGCTACGCGAGCCTGCCCTATGTGATGCACTGCGGCGGCCTGAGGGATGCCCTGGAGGAGGGACAGGTGGAGCGCAAGCTGGACTCGAAGACCGAGGAGCCCTCCCTGTCCTTCCGGGGATACAACTGAAGGCAAACATGGACCTGACGCGGGACGCCTGGCGGCTCGCACGGGTGGACCGAGAGCCCTGGCAGGTCTGGGTGCCTCCCCAGAACCCGAAGCCGCCCCACCCACCTCAGAGGCCCGAGCACATCCGTCGTGCCGAGGACAGACGCCAGCAGACGGTGGCGGAGAAGAAGCGCGCTGCGGGAATACAGCCCGCTCCGTGCCTCCTGAGGGTGGAGCTCAAGACCATTCCGAGAATGAAGCTCTGGCAGCAATGCGCGGTCCCCCTGGACGTGGTGCTGATGCGGGAGCACAAGAGCGACGGGGAAGTCTCTGAGTGGGGGCTCCTGACCACCCGGGAGGTGTGGGACCCGCTGGAGATCCGCGATCTCTACGGCTTTCGGGGCTCCTGCGAGGAGGGCTGGAGGCAGTCGAAGTGCTTCTGGGACCTCACGGGGTTCCGCTCTTGCTCCTACTCGCTCGTGGTGAGCCAGATCATCTTCGTCCTACTGTCCTACTCGCTCCTGCAGGTCTTCCTCATCAAGACGGAGCGAGGGGACCTGGCGAAGGCCACGCGCCAGAGGCTCCTTGCGGAGCTACTGCCCTACGGGGAGAAGATCGCCGTCTACTGCAAGAACAGGGTCGGGTACTTCAGCGTCGGGGAATACACGCAGATCATCCTCACGCTCGAGGAGGGTGCACGGAGGCGGCTCCTGGGCCGCGTCCGGCGCCTCCAGAAGTCCCACCTGGAGCGGCCTGCCCTGCCGGATCGGCCGACCTGAGGCAGCTCGTCCGCTCACCCCGCCGCCGGTCTGGCCCCGTGCCCCGGGCACCGCGCAGGACCGGCGGGGTTAAGGGCCCCGGCGGCCCCGGGAACTGCCACGGCCGCACATCCGCAGTGTCTGCCTCGCAGGCTGGATAAACCACCGCATTGACTTTTTCCAGGCTCTGCTCCACAACCTGCTGCTCAGGGTTGTACGCAGGAAAAGTGTCCCCCACTTGAGGGGCTTCTCTCCGGACGGGCTCGGGTGCGCCCAGTACGAGCACTGCGCCGCGGCGCCCGTCCTCAAGCGGGCCTCGAGGTCGAGCACGATCGCGCTCTCGGACGACGGGAGCCTGGTCGTCACGGTGAACCCGGAGGACGACTCGGTCTCGATCTTCTCTACGGCCGACAACTCGCGCCTCGCCCGGGTGGTGACGGGCGATGAGCCCAGCTCCGTCGTGATCCATCCCGACTCGAAGACGGCTTTCGTCGCCAACCGCGCCTCGGCGACGGTCGTCAGGGTAGCCAACCTCGGCGCCGAGGCCGCGGTCAACGGGACCGTCGATGTCGGCTCCGAGCCCACGGGCCTGGCCTTGACGCCCACGGGCGCGCAGCTCTTCGTGGCCGAGCTCGCGGAAGGCCGCGTCTCGGTCGTCGATACCGCTTCCCTGGCGCTCACCGACGCCATCGAGAGCCTCCGCAACCCGCGCGCCCTCGCGGTGACGAACGACGGCGACGACGACGATGCGGACGAGCTGGTCATCATCCCCGAGTTCTTCGGCGACCTCGGCCCCCGCCCCGAGGCCACGGACAACTGCCGCACCGGGCGCGTCCACATCCACACCGTCTCCGACCTCGCCGCCACGCCGCCGATCCTGTTCGCGCCCCTCGACAGCGGCTTCCAGCCCCAGGGCACCTCGGCCGGCACCGTGCAGACGTCCCCCAACCAGCTCTACTCGGTCGCCATCCGCGGCGGGAAGATCTACGTGACGAGCATCTCGGCCTCGCCCAAGGGCCCGCCGGTCTTCAACGGCAACGTCCACCCGGTCGTGTACGCCGGGGACCTGGCGACGCGGACCGAGGACACCTCGGTGAGCGGCACGACCAACCTCGCCAAGAAAGTCGCCGATGCCATCCCGGAGGGGCAGACGCGCTTCTTCCTCGCCGACCTCGTGGACATCGACTTCGTGCCCGGGACGGGCGTCGCCTACGCGGTGTCCCGCGGCGCCGACGTCGTCCAGCGCGTGGTCTACCAGGACGGCGTGGGGGTGTCGATCGGCTCGGCCCAGAACGTCCAGATCGACATCGGCAAGGCCTTCCCTGACGGCTCCGCCGCCTGCCAGAACCCCATCGGCGTCGCCGTCAACGGCAACGCCACGCGGCTCTACGTCAACTGCTGGATCACGCGGCGCCTGGGCGTGATCGACCTCGCGACGCAATCGCCTCTCACCACGGTCGAGTCCTCGGCGCCGCCGCCTTCCGGTCTCGAGACCTCGATCCAGAAGGGCCGGCGGTTCTACTTCACGGGCCGCGGTCGCTGGGCGAACAGCGGCTGGTCGGGCTGCGGCTCGTGCCACCCCGACGGGCTCACGGACAACATCACCTGGAGCTTCGCGGCCGGGCCGCGGCAGACGACGAGCATGGACGGCACCTTCTCCCACGGGTCGGGCCCCCAGAAGCAGAGGCTCCTCAACTGGACGGCGATTTTCGAGGAGATGCACGACTTCGAGCGCAACACGCGGGGCGTCTCGGGCGGCAAGGGGGCGGTCACCCAGGCCGCGGCGGTCGACGGCCTGTGCGGCGACCCCGCCCGCGAGGACCAGCTCGCGCTGGGCGCCTTCCTCGCGCAGCCGGTGAAGGAGGTCCAGGACTTGACCCCGTCGTGCGTCAAGGACTGGGACGACATCAACGAGTTCGTGAAGATCATCCGCCCGCCGCGGGGCCGCAGGTTCCTCGACCCGGCCTCGGTGGCGCGCGGCGAGGCGCTCTTCGGCATGCCCTCGGCGCAAGTGTCCGCGGGCGGCTGCGTCAAGTGCCACGGCGGGCCGGGCTGGACCATCTCGCGCGTGTTCTGGCAGCCGGCGAGCACCACCAATGCCGACCTCGCCAGCCAGGGGTTCATCCGGGCCCAGCCCGCGGGCGAGGACAACACGGGCGCCGCGATTGCGCCGCCCGAGGTCGGCTGCGTGCTGCGGAAGGTGGGGACCTTCGGGATCCCGGGGAATGCGGCGGCGACCGATGCGCTCGAGCTCAAGGCCGACGGCACCCGCGCGCAGGGGAACGGAGGCTTCAACGTGCCGAGCCTCTACGGCCTCGCGCTCGGACCGCCGTACTTCCACCACGGTCAGGCGCGGACCCTCGAGGATGTCTTCACCGACCCGAAGTGGGAGCTCCACCTGCGCTCCGTGAACGCGAACTTCCTGGTCGGTGGCGACGCGGCGCGCGAGCGGGCGGACATCTTGAGCTTCCTCCTCTCGATCGACGCGGACAAGCCGGAGCAGCCCCTGCCCGACGGCGCGGACACCTGCCCGGCGGCGTTCCCGTGACCCGGTCGCTCTGAACGCCAAGGGCTGCGAGTGAATGCGCGGCCGCCGGCGCCCTCGTGGGG
>JACQVW010000560.1 GCA_016209535.1 Planctomycetota bacterium | reverse complement strand
TGCACCCAACCGCGCCAACCGGCCCTCGGCCGAGACCCGGCAGCCTGGCGCTCACGCCGCCTGGGCGCCCCTGGCGGAACGCCCGCTCGCTGGACTGAAGCTGACGCCTCCAGCGATTGGGGACGTGACATGGATACCCCCTTTCCGGAATGCCTTCCCCCTTTCCCGGCATGGATCCCTATCTCGAGGGGTCCATGGGGACCTCGATCCACTTCGCATTCAGCGCGGAGATCGTCCGCCAGCTCGCTCCGAAGCTGCTTCCTCGATACCTGGTCCTTCCCAACGAGCGGCTAACGCCCGTACCTCACGTCACGATCGAGATCCGTGACGCTGCCAGGCGCCGGCTCGTCACCGCCATCGAAGTCCTCTCACCCACCAACAAGAGCGCAGAGGGAAGGGAGGAGTACCTCGCCAAGCGGCGGCGCATCCTCCTGAGCACGGCCCACCTCCTGGAGATCGACCTCCTTCGGCACGGACATCGAGTGCCCATGCAGCATGAGCTCCCTCCCTCGCCGTACTTCATCTTCCTCAGCCGGGTCGAGAAGCGACCGCTCACCGATGTCTGGCCGATCGCCCTCGATGAGCCGCTCCCCGCGGTGCCGGTGCCGCTCCTGGCCGGCGACGAGGACGTCACCCTGCACGTCCAGGAAGCCTTCGCGGCCACGTACGACCTGCTCGGCCTCAAGTTCGCCGTCGACTACTCCAAGCCATCGGAGCGCCCACTGAAGGGCCAAGCGGTACGGTTCGCAGAGCAGCGCCTGCGCGCGGCCGGGTTGCGGGCGTGATCCAGCCGAACTTCTTGAGGGCGGCGAGTCCTACCGCTTCCGCCGCTGCGAGGCCTGGCTCTTGAGCTGAGAGGGATCAGGGTGGAAGATGGAGCGTGACATGCAGGCATCCGACCGACCGAGGGCCGTGCGGCACCACCGGGCCGTCTCGGGGTGCCTCGAGCGCGTGCGCCGCCGGTGGCGAGGCCTCCGGCTCGCGGAGGGCCTCTCGCTCCTCGCGGTCGTCCTCGGCGCGGCCATCGCGGCCCTCTTCGGCCTCGACAACCTCCTCCACCTCGGAGCCGCCGCGCGAATCGGGCTCCTCGCCGCCGGCGCGGCGCTCGCCCTCGCCGTCCTCTGGCGGCATGTGCTCTTGCGCCCCTTCCGCGTGCTCGGGGACGAGGAGTGCGCGGTCCTCGCCGAGCGGAGCCGGCCCGAGCTCTCGAACAGCCTCGTCAACACCGTCTTCTTCGACCGCGAGGAGCAGCGCGGGATCCAGGCCGCCATGGTGGAGCTCGTCGAGGACGACGCGGTCGCGAAGATCTCCGGCCTTCCGCGGCGTCTGCCCCTCGACGCCCGCAAGGCGAGGCGCCTCGCGGCGTGGGCGGCGGGCGCGGCGGCGGCCGTGGCCCTCTACGCGGTCATCCTCCCGGCCCACTTCCGCAACGCGGCCGCGCGTTACGCGAGCCCCCTCGGTGCGGTCGCGCCCTTGACCGCGACGCGCCTCGCGGTGAGCCCCGGCGATGCCGCGATCGTCCCGGGCGAGAGCCTGCCCATCCGGGCTGAGACCGAGGGGAAGCTCCCCGAGACGGCCACGCTCCACCTGAGCTACGGGGCCTCCCCCCCCATGCGCTTCGACGGCCGCGCCTTCGAGAACACCGTCGAGCGGCCCGGCGCGGACTTCACCTACCGCGTGGAGGCGGGCGACGCGTGGAGCGAGGAGTTCGAGGTGCGGATCGCGAGACCGCCCGAGATCCGGTCGCTCGACGTCACCGTGAGGAGCCCCGAGTACACGGGCCTGCCGCCGCGCGTCGAGAAGGGCTCCTCGGGGAGCCTCGAGGTCCTGCGCGGGAGCGAGGTGACGCTCGAGGCCATCGCGACGCGCCGCGTAGGCTCGGGGAGCCTCGTCACGCGGGACGGCGGCGCGTTCGAGCTCCAGGGGCTGCCCGGCGAGCGATTCACGGCGAAGCTCCTGATCGAGAAGGACGTCGAGTACGGCTTCGTCCTGGCGGAGGGAGCCGGCGGCGGTCCTGCCGCCGGCACGCCGCCCGAGACCACGTTCACCCGCCGGATCGCTGCCCTGCCCGACGAAGCGCCCCTCTGCGAGGTGCTCCAGCCGGGGAAGGACCTGGAGGTCTCCGGGGGAGAAGGGGTGCCCGTGACCGTGCGGGCCTCGGACGACGTGGGCCTCCGCGAGGCGAGCCTCCTCGCGACCCTCGAGGCGCAGGGTGTGGCGCGCCGCGCGGGCGCGGAGGGCAGCGCCGGCACCCCGGGCGCGGAGGGCGCGGCGCGCACTGCGGGCGGGGTGGGAGCCGAGGCCCCCGCAGCCGAGGACGCCGCGGCGCCGAGCTGGACCGTCGTCGCGCGCTGGGACTCCCTCGCCGGCGTGCGGGAGGCCGTCCCGTCGGCGCTCCTCGAGACGCGCCCCTTGCTCGCTGCTCTGGACGCATTGCCCGGCGCCTCGACCGGCCGCGAGCTCCCCGCCGCGGTCCTCTACCGCGCCCGCGCCGTGGACCTGAAGGGCCAGGAGGCCTTCTCGCGGGCCTTCAAGGTGCGCCTCGCGAGCCCAGACGCGGCTCGCGCGAAGGCTCGCGAAGCCCTCGATAAGGCCCGCGCGTCCCTCGCCGATGTCCTGCGCCGCGAGCAGGCGTTGCGGAAGCGGACGGGCGATCTCGAGGGGCCCGCAGACCCCGCCGCCGCCGAGGCGCGGGCCTTCCGCGATGCCGCCGACGGCCTCGCGAAGGAGCAGGAAGGCATCCGCGGCCTGGCCGCGGCCGCCCTGGACGCGCTGCGCGCGGGGCCGAGAGGCGCGAGGGACGTGCTCCGCGAGGTCGCCCGCGCCGCGGGCGAGGTCCTGCCCACCGTCTCCCTGGAGCTCTCGAGGTCCGGCGCCGCCGAGCCCGCGAGCCGCAGGCCGATCCTCGGGAAGGCGATCCGCGGCGAGGACGAGGCCATCGCGATCCTCCAGCGCGCCATCGACCGCATCGACGCCCTCCTCCGCGACCCCCGCGCCGCCGGCCGAGATGGCGAGGGCTCCTCGCCGCGCGCCCTCCGCGGCGTCGACGACAAGCTGCGGGGCCTCCTCGAGAAGGTTCAGGAATTCGCCAAGGTCGAGCGGGACGTCCTCGTGGCGTCGAAGGCTCTCGAGGGCAAGGTCCCCGAGGACTTCACGGCCGAGGAGACCCGGGCCCTTGAAGAGCTCGCCGCGATCGAGGAGAAGTGGGGGCGCCTCCTCGAAGAGGCCGTCGCAGACCTGAGCAAGGTCGCGCCCCAGGACATGTCCGTCGGCGCCCTGGCCGAGGAGGTCGTGGAGCTCGTCGAGGAGATCGACCTCGCCCGCGACTACCTGAAGGGCAGGAACATCGAGCTCGCCGTGCCCGTCGAGCAGTCCGGCGTGGCCCTCGCCGAGAGGATCGAGACCAACATCGAGCGCTGGCTCCTGCGCGACCGCGACCGCCTCAAGTGGGTCATGGAGGAGCCGACGGGCGAGTTCGATGTGCCCCTCGCCGACCTGCCGTCGGAGCTCGAGGACATCGTGGGAGACCTCGTGGACCAGGAGGAGCTCATGACCGACGAGACCGAGGACGTGACGAGCTCCTGGCTCGACTCGATGGACGACGGGATCGGCTGGGACGCCATGGACGGCCCCATCTCGAACATGAGCGCGAAGGGCGTGACGGGGAACCTGCAGCCCAACCAGTCGGAGATCGGCGGCCGCTCGGGCGAGGGCCGCTCGGGGCGGTCGCAGGGGCAGTTCGTCGAGGAGACGGCCTCGGGCAAGGGCGGCCGCCAGACGCCCACGCGCTCGACGGCGGACCCCTTCGAGTCGGGCGAGGTGAGGGACACTGGGCGCGACCCCACGGGCGGCGCGACGGGCGGCGGCAAGCTCGCCGGCGCGGGCGAGCAGGGCCTCCGCGGCGCGCCGTCGCCGGAGCTGGACCGGAAGATGGGCGCGCTGGCCCGCAAGCAGACGGAGCTGCGCCAGGAGGCCGAGCAGCTCAGCGTGGCCTTGCGTCGCCGGCGCTACTACCCCCAGAACCTCGACCGCGCCCTCGACCTCATGAAGTCGCTCGAGGGCCAGCTCGCGGCCCGGCGGCCCTACCGCTACGACGCGCTCCACAAGCAGATCGTGAGCGAGCTAAGGGGCCTCGAGCGCGTGGTCACGAGCCAGATCGACCACCGCCTCGACGCCCGCGACCCGCTCCCCGAGGCCGTCGAGCACGACCTCCTCAACGCCCGGGGAGAGGAGGCTCCGGAGGAGTACCGGGAGCTGATCCGGGACTACTACCGCAGCCTTGGGAAGAGCGAGAGGTGAGGTGCGGCCATCCGATCGTCCCGGCACTCCCGGCACTCCCGGCCTTTGCGGAAAGGATCGGGGCGGCCGCCCAGTTACGTCGGGAGAATCTGGATTCACCTCGGCGGGCAGTCAAGCTCCGGCACGCAGACGTCGATGAACTGCCGGATGGGATTGTCGCATAGCGCCGGGTCCGTGTCGGGGGCGCAGGGCTCGAACCATCGACCGTAGAAGGTCTCGTAGGAGCACCCGATGTCCACGCCTATGCCCTGGCGGAAGTTGTGCCCCGAGTCGCTCACCGTGTCCCCGCCAGGCTCGGGGTAGGGATGGGCGGGAGGCGAGCCCTGGCGGAAGAGGAAGCGCAGCAGGCATATGGGGTCCGAGATATCGACGAGCCCTGAATCGTCAGCGTCCGAGGCGTCCCCGCAGACCATCTTGCGGCCGAGGAAGAGCTGCTCGCAGACCGCCAGAGCGTCCGAGACGTCGACGTTGCCGTCCTCGTTCACGTCGCCCCGGGTGAACGTGCGCCGGAGCCCCCTCACCACGTCAAGCTGCTGGGGCGCCGGACCGCCAAGCTCCGCAGGCGCCGTGAAGTCGACGAAGCCCCCGCTGACTCCCCAGTAGATCTTCGTCCCGGAGCGCTTGTAGCCCACGGCAAGGTCGGGGAGGCCATCGAGGTCCAGGTCGTGGACGAGCACCGCCCGAGGCTCCTCCGAGACCGGCAGCTCGATCGCGGTCGGCTCCTCGAACGTGCCGTCCCCTTTTCCCATGAAGAGCGCCAGCTTGCCGCGGCCGCTGCCGGCGAGGATGTCGGGCTTGCCGTCGTGGTTGAGGTCGGCGGTGCTCAGCCCGCGAGGAAACCCTTCTGGATAGTCAGGCAGATCGGGCACCCTCAAGACCGGCTGCAGAAGGAGCGACCGATCCTTCCTCGTCAGAAAGGTCTCGATCACAATGTATTGGCGCCAAGGGGACCTTTCCGTCACGAGTCCGAAGCTCACGATATCCAGCAGTCCGTCGGCGTTCAGGTCAGACGTTCTTGCCCAGGAGGTTCCTTCAACACCCGATTGATCGACCGCGAAGGCGGCGTTCCCCATGTTGAACGCCACATGCGGGCCATTCATCGATCTGCCAAGGACATCCAGCTCGCCATCCTGATCCAGGTCGACCAGGTGCAGCTCCGGCGGCACTCCGCCGGTGTGGAACGTCGGCACTTGAACCCCCTCGAGCGGTGTCAGCGTGCCATCGGCATTTCCCAGGAACACCCGCACCCCGAGCGTGCCCATGACCACGTCGTCGCGCCCGTCGTGGTTCAAGTCCCCGCAGGCGAAGGCCATGGCCGTGTTCTGGTTCACGAAGGCAGTCGCAAGGATGCCGAAACGGCCGTCGCCGTGCCCAAGGGACACACCGCGATCGTCCACCTGGTCAAGGCGCCCGTCGCCGTCGATGTCCCCGAACGCTCGTCCCGTCGCGTAGCAGTTGTCGAACTTGTACTCGGCGCCTATCGTGGGAGCCTTCTCGCCGAAAACCCTCCCCCCGCGGTTGACCGCGAGGCAGTCCATGCCCAGGGCGCGGACGAGCAGGTCTGGATAGGTCTCCTCGCTCGACAGCTCCCGGAGCACCGCGAGCACCAGGGCGGTCTGCAAGACCACCGGCCAGGAACGGGCCGCAGGTGTGCCTCGAGACGCGTTGCGTGTGAATCTCCCCATGGCTCCCTCCCTCCTCAAGGGGTGCAAACAGGGTTCCCGGTGCAGTCGTCGTCCTCGCAATCGAGCAGATCGTCGAGGTCGTTGTCATCGGCGTCCGCGCAGTCGCACTCGATGCAGATCGGGTAATCCAGGCAGGTGAGGTCGTCGCTGGTCGGGTCCGTACCGCAGCCGTCTGGGCCCGGGGGGGGCTGCGGCGGGCCGCCCTGAAAGAGGTGGTTGAGGGTAAACACAGGGTCCGTGATGTCGAAGACGCCGGTGTCGTCGGCGTCCGCGGCGTCGAGACAGTGGGGTTGAGGGCCGCCCTGGAAGAGGGCCGCCAAGGAGAAGACCGCGTCGGCGAGGTCCACCTTCTTGTCGCGGTTGGAGTCCCCGCGCCGGAAGCGCAGCGTCGTCGACTTTGTTACCGTCGACGCCGTCCCGGCGGCCGCTCCGTTGATGTCGATGGCCACGCCCGATTCGTTGAACGGCTGGATGGTGAGGACGTCCGCATCGACCGTGATCCGCGTGACGTGGTGCTGGCGCAAGCGGACCATGGTGAAGCTCTGGATTGTCCCCACGCTCTGATAGAGGTTCTCCCCGCCGCCCCCGGTGATCAGGTAGACCGGAGCGCCCGGATCGGTGAAGAAAGGCCCCTGCTGGACGACTTCGACGGCCCCCTGGGGCGTCATGCGCACGGCGTGCGTCAGCTCGAAGAACTTCTCGTGGGCGCTGATGACCAGGTCGGCGCCGAGGTCCTCGAAGCCGCCGAAGGCCGTTTCCAGCGTGGTACGAAACTGATTATCGTCCTCTCCTCCAATACCGTCGAGGTTGGTCGTGCTCGAGGTATAAGGCGGGTGATGGACCACCACGATCTTCCATCGCTTGTTCGTGCATGCCAGGTCGTGCTTCAGGAAATCCTGGACGTCTGGACTGGAAAGGAGCGACCCGATTGCATGAGTCCCGTGCTCGTGGAACCAGGAGCTCCGGATCACCGCGATGTGGGCCATCCCGTGGTCGAAGGAATACCACTGCTCGGTCATCGGGTCGACGCCCACGTTGAACACGCTCTCCGGCATGACGTAGGCGGCGATGAAGTCCCAGTCCCGTTCGATCCCCGCAAGATCGAATTCATCGCTCCAGACCTCCAAGTCCTCGTCGCCCGCAGAGACGAAGAAGGGCACACGAGCGGCGCTGGCCGCGTAGGGGTTGTAGAACCGGTGGTCCACGGATTCGACAGTGAGGGGCGGCTCGATGGCGGCCTTGGCGGAAGAGGTCGGCGTGTAGCTGTTGTTGCGGATGACCATGTCCCCGGCCGCGATCGCGAAGGCGGCCGGCAAGGCAGGGTTCGCCAGCACCGCCGCCAAGTTGGATTGGTGGAGCGCTGGATTGCAGCTTACTGGAAAGCACGGGGTGCTTCCCGCCGTCCCGACGAGGCCGCTGTTCCCGAACGCCCAGAAGCTGAAGGGCACATCGAAGCGGCTCGGCGCGGTGAGGACCTGCGCGTCGTCCTCGAAGGGCTTCGAAGCCTCGATGAAGACCTGGTAGGAGATCTGCGCGTCGGGGGGCAAGGGGTCGTTCACCTGAGGGGGATTCGGTGGGACGGTGAAGCTGCCGGGAACCTTGATCCTAGCCACGGTCCCCCGCAGGTCATTGAACTCGGTCTCGCGGAAGACCTCGTTGGTCGTGATCTCCGGCCCGCCGTTCACGGTATAGCGC
>JACQVW010000546.1 GCA_016209535.1 Planctomycetota bacterium | reverse complement strand
GTTCGTAGCGATCAAGCTTCTTCATCGGGCTCCTTCCTTCCAAGGTAATCTCGCGTCGCCTTCCGGCTCGGAATAACGGTCTTCAAGAAGTAGTGCGTGCTCTCCTCGACCGAAGGGACGAGGTAGACGTAGTCACGATAGGCCACCACGAGCACGACCTGCCCAGGATACCGCCGTTGATTCGGGTGGACCAGAAGGTCCTTGAGCCCGCCGTCCTCGATAGCAAGAACGATCTCCTCGAAGGAGATATCGCGCTCGGCCTTCAGGCTTTCGTTCTTGTCCGTGCTCCACCGAAACGGCTTCACCTCGACAGTGTAGCTCGATGTGTGCCTTTTGTCATCAACCTCAGTCTAGCGCGGCGTGGTCATGGCTAACAAGCCCGTCTGGCCTCGCGGGTGAAGACGGGGGCCCGGCAAGGCGGCTGGCCGCTACTCGCACGCCGGGAACGCTTCACACTCCAGCCTGTCCCCCGTCGGATCGAGGCCGCAGGCCGCGAACGGCGGAGGCGGCTCCTTCCCACCGGTGAAGAGGTAGCTCAGGAGGTAGACCGGGTCGGTGATGTTGATGCGGCCGTCGTCGTCCGCGTCCGCGGCCTTCCTGCAGGGGAGCGCCTGCGGCTGGCCGAGGAAGAGGTACCCCAGCACGTAGACTGCGTCGGAGAGGTCCAGCCGCTTGTCCGGGTTCGCGTACCCGCGCCGGAAGGCCGGGCCCTGGCCCGCGAGCACCGCCGTCGCCACCTCGGCGGAGTTGTCCGTCGTGTTGGGGTCGCCCGCGGCGGAGTCGACCTCCGAGGAGAACCTCAGGACGCCCGGCTCCTCCGGCGCTCGGACCTCGATCCGCACGGCGAAGCTCTCGCCGCGCGCGAGCCTCTCGGCCTCGCAGGTGACGATCCCGCCCGCCTCGCGGCAGGTCGCGAGGGGGCTCGCGGCGGAGATGAACCGGGACTCCGGCGGACACCGGCTCGTGAGCACCACGCGGGCGGCCGCGTCGGGGCCGAAGTTCCCCACCTCGAGCGCGTAGGCCACGCGGCCTCCCGCCGGCACTGGGTCCGCCTCGTCCCGGGCGGAGAGGACGAGGTGCGCGACGGCGGAGGAGGGCGCGGAGCTCCCGCCGCGCACGGCGAGCACGCCGAGCGAGCTCGCCTCCTTGCCCGCCGCGGCGAGGGAGCCGGCGCCGAGGTCGACGGCCCAGGCCTGGCCGGGAGCGGACGCGGCGCTGGTGGACGTCCAGAACGAGCCGAGCTGCGCCTCGGGCGGGAGGAAGAACAGGTGGTCCGGCGGCAGGGCCGGACCGGAACGGGAGAAGTCGATCAAGCTCAAGAGCTCGATCCGGTTCGGGAGCCTCCAGTCGCGGTAGGACGCGGCGCGGTCGCGGCACTTGAAGCGGTCCGGCCGGGCGTTGAGCGCGTTGAGCTCCGCCACGACGTCCAGCGCGCCCTGCCACGTCCTCGGGGAGAGGCACGCCGGATCCTTGAGCCACATCAGGCCCGTGAGGTTGTCCGTCACGGTCCCGTTCCCGTGATCGGTGAACCTCGGCGAGGCCCAGTAGGCCCCGACCTGGAGGGCGCCGTCGTCGCCCGCGCCGAAGGACTCCGTCGGACCCGTCCTCCAGAGGTTGGCCGGGAAGCGACGATCGGGGAGGCCCGAGCGCTTCGAGCGCACGGGCCAGACCCGATAGAGCCGCGCCTTGGAGCTCGCGGCCGCGGCGCCGGTCGCGAGGCTCGCGTGCCAGGCCGAGCCTGAGTCCGCGGCGGAGGTCGTCGAGGACCAGTACTCGCCGGCACCGACGCCGGTGAAACCCTGCTTCTCGAGCCACGCGGCGAGGTCCCCCTCGCCCGCGGCGGCGAGGCTGAGGAGCTCGATCGCATTGGGCAGGCGCCAGTCGCGGTGGCCGAGGTGGTCGCGCTCGTTCAGACACTCGACGTAGTCCAGGGCCGCTCCCCAGGCCATGGCGCCGCCCTTGCAGTCCGGGAGGATCGGGGTGAAGGCGTCCCTGGCCCAGACGAGCCCCGTGAGGAGGTCGAGGGCGGTCTCGTCGGCCTTCACGGCGAAGCGGGGGGCGGGCCAGGGCACGCCCGAGCGGAGCTCCCCGTCCTGCCCCGTGCCGGCGCACGCGACCGCGGCGCCAGCCGGAGCGTAGCACTTCGTCTGGCCCGTCTCGGGCAGGTCCACCGCGGTGGCCTCGGGGCTCTCGATGAAGATGCCTGTGGCGTCCGAGCCCACCATCCCCTCGGAGTCCACGGCCTCCAGCGTGATCGCGTGCAGGCCCGGCCGGAGCCTCGCGCTGGCGATGCTCGCGCCCACGCCGAGGGGGCCGTCGAGGCTCGAGGTCCACCTCAAGCTCTCGCCGGGGAGCGTCCCGTCCTCGCGGTCCGTGACGAGCGACTCGAACAGCACGGGCTTCCCGTGGGCGAAGGACCGCACGGGCCGCGGCGCCGCGATCACGACGAGCGGCGGCTGCCCCTCCTTCGAGAAGGGGAGGGGCGAGATGGCCTCGTCCACGTGGATCCCGTCGCTCGCGGCCACGCGGACGAGGCAGGACTTGCCACCCCCACGGAGGGCCTCGAGCCTCACGGTCAACCCGGGCTTCGAGGAGTCGCTCGCGAGGACCTCCCACGTCGAGCCCAGGTCGTGGCTGTAGGAGACGGCGAAGGCGAGCGGGTCCCCGTCGGGGTCGCTGGCGCTCCACCGGATGGACTCGGTCCCCGTGGCGGGCCACGACTCGCCGCCCACGGGGCTCGCCAGGACGACGCTCGGCGGCCGGACGCCCGCCCTCAGGCGGACCGGCGCGACGAGGCTGCCGCCGGAGAGCCGGATCTCGACGAGCCCCTTGAGCGCGGGGACCGCCTCGTCGATGAAGGCGTGGGACTCCCGGTCCGCGAGCGGCGTGGCGGCGAAGCGCCGCGTGAAGAGCGTCTCGCCCCCCCCTCCAACGAGGTCGATCCTCCAGGGCCCGAGGCCCTCGCGGTCGGCGGAGCCGGCGGGGAGCATGGCGCTCCAGGTGGGATCGAGGGCCGCCTTGCCGGCGAGCTCGATCGTGCCGTTCACGAGGAGGTAGGGCGCGTCGGCCGCGCCGCCGCCGGCCGCAGCCGCGCCGCCGCCGCCCGAGGTGAAGTGCCCGAAGAGCCAGTCGTGCGTGTACGGAGAGATCCACCGCGTTCCGAGGCAGTACGACAGCAGGTCGCCCCAGCCCGCGGGGTCGAGGACGTCGAAGGTGTCGTCGTCGTGAAACTCGGCGCCCCACTCGCCGATGGAGGCGTCGGGGTACCAGGTGTGGGGCAGGACCGGGTCCGGGTAGTCCGGGTAGCCCTCGTTGACGCCGGCGGGGTCGGCGCATCCCGCGACGTGGTCCAGGCCCATGAGGTGGCCCACCTCGTGGGCCGTCCTCTCGCGGTAGCCATGGACGTCCCCGGCGTAGGAGATGCAGACCGGGAACCGGTAGTCGGCCATGCCCCCTATGTCGCCGATGCTGGGGCTGATGAGGCCCACGTAGGCGGTGTTCTTGCAGGGCACGGCGATGGCCTGGCCGCGGTAGAAGCCGAGGCTCCGGCGGAAGCCGCGCAGCAGGTTGTTGAGGTCGTTGTCCTCGTCGATGTCGATGTCGGTCTCGATCGTGCCCGAGAGGACCATGGAGAGCCTCTCCGCCGCGACGGGATAGCACTGCCGGAGCAGGTCCACGTTGTCCGCGACCTCGTCCCAGGTGGGCTCCGCGTTCCCGTTGGCGGTGGCCCGGAGCGCGTAGAAGATGACGCAGAGCTCCTCGGTGTCGTGGAAGTCCACGTCCCGGACGGCGTCGTTGTAGACGTCGAAGGCGCCGAGGCGCTCTCCTGCGCCGTTCCAGGGGTTCACCGTGGCCCGGAGGAGGAGGTCCCCCGCGGCCGTCCACTCGGGCGGGAGGAAGAAGTTGAAGCTCTTGTCCGCCGCCGGACGCTGCTCGAGGTGGGTCTCCCCGGGCTCGAGGGCGACGCGGTTCAGGGACCCGAGCGGCGATCCGGCAAGCTCCGCCGCGCCGCGGTAGGCGCGGAGGTCGCAGCGCACATCGGGGATCGAGACGTCGACGCCGCGCGTCTCGGCGTAGACGCGCACCAGGGTCCTCTTCCCCGCGATGAGCCTCGTCCGGTTGTCGACGTCCTGGGGCGTCTCGCCAACCATGCCCCAGCCCTGGATCGCCTGGGTCACCTCCATGCCGAGGGCGACCAAGTCCAGGTTCGGGGGCGGAGGGGTGGGAGGCGCCGGGTCCTCGACGGGCTCGTAGTCCACCTCGACCGTCTGCCGGCCGAAGTTGCCGAAGAGGTCCTCGGCGTAGACGGCGATGCTTCTCCTCCAGCTCCCCTCCTCGAGCTGGACGGTCCCGGCGAAGAAGAACCGGCGTGCCATGCCGGTGAACGCGAGGGGCGTGTCCCTCCCGCCGTGCTGGGCGAGGACCCTCTCGAGGCCCACGTTCTCGTCAACGTAGCCGAGCACGTGCACGGTGCGGTGGGGCACGCTCGAGTCCTGCTCGGGGCCCGTGATGTCCACGACGGGATCCGTGGTGTCCTCCGGAGGAGGCGGCGGCTCCTCGGACTCCCGGATCACCACCGTGTCGATCAGCTCCCGCCAGCCGGACATCCCGGCGCCGCCCGGGTCGCCGCTGATGCCGTAGGAGATCACGAGCCGGCCGATGCGCCCCTCCGGGTCCTCCACGATGAGCGAGCGGGACGGGTCGGGGGCCACCGCGAGCCGCCCGAGGATCCGGGATGCGCTGCCGTGCGGGATCAGCGAATAGCCGATCGCGCCGCCGGGGGCCACGACCTTCTGGTACGCGGTCATGCGGCCCGTGACGCTGCCCGTGGCCGAGTCCTCCGCCAGGCCGGCGTCGACGCTCACGAAGTCGGCGGTGTAGCCGTCCAGGTCGATCACGAGGTCCTGGTTCACGCTCCCGAACTCGCTCCCGTAGGCGTAGTCGTTCACAAGGCAGTGGGGCGGCGTCCCCGCGCCCGGCGCAGGCCGGATGACCGTGGGCACGCTGCCCCCGGTCTCCCCGGTCCCGTGGATCGTCACGCCGGCGGCGGCGTAGGGCTGACTCCGCGTGCGGAACGTGCGGCCCTCGGCGAGGTCGTCGAAGTGGAGCACGTGGATCGTCTCGGCCCGCAGGCGGAGTGCGCCGAGCACGCAGAGGACTCCGGACAGACCGAGCATACCGAACACATTGGGCGCCAGGACCGCGAGGGCCCGGCGCGTCCGTTGGGATGCAGCGACCATGGTTGCCTCCTCGAGGGCTTGAGGATCCCTCCTCCGGCCTCGACCCTGAGGCCCAGGGAGCCTCCGTCTTGCGATTCCGCTCAAACGCCCTGAAAGTCAAGCAACTTAACCTCGCTCTGGCTCGCCGGCAAGCGCTATCCGGAGGGCCAGCAAGCGCGATCTGGAGAGCCCGGGTGTCGTTTCTCAGGGCCCGATGGGCTCCCCCTGGAAGGGGCACTCGCCGCAGCGCTCGAGCAGGTCCGCAGCAAGAAGTACGCCGCCGAGCTCCGCGCCGCCGGCGCCGAGCCCGTGGTCGAGCTGGCCGCAGTGTTCGACAGGAAGAGCGTGCGGGTCGCGCGGGGGTGAGGCGGGGCACGCCGTGGAGGGAGGTCGCAGCGTCACCCCCCCTCGCTGGATCCCGAGCTGATCGCCGAGTGGGGCGGCCTTCCCCCTCCCGGATTCGGGGCCATCAGCTCCGCGCCGCCGTCACGATCCCCCCCGCCGAGGCGGCCGGCAAGGGTGCACGGCCCGCGGGCCCTTGCGCTCCTCCACCTGCCCTCGCGGTGCTGTCCTCGGGGCCTGCCGATGCTCGTTTCCGGTCACCTGTTCGTTTTCGAGCGGACACATCGGACCCCGTGACGCGCCGCGCCCCGCGCCGCGCCTGAGCGGAGCGTTGCCGGCGCTCGGCTTGCAGCGATCCCCCGAGAGCGATGCCACGACCCGCCTCCGGACCTCAGATCGACTCTCCCTGGAGCACCACGGTCACGCGGGCCCGCGGGTTGACGCCTGCCTCCCCCTCGCAGGTGAACGTCACCGCGTTCTCCCCGCTCCGCAGGACGGGTAGGTCTCCTTGCGGGCGAACGTCGCCGAGCAGGGCGCCCTTCGGGCCGTAGAGCCTCGCGCCCGACCCGGGGTCCACCTCGAGGTAGCTCCCGGGCTCCATCTCGACGGGGAAGACGACGGTCTTCCCGCCGGCCGTTACCGCGGGGCCCCTGAGCTTCGCCGCGACGAGGGGCAGGGCCTCGATGGGGCTCACGTGGCAGGTGACCTGCCCGTCCGGCGGCAGGTCGTTCAGCCAGAGCCCGAGCGAGGACACGTGGGCGTAGTCGACGTTCTCGCGGTAGATCGAGTAGGGCGAGCCGTAGGGCCAGGAGTACTGGCCGTAGCGCTCGCCCTCGGGCTCGACGAGCTCCACGTACCGCCAGCCGGTGAAGTCCACGACGACGTAGTGCTCGCCGATCCCCGCGACGATGTGCTCGGGGCACGCGAGCTGGAGGTTCAAGACCTCGCCGCGGCCGTCGCCCTGGACCCAGAGGCCCAGCGCCTGGTGCCGCGAGAGGTCGATCGGCGGCGAGAACGCCTTCCGCGCCCTCGCCCAGGCGGCCCGGCGGGGGACCTTCCCGGCGCTCGAGGCGGTGAGGGAGCCGCTCGGCCTGCCCGAGCGGGCCATCGCCTCCGGAGCCGTCCCGAGGGCCGCCGTCACGCCCTGCGCCGCGGCGCGGTCGGCGAAGGCTCCCACCCCGGTGGGGTCGCCCGCGGCGGAGACGTCGGCCAGGACCACGTTCCCCGGGACGCCGTAGGGCCCCGCCGACATCAAGGCCTCGATCCGCAGGCCGATGGGCTGCTCGCGGAACGGGTTCTCCACGGTCCAGACGTTCCGCGTCCCGTCGATGGCCTCCACCTTGCGCTTCGCGTAGACCGTGCGGCGGAAGCGCCAGCGGCCGCCCTCGTCCCGGAAGAGCGTGAAGTCCCTGCCGGGCGCCCGCAGCTCGGCCTTCACGGCGTCGTCGAAGCAGCCCGAGCGGCGGAGCTCCTCGTGCTGCCGGAGGATGCCCGCGAGCCGCTCGTAGGCGGGGACCGCCTGGATGCTCGTGGGGTCGATCCCCATCACCGAGAGGCCGACGTCGTTCCCGATCGCCTTCTGGCAGAGGTACTCGATGTCGTCGGCGAAGGTGGGCTCGCCCTGGATCCCCGACCAGGTCTTCACGGCCCACCATCCCAGGTGGCCCGGGAGCAGCATGCGGCGCACGCCCTCGTTCGCCTCGCAGTGGATGTCGATGAACCGCTTGTGGCTCCGCGTCGGGTGGTCCCAGGCTCCCATGCGCGCCCGCACGTGCCAGAGGTGGTGGTGGAACGTGCTCATCTCCATGGCCGCGGGCCGCCGCAG
>JACQVW010000545.1 GCA_016209535.1 Planctomycetota bacterium | reverse complement strand
GCGGTGGACGCTGCGACGGGGGCCTTCACCGCCCAGGTGCCTCTCCTCGAGGGGCTCAACAACGTCACGGCGGTGGCCGTGGACCTCGCGGGCAACGCCGGCACGGCCACCATCGCCGTCTTCCTCGACACGACGCGGCCGACGGTCGTCGTCGAGAACCCGCCGCCGCGGGGCGAAGGCGGCCAGTGCGACCCGGACCTCTCGGACCTCAAGACCGAGTCGCCCCGGGTCACGGTCACGGGCTTCTTGAACGACATCGGCTCGGCCCAGGTGGGCGGCGCGCCCGGTGCCGTGGTCGTGCGCTCCTTCACGTGCACGGGCCAGCCGATCGTGGCCGACACGCCCGCCTCCCTCGAGGGCAAGGCCTTCGTCCTCCTCGACTTCCCGCTGCGCCGTGGCGTGAACCAGATCGAGGTCGTGGGGCGCGACGGCGTGGGGAACGTCTCCCGGCCCGTCCGCCGCACGGTGACCTTCCTCGACGTCGCCGGCCAGCGGATCCGCCGCGTCTCCGGCGACGGCCAGACCGGCGTCGTGAACACGCTCCTCCTCGAGCCCCTCGTGGTGTCGCTCACCGACGCCGATGGCCGCGCGGTGCCGAACCGCACGGTGAAGTTCGAGGTCGTGCGCAACAGCGGGCGCCTCTCGGAGTCGATCGGCGCGGGCAACCGCGTGCGCGAGCTCTTCGTCCGGAGCGACGCGCAGGGGCGCGCCGCGGCGTACCTCACCCTCGGCGACCGCGTGGGCGCCGGGTACAACCGCGTGAGCGCCACGGCGGCAGGTTTCGAGGGCGAGGCGCTCTTCTGCGCCACGGCCATCGCGGGCCTGCCGTCGAGGATCCTCGCCACCGAGGGCGCGAGCCAGACCGGGATCCCCGGGCAGGCGCTGCCGAGGCCGCTCGTGGCCCTCGCGGTCGACGACGAGGGGAACCCGATCCCCGAGCTGCCCATCACCTTCGAGGTCGGGTCGGGCGGCGGGAGCCTGAGCCCGGGAGGGGGAGGGGCCGGCGGCGCGTCGACGCTCGTCGTCCCCACGAGCGCGGAGGGCCTCGCCGCGTGCGTCTTCACGTTGGGCGAGCAGGAGGGCCTCAACGCGCACTCGGCCACGGCCCGCTTCGAGGGGCTCGTGGGGATCGCGGCGGTCTACACGGCCACGGCCAAGATGCCCCGGAACGTGCAGGAGACGGCGGTCGCGGGCGTCGTCATCGACAACACCGATGTGCCCCTGGAGGGCGTCACGGCCAGGCTGCTCGACACCGGTGGGCTCGAGGCGCGCACGGACGCGCAGGGGCTCTTCCGCATACCCGGCGCGCCCGTGGGGACCATGCGGCTCCGGATCGACGGCAGCACGTCGACGCGGCCGGGAACCTGGCCCACCCTCGAGTTCCAGATCACCACCATCGCGGGCCAGGACAACGGCACGGGCGGCCCCATCCGGCTGCCGCCGGTCGACCGGGACCACTCCTTCGTCGTCGGCGGCGACGAGACGGTCGTCGTGACCATGGAGGGCGTGCCGGGCATGTCGCTCACGGTGTCCCCCCGCTCGGTCACGTTCCCCAACGGCGACACGGTGGGCCGCCTCAGCTTGAGCCAGGTGAAGCTCGACAAGGTCCCCATGCCGCCGCCGAACGGATCGATCTTCATGCCGCCGGCCTGGACGATCCAGCCTCCGGGCGTGTTCTTCGACCCGCCGGCGAGGATCTCGATCCCCAACGACGGCCTCCCCCCGGGGCGGATCATCGACATCTTCCAGTTCGACCACGACCTCGAGATGTTCACCAACGCAGGGACGGGCACGGTCGTCCCGGACGCCTCGGTGATCATCTCCGACCCCGGCTTCGGCATCACCAAGAGCGGCTGGGGCGGCTGCGGCCAGCCGCCGCCGCCGCCGACGTGCGCCGCGAGCTGCGACGATGGGAACCCGTGCACGGACGACAAGTGCGAGAACGGGAGCTGCGTTCACACGCCGAAGAATACCCCGCAGACCGTGGCCAACGGTTGCGAAGGCTGCAACAACGGAATGAGGCTCCCCCCGAAGACGGAAGCCGAATGCTGCGCGGACAACACCGTCACCGGCTCTCCGGTGACAACTGCCTCCACCGCAGGCTGGGTCGTCTGTTGCAACGGACAGAAGACCGTCTGCGTGAAACCGCTCCCACCTGCGAGCTATCCTCTGTCGACCGTTCTGGATGCTTGCAACAAAAAGCACGAGGAGCAGCATTTCGGCGACATTGACTGTCCCACCGGCGCCGACGAATGCAAAACCAGCCGGCCCAACTTCAAGAACACTCGACCGCAAGCGGACGGAGAGTGCGATGCGTACAAGGTCACCATCGCCTGCCTGCGCAGGCACGACTGCATGGGCGACGCAACGTGCCAGATGAACATCGATTTTTACATCATGTCCTACAAGGACATAGCCAATGGATTCAAGGCGGGGTGCGTGCCGTAGGCCTCGCGAATCGATTCCCTCGTCATGAAAAACCTCCGCCTCCTGATCGCACTGATTGCCCTCATGATCGTCGCCTGTGTCATTTACCTCGGCATGCGGCAGTCCGGGCTCGAGAGCTCGCCACCCGGCCAAGCCACGGCTGGGAAGGAAGATTCGCCGCTGAATCTCCCCGACCTCGCGATCAAGCAGATCATCGATGTGGAAAGGGCCAGGAGAACAGACCTCCCGCCAGCGTTCGACAAGTACGCCTGGTCGGTGAGGAGGGATCTAAACCACTACGTCTACGTTGAAACCGCGGTACCAGAGCGCCCCCACGAGAGGATCCTCTTCAGGTTGAACCGCCGCGGCATCATCGTGGACGCGATCCTGCGCGACAATTTCAACACCGACTTGAACTGCCCGGAGAAGGTTTTCAGCGAGAGCGAGCTGGCCGAGATCGTGAGGAAAGCACGAGCTGCCCGGGACGATCTGCCACCGCTCTTCGCGGACTACCGGACACGAGTCGCCAGGTTGAGGTGCTTGTATCTCTACTTCGAATACAGGCTCCCGGAGAGACGGGGAGATTTCCAAACATTCACCATCGATCCGTACGGGGAGCTGCTGGAGTTTTCCCGGAGCGAGCCCTATTGAGTGCCCGCCCCATGGTCGAGATGCTGAAGGAACCATGACGTGAAATCGAGTAAATGCTCTCTGCCGAGAACCTGTGCTCGCCGGCCAGGGTGGTGGGCAACCGCGGTGATCGTCGGCCTGCTCGGATCATTGGTTGCGCCCCGCGCCGAGGCGGATGTGGTTGTCGGCGCGCCGGTCCCCGTCCCGACCATTGTCGCCATCGCCTCCACCAAGACGACGCTCACGACTCCGGGTGAGACCGCGCGTCTGACGGTGACCGCCAGTTTTGCCGACGGTTCGTCCGAAGACGTGACCGACGCGGACATCGGCACGATCTACGGCTCCCGGGATCCCGCCGTGGCCGAAGTCACAAACGGCGGATTGGTGACTGCGAGGTCGAGGGGCTCCGCCACTATTCTTGCCAATTACCGGGGAATCCTGGGGTCGATCGACATCGTCGTAGACATTCCTAATCCCCTCAACGAAGACTGCACCGCCAGCGTCCTCAACCGCACCGTGCAGGTCAACCCCGACGGGACCTTCGCCATCCCCAACGTGCCCGCCACCTCGGGGCTCGTCCGCGTGCGAGTGACCTGCGAGCGCGACGACAAGGTCTTTGCCGGCGCCTCCGACCTCCTCGAGCCCATCCAGAACGACGACACGGTGGTCGGCGAGATCCTGCTCCGCGAGGTCCCGCCCATCCCCGTCAACATCAAGCTCACCTCGCCCAAGGCGACCTTCATGAACGCCGGCGAGACCGCCCAGCTCGCCGTCACCGGCACGCTCCCCGACGGCAACGTCCGCGACTTCACGCCGCGCTCGACGGGTGCGACGTACCAGTCCTCCAACCCGAACCTCGGCACGGTGACGCAGGACGGCCTCTACACGACGCAGGCGAACGGCACGGTGGTGGTCACGGCGCGGAACGAGGGCGCCATCGCCACGATCTTCCTCACCAACGCCCTCGGGAACGACTCCGACGGCGACGGCCTGCCCAACGACTTCGAGACCCAGAACGGGCTCAACCCCAGCAACGCCGCGGATGCCGCTCAGGACGCGGACGGCGACGGCCTCTCGAACCGCGATGAGTTCCTCGCAGGCACGGACCTGCGAGTGCGGGACACGGACGGCGACGGGCTCCTCGACGGCGACGAGATGGGCCGCGGCTCGAACCCCCTCGCGGCCGATACCGACGGCGATGGCCTCCTCGACCGCGACGAGGTCCTCCGCGGCACGGACCCGCGGAATCGCGACACGGACGGCGACGGTCTCCCCGACGGGACCGAGGTGGCGGTGGGCCTCGATCCCTTGGACGACGACTCGGACGGCGACGGCACCCTGGACAGGGACGAGGACTCCGACGGGGACGGCATCCGGAACTCGGACGAGCTCATCGAGTTCACGAACCCCGGCGACCCCGACTCGGACGACGACGGTGTCAACGACGGCGAGGAGGTCGTCGCCGGCGCGGACGGTTTCGTGACCGATCCCCTCAACGCCGATACCGACGGCGACGGCATGCGCGACGGCTGCGAGACCGCCTGCGCCGGCCTCGACCCGCGCGACCCGGCGGATGCGGGCGGCGACCTCGACGCGGACGGGATCCAGAACCTCCAGGAGTGCCAGGGCGGGACGAGCCCGTGCCAGGCCACGGACATCCTGGGCCCGCGCGTCGTCTCCGTCTCGCCTTCCGGCGGCGCCACGGACGTGGCCACGAACGCGGACGTCGTCCTCGTCTTCGACGAGCCCGTGAACCCCGCGACCGTGACCGCGGCGAACTTCATCTTGTTCGCCGGCACGACGCGGCTCACGCCGAGCATCCTCCGCTCCGCCGACAACACGACGATCACGCTCCGCGGCGGGCTCCAGGCCGGCACGGAGCACTCGGTCTTCGTGGCCTCCCGCATCACGGACCTCCAGGGGAACCGGGGCGCCGAGTTCTCGAGCGTCTTCACCACGGGCGCGCCGCCCGACACGGCGCGGCCGAGCGTGGTCGCGGTGCGGCCGGCGAACGGGGCCACCGCCGTGAGCGTCTCGAAGTGCGTCACGGTGTTCTTCTCGGAGCCCGTGAGCCCCGGGACGGTGACCGGCGCCTCCTTCAAGCTCATGGCGGGCGCGAACCCCGTGGCGGCGACGGCCGTCGTGGACCCCGGGGGGACCTCGGCGACCCTCTGCCCCGACGCCCTGCTCTCCTTCGCCACCACCTACTCGGTGAGCCTCACGACGGCGGTCCAGGACCCGGCGGGGAACGCGCTCCAGGCCTTCGCCTCGAGCTTCACCACGGCCGCGGACCCCGCGGCGACGCGCCCCACGGTCGTCGCGATAAAGCCCTCGGCGAGCCAGCAGGACGTCCCCACGAACGCGCCCGTCCTGGCCATGTTCTCCGAGCCCGTGAGCCCCGCCACGGTGACCGGGACGAGCTTCGCCGTGAGCGTGGCCGGAGGGGGCGCCGTGAGCGGCACGGTCACCCTCGAGGACGGGAACACGGTGGCGCGGTTCACCCCCGCGGCGCCGTACCCCACCTCGACCAACATGAACGTCCGCCTCCTGAACACGATCACCGACGCGGCGGGCAACACGCTCCAGAACCCGCAGAACTTCAACTTCCGCACGGCCTCGGGCCCGGACTCCACGGCGCCGGCGGTCGAGGCCATGAGCCCCGTCGATGGGAGCGAGGGGCTGGGCACGAACGCGCTGGTCATGGCGCGCTTCTCGGAGCCCCTGAACCCCGTGAGCGTGAACGCCTCGAGCTTCCGCGTCTCCGACGACGAGGGGGCGCTCGTCCCCTGCACGATCGTCTTCAGCCGCGGGGACCGGGTCGTGGCCTTCACGCCCCAGGGCCCGCTGGACCCCGACACCGTGCACACCGTGAGCCTCTCGGACCGCTTGATCGACCTCGGCGGGAACCCCCTGGCCCCCGGGAGCTTCACCTTCGAGACGGGCCCGGGGGCCGACGTGGCCTTCCCGCAGGTCCTCTCGGTGAGCCCCACCAACGGCGCGGGCGGCGTTCCCAGGAACTCCCGCGTGGCGCTCCTCTTCTCGAGGCCAATCAGCCCCGTGACGATCGACGCGACGAGCATCGTGGTCCAGGGCGCGGCGGCGCTCCCGGGCGCCTTCTCGACCAACGGGCCCCGTACGCTGGTCCTCTTCGACCCCACGGCGGACCTGGAGGCGAACCGGGGCCACACGGTGCGGGCCTTGCGCCTCGAGGTCCTCGACGACAACGGGAACCGGCTGAACGGCGGCGCCTCGGACTTCTTCTCGAGCTTCACGGCGGGCAGCGCGGCGGACGCCACGGGCCCGAGCGTGCTCGCGGTCAACCCGCCGGACGGCACGCGGGGCGTGGGCGCGAACGCGCCGGTGACCCTCCAGTTCTCCGAGGCCGTGGACGTCACGTCCGTAGGCCCCGGAAGCCTGCGAGTCCTCCGGGGCGGCGCCCCCGTCGAGGGGACCTACACGCCCTCGACCGACCTGACCGTCGTGACCTTCCGGCCGAGGGCCATGCTCCCGGTGAACGCGCTCTACGCGGTCGACCTCGCCGGCGGCTCGTACTTCGACGTGGCGGGGAACCCCGGGAGCGGCTTCGCGAGCACCTTCTCGACGGGAGGCTCGGTGGACCTCGACTTCCCGGTGGTGACGCGGGTGAGCCCGGCGAACGGCGCCGACGACGTGCCGCCCAACTCCCCCGTCTCGATCGAGCTCTCCGAGCCCGTGAACCCGATCCTGGTCGACGCGGCCAACTTCGTCGTGACGGCGAGCGGCCTCGGCGTCGTCCCGGGCACGATCGCCGTGAGCGCCGGCCGCACCCGGGCGACCTTCACGCCCATGATGCCGTACCCCGTGAACACGTTCATCAGCGTGCGCGTGCGGCGCGACATCACGGACGACGCGGGCAACCGCCTCAACAACGGCTCGGACTTCGCCTCGAGCTTCACCACGCGCTACGTGACGGACGCGGAGGCGCCCGCCGTCGCCTCCTCGAATCCGCAGCCGGGCGACGTCCTGGTGCCGCTCAACACCACGATCGCGGTCCAGTTCACCGAGCCGATCGATACCACCACGGTCACCCCGGCGAGCTTCGCCGTCTCGGCAGGAGGGCAGCAAATCGCGGGCGCCTTCTCGTACCCGGAGCTCTCGAGCGTCGTCGTCTTCGACCCGGACGCGGAGCTGCCTGCCGGCGTGGAGGTGCAGGCCCTGGTCTCGGGCATCCGCGACCTCGCCGGGAACGCGCTCTCCGGCGCGTTCACGCTTCGCTTCCGCACGGGCACCGGCGTCGACACGAACTTCCCGGCGGTGGTGTTCACGAACCCGCTCCAGGGCGCCACCGAGGTGCCGTTGAGCGCCGCGATCGGCGCCACGTTCTCGGAGGCCATGAGCGAGGTGTCGATCGACCGCTCCACGGTCGTGATGTCGGGGTCCGGGGCGCCTCCAGTCGGCTACTCGGTGGCCTTCGACCGCTCGAGCGGCCGCAGGATCGAGGTCGTCCCGGATCGCCCGCTCCTGCCCTTCGTGACCTACACCGTGCGCCTCCTCGGGACGGTCACGGACCGCGCCGGCAACCGGCTCCAGAACGGCGGTGGGTTCTCGTTCTCGTTCACGACGGGACGCCAGGGCGACGCCACCGGACCCACCGTGGTGCGGACGAGCCCGCTCGACGGCGCCACCGCCGTCGGCGCCAACACCCCCGTGGTGGTCGAGCTCGACGAGCCCGTGGACCCGAACTCGGTCTCGAACGAGACCTTCCTCGTCCGCGGCGGACTCGTGGAGATCCTCGGTACCTTCTCGGTGAGCCAGGATGGCCGCGTCGCCTCGCTCCAGCCCTTCACCTTCCTCAGGACCGGCGTCGAGCACGAGGTGCGCCTCGACGGGATCACCGACGTCTCCGGGAACTCCATGGCGCCGTACGCGTTCCGGTTCACCACCGTGGACCAGGGCAACCTCGCTCGCGCGCAAGGCGTGCTCGTGAACGCGAGCACGGTCTTCTCGGCGAGCTACCCCGCGTCGAACCTCGTCGACGGGAACCTGCAGTCGAGCTGGTTCACGGCCAACAACGACCCCGCGCCCATGGCCGAGATCGTCTTCCTCGAGGACGTGACCGTGCTCGGCGTGAACGTCCTCAACCCGCGAAGCCACCCCACCGGCTTCGACTTCCTCACCGCACGGGTGAAGCTCCTCGCCGGCGATCGCTCCGTCCTCTCCGACAGCGGCGTCTTCGCCCTCGACGAGGGAGGGTTCCAGGACAAGACCTTGGCCTTCGCCACGATCTCGGAGGTCCGCCGCGTGCTCTTCGAGGGCGTCACCTGGCAGTCGATCGAGCCCGGCCTGGCCGAGATCCAGGTCATAGGCCGCTTCGCCGATCCCGCCAAGGGCGTGCCGGACCTCGAGCTGCCGGGAGTCACCGGGGTCCAGCCCGAGTACGGCGCCACGGGCGTGGCGGTCTCGACGGCGCCGAGGGTGACGTTCTCGAAGGCGATGAACCCGATCACGTTCACCTCGGAGACCTCTTACCTCACCGTCCCGGGCGTCGGCATCCACCCCGCGCGGATCTCCTTCGACGCCGCGGCCCGCGAAGTGACGCTCACGCCCACCGTGCCGCTCCCCGGCGGGCGCCAGGTCTACGTCCAGGTGTCGAACCAGGTCACCGACGCGAACGGCAACCGCCTCGCCTCGGGCCACTTCAGCCTCTTCACCACCGCGGGCGCCACGGATTCCTCCGCGCCCGCCGTCGTCTCCGTCGACCCGTCGGACGGCGCGACGGGCGTGAGCACCACGCAGCTCGTCACCATCCGGTTCTCGGAGCCCTTGAGCCCGCCCACGATCCACCAGAACAACTTCGGGCTCTACGCGGCCGGGGCGAGGCTCGGGCTGAGGCGCTTCGAGCGCTCCTCCGACAACACCACCGTCGTCCTCGGCGCGGACCTGCCCCCGAGCACGCTCCACGTGGTCTACGTGACCTCGGACGTCACCGACGTCGCCGGGAACCCGCTCGCCGAGCTCGCGAGCCGGTTCACGACCGGGCCGGACATCGACACAGCGAGTCCCCGCGTCCTCCTCGCGCGGCCCGCGAGCGGCGCGACCGGCGTGCCGCGGGACTTCGGGGTGCACCTCTTCCTGAGCGAGCCGGCGAACCCGGCCACGCTCGCGAGCGGTTTCTTCCTCTCGACGGCCACGAGCGCGGGCGGGAAGCTCATCGCCGGCTCGCGGACCCTTTCCTACGGAGACCTGGTGGCGACCTTCCAGCCCTCGGGACCGCTCGCTTTCGCCACCGGCCACGTCGTCGCCCTGCGCTCGAGCGTCCAGGACGTCGCAGGCAACGCCCTGAGCAACTTCTCGGCGAGCTTCACCACCGCGGAGGACCCGGCGGCGAACGGCCCCACCGCTGTCGCGGTGACGCCGGCCTCGGGCGCCGCGGAAGCGCCGCTCAACGCCCGCGTGCGGGTCAGGTTCTCGGAACCGGTCGACCGCGCGACGGTGGGCGCCTCGAGCCTCTTCCTCACGGCGAGCGGCATCGGTGCCGTGGCGGGGACCTACGGCTTCGAGCAGGGCGACGCGGTCGTGGTCTTCACTCCCGATGCCCCTCTCTCTCCCTCGCGCTCCCACACGATCAACGTGCGCACCGGCCTCAGGGACCTCCAGGGGACGCCGCTCCGCGGCAACCAGGGGTTCAGCTTCACGACGGGCACGGCGGCGGACGCCGCCGCCCCCTCGGTCACCTTCGTGAGCCCGCCCGACGGCTCCCAGGGGATCGGGGTGAATGCCCCGGTTTCCGTGCAGCTCACCGAGCCCATCGACTCGATCACCCTCCAGCCGCAGGGCCTCGAGGTCCTCGACCAGGAGGGCGCGCTCGTCCCCTGCGCCGTCCTCCTCTCGCAGGACGGCCGCGTCGTCACCTTCGCGCCGCACGCGCCTCTCGACCCCGACGAGGAGCACACCGTCCGCGTCACGGCCGGCGTCAAGGACCTCGCGGGCAACGGCCTGAGCCCCGCCGTCACGGCCCTTTTCCGCACCGCCGCGGGCCCCGTCCTCGACGCCCCCGTGGTGACCCGGATCAACATCCCGAACGGAGTGAACGATGTGCCGGTGAGCTCGCCCGTCATCGTCGAGATCTCCCGCGAGCTGAACCCCATCACCGTGAGCGAGACGACCTGCACGCTCACGGCCTCGGGGTTCGGGCAGCTCCCGGCCGCGGTGGCCCTCAGCGCCGACCGCATGCGGATCACCCTGACCCCCGCCATGTCCATGCCCGTCTCGAGGTTCGTCACCCTGCGCGTCTCGGGCACGGTCGCCGATGACCACGGCAACGAGCTGAACGGCGGCAGCCAGTTCGCGAGCGGCTTCACCACGGAGTTCCTGCCAGACTCGACCGCGCCGGCCGTGGTGGCCGTCGGACCGCCCGCGGGCACGACCGGCGTGCCTCTCAACGCGCAGGTCCTGGTCCTCTTCAGCGAGCCCATGGACCCCGTGAGCTTCGATGCCGCGGCCCTCACCGTGAGCGCGGGCGGGAACGCGGTCGCGGGCGCCGTGAGCCTCGCCTCGGGGAACACCCAGGCGATCTGGATGCCCCGGCTGCCGCTCGCGGCGGGCACGCTCCACAACGTGAGCCTCGCAGGCACGGTCCGCGACGCCGCGGGGAACGCCCTCGGTGCGCCGGTCGCCTCCACGTTCACCACGGGCTCCGAGGCGGACCTCACGCCGCCCGCGTTCACCGACGTGAGCCCGCCGAGCGGGTCGGCGGGCGTCCCCACGGACGTCGTGGTGCGCTTGAGGTTCTCCGAGCGGCTCAACCCGGCGACGGTGAGCGACGCGAGCGTCGTCCTCAATGCCTCGGGGATCGGTCAGCGGCCGGCCGCGGTGAGCCTCGACGCCTCCCTGACGGTGATGACCGTGGCGCCGCTCGAGCCGCTCAGAGGCTTCACGTTCCACTCGCTCAGCGTGCGGAACACGGTCTTCGACCTCGCGGGCAACGCGTTCCCGGGCACCGGCGTCTCCTTCACGACCGGCGGCGAGGCCTCGAGCCCCGGCGCTCCGAGCGTCGTCAGGTCCCACCCGGCGAACGGCGCGTCAGCAGCTCCCTCGAACGCCGCGGTCACGCTCGAGTTCGACCGCGAGGTCGACCTCCTCACGGCGAACGCCGCCACGTTCCGCGTGCTGGCCGATGGATCGGACATCCCCGGCACGTACGCCACGGACGGTGCGCTCCGCCGGCTGACGTTCAGGCCGCTCTCCCTCTACCCCATGGGGAGCACGGTCGAGGCGACCGCGAGCGGCATCACGGACCTCTCGGGCACGCCCATGGCGGCGCCCTTCGCCATGAGCTTCACCGCCCTCGCGACCGGGAACCTGACCCAGGCTCCGGGCGTCATCGCGAACGCGAGCAGTCAGTTCAGCGCGAGCTATCCGGCCACGAACGCCTTCGACGGGAGCCTGACGACCTCGTGGTTCACCGCCTGCGGCGACTCGGCGAACCAGGGCAAGTCCCCCTTCATCGAGGCGATCCTCCCGGAGGACGCCGCCGTGAGCGAGATCCGGGTCTTCGGGTCCCGGAGCCACCCCAACGGCTTCGACTTCTTCTCGGGCGTCTTCCAGCTCTTCGACGCCTCGGGGACGGAGCTCTACTCGAGCGGAGACGTGGCGCTCCCCGCTCCGGATCGCGACCTGACGCTCGCCTTCGCCGAGGTGAGCGGCGTGCGCCGCGGCAGGTTCACCGCCACGGCCGACCAGAGCTGCGAGCCGGGGCTGGGAGAGCTCGAGATCATCGGCCGCTACCCGAGCGGCCTGGGGATCCCCGACCGGCTGCCGCCGCAGATGACCGCGACCAGCCCCGCCAACGGGGCGACCGGCGTCGCCCTGGACGCGACCATCTCCATGACGTTCACGGAGCCCATGAACCCGATCTCCTTCGAGGGCCAGGTGACCTTGTCGGCTTCCGGCACGGGCACTGTGCCAGCGACCCTGAGCCTGGATGCTTCCCGCAAGGTCCTCACCTTCACTCCGTCGATCCCCCTGAGGGCCCTGACTTTCCACTCCTTCGTGGTCACGCGGAGCGCCGTCGACGACGCCGGGAACCAGCTCGGGGCCGGCAGCGGCGCCTCGTTCTCGTTCACCAGCGGCGGGTTCGCCGGCGCCGACTCGACGCCCCCCGCGATCGTCGCGGTCACCCCCGCCGACGGCTCGACCGGCGTCTACCCGAACCAGCCGCTCACGATCTCCTTCTCGGAGCACATCACCTTCTCGAGCCTGCAGGACCTGATCGCCGCCTACAGCCAGGGCACCCGCCTCACCCCCAGCATCTCGCGGGCCTCAAGCGGCCTGGCCGTCGTCCTCACCGCGAGCTGGCCGCCCGGAGGCCAGGTCTTCGTGGTGGTCTCGAAGGACCTCGCGGACCTCGCGGGCAACCCGCTCGGCGCCGACTTCGTGACGAGCTTCACCGTCGGGCCGGCGGCCGACGGCACGGCCCCACGGGTCCAGGCCCTGCGTCCCACGAGCGGGTCGAGCGACATCCCCGTCGAGAAGGACATCGTCCTCGTCCTCACGGAGCCCGTGCGCGGCGCCACGGCGCCCGGCTCCGTGTTCCTCGGCGGGCCCGACGGCAAGCTCGTGCCCATCGCCGTGAACCTCGAGGGCGACGGCTCCATCCTGGTGATCGACCCGGCCGCGAGCCTGGCCCACGACGCGAGCCACACGGTCTACGTGACCTCGGACCTCCTCGACCTGGCGGGGAATCCGTTCTCGCCCTTCTCGGGCACGTTCCGCACGGCGCCCGATCCCACGGCCAGCGCCCCCAGGGTGCTGGCCGCGCACCCCGAAAGCGGCCAGACCGGAGTGCCCCTCAACGCGGTGGTCACGGCGCGGTTCTCGGAGCCCGTGAACCCGGCCACGGTCACCGCCACGACCTTCAGCGTGACCCCGAGCGCGCAGGCGGCCCTCACGGGCTCCTTCAGCTTCGAGGAGGGGGACAGGCTCGTGCGCTTCACGCCATCGACGCCCATGCTGGCGAGCCACGTCCACGTGGTCCGCATCACGACGGGCGTCCAGGACACGGGCGGCGCCGCCCTCGCGAGCCAGTTCGCGTACTCCTTCACGACCGGCACGGCGTCCGATGCCGCGGCTCCTGCGGTCGTCGCCGTGAGCCCCGTCGATGGCGAGACCGGCGTGGGTGTGAACGCGATCATCTCCGCACGCTTCTCCGAGCCGGTGAACCCCGTCACCGTGAGCGCCGCGACCCTCCGTCTCGAGACCGGCGCCGGCGAGCGGGTGCCCTGCGCGATCTTCTTCGAGGAGAGCAACCGGGCGGTCCACGTCGTCCCGAACGAGCCCCTCGCGCCCTCGGCCCTGCACACGATCACGGTCGAGCCGGCGATCGCGGACCAGGCCGGCAACGCCCTCGGCACCGACGTCATGACCACCTTCATGACGGCGGCCGGGACCGATGTGGGGTTCCCGGTGGTGTCCCTGTTCGCGCCCCGCGAAGGCAGCACGGACGTGCCGCTCAACGCCGTCTTCCGAGCCCAGCTCTCCGAGCCCGTGAGCCCCGTCAACGTGTCCGAGGCCAGCGTCACCCTGACCGCCTCGGGGATCGGGGCCGTGGCGGGCGCGGTCACCCTGAGCGCCGACCGCAGACTCGTCACCTTCACGCCCAGCTCGCCGCTCTCGCCGAGCCGCGTGCACACCCTGCGGCTGGCCCGCGAGATCCGCGACGCGGCCGGCAACCTGCTCGGGAACGGCGGCGGCGGTGCGGCCAGCTTCACCACGGGGACGGCGACCGACGGCACCGCGCCCGTAGTCACCGCCACCTCGCCCGAGGACGGCGCGGGCTCCGTGCCGCGGAACGCCGTCATCGCCGTGGAGCTCTCGGAGCCCATCGACCGGACCTCGGTCTCGCACGCCACGGTCGACCTCGAGCGCGGCGGGGCGGACGTCGCCGGGAGCTTCGAGCTCCCCGCCGGCGAGCGCATCGTGCTCTTCCGGCCCGCGGCACCGCTCCCCGCCGGCGCGGCCCACACCCTGTCGGTCTCGGGCGTCCTGGACGTCGCCGGGAATCCGCTCGGGGCGCCCCTGGCGCTGAGCTTCACGACGGGAGCAGCATCGGACCTGGTATCTCCTGTCGTCACCAGCGTCACGCCGGCAAACGGAGCGACGGGGGTGTCCCGGAGCACCGCGATCACGATCGGGTTCTCCGAGCCGATCTCGCCCGTGAACGTCAACGCGGCGACCGTCCGGCTCATCGAGAGCGGCGTCGGCGACATCGCGACGGCGATCACGGTCGCCCCGGACCGGAGGTCGGTCACCATCACCCCGGCCGCCCTGCTCACCGCGAGCAAGCTCTTCTCGGTCCAGGTGACGAACGGCGTCACGGACGCGGCCCGAAACCCGCTGCAATTCTTCGGCTCCTCCTTCACGACGGGGCCGTGATGCTGCCGCGCGCGGCACGGGGCGCGAGGCTCCTCATCGCCGCCGCGCTCGTCGGCCCTGATGAGGCGGCGACGCGCGGCCCCGCGAACGCGCCCGTCACCATCGTCGAGTTCTCGGACTTCCAGTGCCCCTCGAGCCGCAAGGCGTCGCGGGCCGTGCGCGAGCTCTTCGCGCGCCACCCCGGGAAGGTCCGCTGGGTCTTCAAGAGCTTCCCGCTCCCCTTCCACCGCCAGGCGCCCCTCGCTCACGAGGCGGCCCTGGCCGCGGGCGAGTGGGGCCTCTTCTGGGAGATGCACGACGGCATCTTCAAGACGCAGGAGTCCCTGGACCGCGCGCGCCTCGTCGATCTGGCAGCGGGCCTCGGGATCCCCGCGGCGGACTTCGAGCTGGTGCTCGACTCCCGCGCCTTCTCGCGGGCCGTGGCGCGCGAGGCCGAGGAGGGCAGGTCCCTGGGCGTGACGGGCACTCCCACCTTCCTCGTGAACGGGCTGCGCCTCGTGGGCGCGCAGCCGGCGGAGGCGCTCGACCACGTCGTGCGCAGAGCCCTCGGGCTCGAGACCGCGGCGGCGCCCGACCTGCCCGCGGAGATCCTCCTCGAGGACCCCGAGCCCGCGCACCCGCTCGCCTTCGGGCCCAAGGAAGCCCGCGTCGTCGCCAAGGTCTTCGTCGACCTCCGGAGCCCCCTCGGACTCAAGGCTGCGCGCGCCGCGAAGGACGTCCTCGACCGCCATGCCGGGGAGGTGCGCCTCGTCTTCAAGCTCCTCGCGACGGGCATCTACGCCGACTCGGGCACGGCCCACGAGGCCGCCGCGGCCATCGCGAAGCGCGGCGCGGGCTTCTTCGACGTCTGGAGCCGCATCGCGAGGACCCAGGGGACGATCCATGCCGGCTCCGCGGCCGCCATGGCCTCCGAGGCGGGGCTCGGCGAGGAGGCGGCGCGGGAGGTGGAGCGCGAGGTCCGCCAGGGTGCCCACCGGGCCCTGGTCGAGGCCGATGGGCGCCTCGCGCGGCGGCTCGGGATCAAGGGCTCGCCGGCGGTCGTCGTCGGGGGGCGGCGCCTCGATGGCCTCGCGGGGATCGTCGAGCTCGGGCGCCTGCTCGAGGCGGGCGGAGCGGGACCTCCCGGCGCGGCCGCGGCGCGTGCCGGGGAGCCCATCGCCGATCGAGACGCTGCCTCGCGCTGCGATCCCGCGCTCCCGCCGCCGGGCCTCGCCGCCTCGGCGGCCGGGATCTCCGCTCCGCCGGGCCCGCCCGCCGGCCCCGGTGTCCCGGTCCACGACTTCGGCGCTGCCGCCCTCGGCGCCGCCGTGCGGCACGTCTTCGAGCTGCGGAACGACGGCCCGAGGCCGCTGAAGGTGACCTCGGTGACCGCGCCTCCGGCCCTCGAGGTCCGCCGCGTCCCCCGCGAGGTCGCGCCCGGGGCCGCGGAGCGGCTCGAGATGGCCTTGATCACGGGCTGGGCCTCGGGGGCGATCGAGGTCTCGCTCCGTCTCGAGACCGACGACCCCGCGCGCCCGGCCCTCGTCTTCGGTCTTCGGGGTATCGTGAGCGAGGAGGTCCAGGTACACCCCGCGGGCGGGCTCTCGCTCCGCGCCGTGGCCGGCGAGGCGGCGGAGGCGGCGGCGGAGCTGCACATCGAGGGCGGAGAGCCGCGCGAGGCGTCCGTGGCGGGCACCGACGTCGCGGGCCTCGAGGTCGTGCTCGAGCCCGTCCTGCCGGGCCGGCGCCATCGCCTCCGCGCGAGGCTCGGGCCTCGGGCCGCCGTGGGCGAGCTCCGGGGCCTCGTGACCCTCCGCACATCCCACCCGAGGGTCCAGGAGGTGCTGGTGCCCGTCGAGGCGATCGTGCTGCCCGAGATCGCCGTCACGCCGCCGGTCCTCGTCGTGCGGGACCCGTCGAAGCCCCTCCACGTGACCCTCGAGTCGAGCCGCGGGACGCCCTTCACGGTGCGCCAGGCGCGCTCGGACCTGCCCTTCCTGCGCCTCGTGCCCCTCCCGGCGCCGCCGGGGCCCCGCCAGCGCGTCGAGATCCGCGTCGATGCGGGCTGGCTGCCCGCCGCCGCGGCCCGCGGCGAGGTCCGCCTGGCGCTCGAGGGGGTCGGGGAGCCCGCCGGCGCGCTCAGGGAAGTCGCCGTGCCTGTCGAGTGGGCGGCGGGGGCGCCACGGTGATGTGCCCTCCACCTCTCCGCAGCTACTACCCGCAATAGCCCACGGCGTTCTCCGGACAGTCGAGCTCCTTGGGCCCCGGCGCGGTGCCGCAAGTCGGATAGGGTCTCGGGATGATCCGGCCGCTCAAGAACATCCACTGAACCAGGAACATCGCATCGGAGAGGTCGTAGAGCCCGTCGGCGTTGGCGTCGCCCGCCCGCGGGCAGACCGACCGCGGCCCCCGGCGCAGGAGCTCGTTGACGATCCAGACGGCGTCGGCGATGTTGACCTTGCGGTCGACGTTCGTGTCGCCGCGCACGAAGGGCGCGCTCAGGTCGGCTCGCCGGATCGCGAGCGGCACCAGGCGGGCCGGCTTGACCGTCCGCCCGTCGACGGTGAGAGCGTTGGTGACGGGCTGGCCCGAGCCGCGCAGGCCGTCCTGGAAGCGCACGCCGGCGGCCTCGACGCCCGAGGCGGCGAAGCCCTCCTTGAGGACGTAGCGCGCCCGGGCGACGGAGTGCGCCCCGGAGGGCGGCAGCGCTCGCGGCTCGGTGAAGGAGAGGACGATGGCGGAGACGAAGCCGTCGCCGTCGTCGGACCCGCCCCAGCCCCTGCCTCCGGCGCCCGTATCGCGCGCCGGCTCCGTCTTCGTGAAGCCGCCGCTGAAGAACTCCTCCACGTCGGTGCCGGCGGTCGTCGGCGCGCCGCCCGCGGGGTCGAAGCCGATCAGGTCCTTGTCGTGCGCGATCGAGAGCGACCAGCCCTGCACGCCGCTGCCGAGGTCCCCGCCGCGGCCGACTATGTAGACCGTGACGGGGATGCCCGTCGTGATCTCCGGGTCCGCGTGGGTGACGTACTCGCCGCCCTCGAGCGCCGCGTCGTCGGCGATGACTACCATGTCGTAGCCGCCGCCTCCGCCGGCGCACGGATCCGCCATCTCGCAGTCCGGGTCTTCGCAGTCGGCGCGGCCATCGGCGTTGTTGTCGGCGCCGTCCCCGCACACCTCGCGGCCGGCACACACCGGCTGCGCGCGACAGTCGAAGTCATCGCAGTCCGTGCGCAGGTCATCGTCGTTGTCGACGCCGTCATCGCACCGCTCCGCCCCCCGGCAAGCCGGCAGCTGGGCGCAGTCCGGATCGGCGCAGTCGGTGCGGCCGTCGGCGTCGTTGTCAAAGCGGTCGTCGCACACCTCGGGCCCCGGGCACGGCCGGATGCCGAAGCACTGCGGATCGGCGCAGTCGGCCTTGCCGTCCTCGTCGTTGTCGAGCCCGTCCCCGCAGACCTCCGGCTCCGGGCAGGGCCCCACGCCCGCGCAGCCCGGGTCGTCGCAGTCGATCAAGCGGTCGAAGTCGTTGTCCTTGCCGTCATCGCAGACCTCTGGGCCGATGCAGCTCGGGAACCGCTCGCACTGGGGGTCCCGGCAGTCCGCCATGCCGTCCTGGTCGTTGTCGATGCCGTCGCCGCAGACCTCGAGCGGCGGGCACGGGGCGATGCCGGCGCAGCGCTCGTCCTCGCAGTCGATCCGGCCATCGAGGTCGTTGTCGAGGCCGTCCCCGCAGAGCTCCACGACCTCGCATTGGGAGGAGGCGAAGCGGATGCAGAACTCGTCGTCGCAGTCGATCTTGCCGTCGCCGGTGTCGTCGATGCCGTTGTCGCAGAGCTCGAAACCAGCGCAGGGCAAGATGCCGACGCACTCGATGTCCTCGCAGTCGGTCTTGCCATCGAGGTCGTTGTCGATGTTCTCGCCGCAGATCTCGGGGCCGGGGCAGTCGCCGAGGTAATAGCACTCGCTGTCGGCGCAGTCCGTGTCGCCGTCGCGGTCGTTGTCGGCGCCGTCCTCGCAGAGCTCCGGCTCGTCGCAGGCCACGGTGAAGCTCCGGCACTTCGAGTCCTGGCAGTCGGCCCTGCCGTCGCCGTCGTTGTCGATGCCGTCCGCGCAGTCCTCGGCGCCGCAGGCGACATCGCCGCGGCAGTAGGGATCGTCGCAGTCCGTCTTCTGGTTCTGGTCGTTGTCGGCGCCGTCCCCGCAGCGCTCCTCGGGCAGCGGCTGGCCCCCGCCGATGGCGATGGACCGGGAGCGGAGCCGCGGATGCTGACTCGCGCCTTGGATGGTGGCGATGTTCTGCAGGGGCTGACCGGAGCCCCGCAGCCCGTCCTCGTAGCGGATCGACGCGAGCGCGGGGGCACCAGGGACGCGGGCTCGATAGCGGCTCGTGCCGACGAGCTGCCGGGTGTCCGGCGGCAGGATCACCTGCCGGAACGTCGACAAGACGCACGCCTGGACCAGCCCTTGCTGGCCTCCGTTCCAGTTCGGGTTCACGATCTCGTACTTGAGGAACCCGACGTCGAGGAGCCCCCCCTCGGACTTCTCGCGGATCACCGCCCCTTCGTCCGAGATCGACACGACGTCGACGCCCGTGTTCATGAGGCTCAAGGACCATCCCTGGACCCCGCGGTCCGCCATCCCGAAGCTGGTGATGCTCGCCTCCGCCGCGAGCTCGACCACGTCGCCCTCGCGCCCCTGGATGACGGAGTTCACGTCGAACGTGGGGAACCCGGGCCGCAGGAGCTTCAGGTCGAAGCCCACCACGGGCTGACCTCGAGCGCGCGACGCGAAGCAACCGAGGACGATCCCAGCGCACAGCAGAGTCCTGAGCCTGCTCATTTTTCTTCTCCCCCACCCGAAGATGGGCCGCAGCCCCGTCTTTCCGTCCAGTGCGCTCCCACCGCGACGGTATCGCCTCGCGGAGCTCGTGTCAATGCCGCTGGACCGCCATGCCGGACCGCCGCATGCGGTCCGGCCGCGACCTTCGCGCGGTGGGGCTCACGCCGCTCACCGGGGACTCACAGCGACCAGCCTTGCCGGTACTGGCGGCGGAGGACGCGGTCGGCCTCCTCGTCGTTCACCACCTTCGAGGCCAGGGGATCGAGCTCGATGGGCCGCCCGGCCCAGGTGGCGACGTTGCCCGCGAGCAGCAGCTCGATCGCCGGCCCCGAGTGGTCGAACCCCGACAGGGCCTGCGGACCGCCCTTGCAGGCTCGGAACCACTCCTCCTCGTGGCCCGCGGTGGCCGGGAGCGTCCGGGGCGGCCCGCCGGAGTCGGGGAAGTCCCGCTCGGGGAGAAGCGCGCAGAGCGAGTTGTGCGCGTTCGTGTGCACGACGCCCTTCGAGCCGACCAGCAGGGTGCCCGAGCGCGGGGTCCAGCCCTCCTTCCACTCGAGGGACCGCCCGGCGATGCGCTCCAGCCGCTCCCACACGCCGCGCTTCCGGAGCTCCTCCTCGCTGGCGTTGTACCAGTGGAGCCGAGCCGGCGGAAGGGGCCCGCGCGCCGGGATGTCGAAGCGGAGGAACGCCCACCGGGGGAAGTTCTCCGGGCATCGCTCCGAGGTCTCCGCCTCGATGCGGATCGTCCCCTTCGCCTCGCCGCCCTCCCAGAGGGCGCCGATCTTCAAGGCCTTGAACGCCATGTGGATCGAGTGTGAGCCGCCGCCCCCGACGCACCCCGTGCTGAAGTCCCGCCACGCCCCCCAGCCCTCGAAGTACGACGGGTGATAGGGCCGGAAGGGAGCGGGGCCGATCCAGAGGTCCCACTGGAGGTGCTCCGGGGCGGAAGGGGTCTCCTGCGGCCGAGCGAGCGGGCCCGAGCCTCCGAACACGAACCAGAGGTGGACCTCTCGGATCTCGCCCGCGGCCCCCGCCTCGACGAGCTCCAGGGTGCGGCGGAACGAGTCCGACGCCATGCCCTGGTTCCCCATCTGCGTGGCCACCTTCCGCTCCCTGGCGATGTGGCGCAGGGCGCGAGCCTCGGCGACGTCATGGGCGATGGGCTTCTCGCAGTAGACGTGCTTGCCCCGCTTCATGGCCGCCGCGGCGATCACGGCATGGGTGTTGTCCGGAGTGGCGACGATGACCCCGTCGATCCGGCGCTCCTTCTCGTCGAGGAGCCTGCGGAAGTCCTGGTACGCGGGCACCCCGCCGAGCTTGCCGGCGAAGTCCTGCGCCCGCTTCAGGTCCACGTCGCACACGGCCGCCAGGTTCTGGCCGGTCTTGGGGATGGCGTTCAAGAAGTGGTTCCCGCGCTTGCCGGCGCCCACCAGGGCGAGGTTCAGCTTCTCGTTCGCCGGGTAGCCCCAGGCGGACCGGCCGTCGGCCAGGATCCACCACCCCGCCCCGACCGAGGCGGTCCTCGAGAGAAACCTCCGGCGGCTCATGCGTCGCTTCATGGCAGATCCTCCATGTCTCGCGAGCCTTCCCGAGGACCTTCTGACGGCCGGAGACATCTCCGGGCGCGGGCATCCTACTCAACCGCTTGCTCGCGCACAATGGCTCCCGCCCGAACGCGCACCATGCCCGCCGCTGGAGTCACCGGACGCTCTCGATCCACCGCTCGAGGTGCCTCCGCGCGCCGGCGTCCTGCTCCGCCGCGAGGAGCGCCTGGAGCGCCGCCTTGGCCTCCTCGCCGCCGATCCTCGCGATGGCGCCCGCGGCGGCGAGGCGCAGCTCCTTCGTCGCCGCGCTCCGGGCCTTGCGCTCGAGCGGACCGATGCTCGCGGGATCGCCGATCTGCCCGAGGCTCCCGGCGATCGCCAGCGCGACGCCGGCGTCGCCCTCCGCCTCCAGGGCCCGCACGAGTGCCGGGACGGCCTCCCGGGCGCGCACCTTGCCGAGG
>JACQVW010000558.1 GCA_016209535.1 Planctomycetota bacterium | reverse complement strand
TCGATGATGGGGAAGTGGTCCTCCATGCGGATCGCCATGAAGAGCCGGGGCATGAGGGGGAAGTGGAAGGCCATGTGGCACTCGTCCCCCCGACCGAAGTAGGCCGCGCCCTCCTCGGGCCACTGGTTCGCCTCGGCCAGGAGCATCCGGCACTTGAACTTCTCGTCCACGTGGGCCCGGAGCCGCTTGAGGAGCTCGTGGGTCTCGGGGAGGTTCTCGCAGCTCGTGCCGTCGCGCTCGTAGAGGTACGGCACGGCATCCAGGCGGAGTCCGTCGACCCCTTGCTCCAGCCAGAAGTCCAGGACCTGCAGCATGGCCTTCCGGACCTTCGGGTTGTCGTAGTTGAGGTCCGGCTGGTGGGAGTAGAAGCGGTGCCAGTAGTAGGCACGGGCCACTGGGTCCCAGGACCAGTTCGAAGCCTCGAAGTCCTTGAAGATGACCCGAGCCTCCCGGTAGCGCTCCGGGGTGTCGCTCCAGACGTAGAAGTCCCGCTCCGGGCTCCCGGGGGGAGCGCGGCGGGCCCGCTGGAACCATGAGTGCTGGTCCGAGGTGTGGTTCAAGACCAGCTCGGTGATGACCCGCAGGCCGCGGCGGTGAGCCTCCCGGAGGAAGACCTTGAAGTCGCGGAGGGTGCCGTAGGCGGGGTGGACGGCCGTGTAGTCGGAGATGTCGTAGCCGTCGTCCCTGAGCGGTGAGGGGTAGAAGGGCAGGAGCCAGAGCGCCGTGACGCCCAGGTCCTTCAGGTAATCGAGCTTCCGGGTGAGCCCTGGGAGGTCGCCGATCCCGTCGTCGTTCCCGTCGAAGAAGGCACGGACGTGGAACTCGTAGATGACCGCGTCCTTGTACCACAGGGGGTCATCAGCGAGCTGTTCATCCCTCTTCAAACCCTTCATCTGCAGTCCTGCCTGAAGCGTTCAGGGCTTCTTGCGAACCACGGCGAGAACCGTAGAGGGCTCAGGTCGGAGCTCCGGCGGGGGGTTGCCGTTCTTCTGCAGCTCCGCACGAGCGATTGCGATGCCCATCCCGAACCTCTGAACGAGTCCAAGCGCCACCGGCGACCCTTCGTCATTCACTCCGATGAAGAGGACTCCCGGCAGTCGGTGGTCGGGAAGGTCGTTGGCAAAGGCGCAGATGGCCTGGCGGCACCTATCCGGAGCGTCGCCGCTCCATGATGCCTTCCGCTCAACCCTCTCGGGTTCCAAGTCGCCGAGCAGCCTTTCAAGCTCCGCGTCTGAGTATCGCATCATGCTGCTGCTATCCTACCCCGAGCGCACTTCGAAAGGCTACCGCACGGCGAGCAGCTTCTCGAGTCGCTCCCGCGCCTTCGCGAAGGGCTCGTTCTCCGAGGACTGGTCGACCGCGTGCTTCGCGCAGAGCTCGAGGAACCTCGAGACGAGGGGCCGCGTCTTCGCGAGGAGGCCCGCGTCGAGGCCCGATGCGTCCTGGCGGCCCCAGACGGGGTCGATGGCCAGCCGGTAGGCGCCGAGCGAAGCTTTCTCGACGCGGGAGGCGACCTCCGGGCTCTCGGCGAGCCCGAGGGCTATCTCGAAGAGCGCGACCGCCTGGCTCGCCATCTCCGAGGTGAGCCCGTACTGCTCGCCTTTGCCTGCGAAGCAGTTCCGGTGAAGCCCGCTGGCCTCCGCCGTGTCGTGGACGAGGTTCATGTATCGGCGGATGGGCGGCGCCGCCCTCCCGTAGTGGAGCGAGACGAACTCGTCGACGAGCCGTGCCCCGCTCCGGCTCGGATCCCATATCAAGCTCGAGATCACGTAGTTCCTCAGATCCGAAAGCTCCGCGGCCCAGGCGTTCCCGGCGGCCTGCATGAAGATCCCCGTGGCCTTGTTCGCGGCGAAGAACCGCACGTTGGGCTCGATGACGCGCAGGTTGGGGCAGGGGAGCAGGTAGTTGGAGAAGTTCGTGTTGTAGTTCCAGATCGAGACGTTCTTGGAGATGGCGCCCCAGCCGCGCATGTCCCGGCAGAACTCCGCGTTCTTGGGGCACGCGGGGTCGTCGATGGGGTGGATCAGGCAGCACTCGATCGAGCAGAGCTGGATCTGGACGTTCGGCCGAGGCTGGATCGTCCGCGGCGGCTTGCGGGAATACCAGTAGCTCAGGGTCCCGACCAGGACTCCGGGGTGCCTCTTCGCCACCTCGTCGGCCACGGCATTGACGAACGTGAGGATGGAGCCCATGGGCGTCCCCTCGCGCTCGTCGATGGCGGCGCACTTCTCGCAGCGGCAGTACTTGTTGTTGTCGTTCTGGCTCACCGAGACGTTCGCCGTCCCGGGGCTGTGCTCGATCTCGGCGAGGACGGCCTCGGTGACGATGCGGAGGACTTCGGGGTTCGTCAGGCAGGGCTCGTTGTCGTAGGCATCGCTCTTGACCTCGGCGATGCGCTTCCCGTCGATCCAGCAGTAGTACTCCGGGTGCTCCTTGCCGTACTTCTGCGAGGGGATCTGCCTGAGGAAGCTGTGGTTGATGTTCTGGATGCCCGTCTTCCCGCCGAGCTTCGGATCGCCCGTGACCGTGTTGACCCGCAGGCGCGCGGCGAAGACCGGGTCCCGGTTGACCTCGCCGTAGTAGCTCCAGCGCATGGCGAAGGGCGGCCTGAACGTGCGGTCCACGGGCCCCACGACCCTCCAGGCGCCGGCGGGAGGCACGTGGGTGTGGTCGGTGGTGAGGAAGCGGACGCCCAGGTGGTCCTCGAGGAAGGCGTAGACCCCGTAGAGGGTCCCCCTCGGCTCGCCGCCGGCGATGGCGATCGCGCCGTCGCGGATCACGATCCGCAGGTCCTCGGGGCCCAAGCCCTCGACGCCGAAGCCGGCGGGGCTGTCTCGCATGGGGCCGCTGGCCCCGACGAAGACGTGGCGGTCCTTCCCCTCGACCTTCGAGGTCACGGGGAGCCGCAGGCCCGAGGCCTTCTCGAGGAACCGCTGGAGCTCCTCGGCGGCGTAGGCCACGGCCGGCGACGGACTCTCGGCGATGACGATATCCCAGCCCTCGAGGGCCGCGAGGTTCACGCCTCGGGGCGCTTGCGCCTGCGGCCCGCTGGAAGCGGCGGCCATGAGCGAGATGAAAAGCAAGGTAGCGCTACGTCGCATGGAGTGTCTCCTTTCGACTCCCCATGAGATCCCTCCGGAGGCCGCCATTCAAGCCCCGGCCCAGCGATCCGCTGCTGGACCTTCATCGCCCGCGCCAGAGCCAGCGGTTCGGACCCAGTCTCAAAGTCTCTCCGTCCAGCACGACCTCGACCGGCCGGTCCCGGAAGTTGTAGAGGCAGCCCGCGGCGCCGAACAGGTAGAACCCGACGCGCGTCGGAGTCGATAGCCGAAGTCCCAGCGGGGCCAGGAGCACGCCCCGCACCTCGTCGGCGAGCTCCTGGGGAATCTCCGGGAGGCCGCGGGGCTTCGGAGGCAGCAGCCATTCTCCTACCTCCCGGAAATCCTGCTCGGAGAAGGTACGGATGTTCCAGACCAGCAGATTCCCGCCGCCGGCATCGCGTGCCGTGAGCCAGGGGACGCGGCGTCCGGAAGCGACCGCCTCCATGCGGACCTGGGCCGACTCGGACTCCAGGCCGAGGTCGATCTCGAGGCCGGCGGTCAGGGGGACGGGGCTCTGGCCCGCTCCGGTCGGGCCGATCTCGATCCCGGTGGCGACACCGGGCTCCGGCCGCTCCGACACCCTCACTCCCGCGAGCCGCGTTACGGAGGCCCCGGCGCAGCGCACCAGGGCCGGGGTGAGGATCAGGGTCGCGCCCCGGGCGAGGTGCCGGCGCATCCGATCGATGAGCTGCCGGTCGGCCGCCGCCTGAGCTCCGAGGATCGCGACCAGGGCGTCGTCCGGATAGCGGGCTTCGGGCACGATCGGAAGGCCGATCAGTGCCAGGTAGTCCATCAGGTAGAGGTTCTCCTCGGCGTCGCTCCCAGGCGGCTTGTAGTACGAGATTCCGCGGGGGGAGCGGTCGCGCACCTTGGCGGCCAGCGCGGCGAGCTCGGGGAGGGCCGCTTCCAGAAGCGCGTGGCCGGGGTGGCCCTCGACCAGGTCGCCCAGGCGAAAGAGGGTGAGGGCACGAGCGCCCGCGAGCACGCTCTGGAAGGCCTGATCCAGGAAGTTCTGCGCCGTGCAGTCGATGTGGTCGAACCACGCGCCCTCGACCTTCGACCCGGCGGCCGAGGAAAGCCAGCGGAAGTTGACGTAGCCTTGGAAGGGCTGAACGAAGCCCATGCGCTGCGTCTCGGGATTTCGGACCTCGGTCCCCACCCAGACGGAGTCGAAGGCGGGCGGCATGCGCACCGGATCGTAGCCGAACAGGTGGAAGCGGTCGTACCACTGGGGGAACTTCAGGATGAGGCGGACCGATGGACGCACCGCGCGGGTCGGCCCCACGATCATCGGTTCGAGGAGCGAGACCAGGAGCTCCTGCCGGTACTCGGCCCATGGGCGCGCGCCGCGAGCTTTCTCCGAGGCGGGCGAGGTGTCGGCGGTGCAGTAGAAATCGTCGACGATCAGCTCGTCAAAGATCGCAGAGCTCTCGGCGAAGAACTGCCGGATGTCGCTCCGTGTCTTCTCGGCCTCGTAGTTCAACCACCCGAGATTCTCGTTCTGCCGCACGCCCCACCCGCTCCCGGGCACGGTCGCGATTCCCCCCGCGACCTCGAAGCTTTCGGTGCGGAAGTGGTCCCGAGCCGCCCGCAGGATCTCGACCGGGACGTGCTCGTCGCCTCGCCGGCCTTCGAGGAAGACCTTCGAGACCCCGAGGCGCCGCAGGATGGGAAGGACCCCGGTCCGCCCCTCCCGCGTCGCGAGGTGCCGGAGCACGTCTCCTGCGGTGGCATAGACGCTCAGCGGGACGGGCCGCTCGGCCGGCAGCGGCGGCGCACCGATCAAGGCCGCGCAGAGAGCGAGCCACCCATTGACACAGCTTGCCTGACAAAGAGATCGACGCGCGAGTCGCGTCAGACTCGCTTCAAGACCGCGCTGGCCCAGGCGATCGGAGGCCATCATTCGAGCCCCGGCCCCGCGATCCGCTCGCCGCGCTGCTGGCAGGCCTGGGCGGCGGGGTCGAAGGTGCCGTAGAAGAGCGCGTTCGCGTCCATCCACGTGGCCAGGCGCTCGAGGTCGCCGGGATCCAGGGCGACATCGTAGTGACCCGCGAGGAGGAGGCGCAGGAGCGAGCTCGCGCGGGCCCCGAAGCGGCCCGGGAGGCTCACGGGCTCGCTGTTCGCCTCGCGGAAGTCGGCTCCGCCGGTCCACTGGGAGAAGGGCACGCGGGGCGCGAGCGCGTTGTAGGAGACGGTGTAATGCCCCTGCGGCTCGCCGGTCAGCGAGAGGCCGCCCTGCGGGTCCTTCGCGCCGTGGCAGCTCACGCAGAGGCGATCGAGGACCGGCTGGACGAGGAGCGGATAGGAGAGCGGCCTCGAGCCGTCGGGCCCGGGCTCGATCGCCGAAGGCGGCCGCGCGAGGGCCATCGACGCGCCGCGCGCCGGCGGCGCGCTCGAGCGCTGCTCGTGGCAGCCAATGCAGGAGGACGTCTCGCCGGACTGGAGATAGACGACGCTGCGCATGGTCTGGACCGCCATGCCGCGCTCGTCGAGGGCCTGGAAGGACAGCGGCACGCCGGCGGGCGCGGCGAAGAAGGCCGAGCCGTCGGCCTCGACGGGCACCGTGCCGAGGACCTGCCTCCCCGGCGAGGCGTTGGCGAGGCCCACGGGCGGGTTGTTGATCCCCGGCGTGGACTTGGGGAGGACCTGCACGACGCGGAGGCGCTTCACGGCCCCTTCGGGCAGCGGAGGATCGCCCCGCGACGCGTCCTGCACGGAGAAGAAGCCCTGCTCGCCCGCCGCGGGGTCCGTCGACGGCGCCAGGACCGGCGGGCGCGGGCGCGGCCGCACCGGCACGGGGTAGACGCTCGCGATGTTGAGGTCGCGGTACAGGAGCTCCTTCGTCCCGGACGCGTCGGCGAGGTAGATCCCGAACATGTTGGGGAGGTTCCCCTTCGGCTCGCCGATCAGGGCGTCGAAGCTGTAGGCGGCGAGGAAGAGCCGCTCCGAGAGCGGCCAGGGGCTCTTGCAGCAGTGCCCGGGCCAGCGCTCGGCCTCGGGCGTCGCCGCCGGCGGGCTCGCCGGCGGAACCGTGGACCGCCAGCCCGGCGCCACCGTCGTCTCGCTCTCGGGGAAGGGCGCGTCCGGGGTCAAGCGTACGATGGGCGCCTCGCCGTCGACGCCGCGCGCCGCGTCGACGAGCACGATGGAGCCCGCGGTCATGGCGTGGTGGGCCGCGGCGGTGGCCATGACGAGCCGCGTCCCGGGCACCTGCCGCGCCTCCCAGATCCCCACGGGGTTGAAGGTGTTGTTGCCGTAGAAGGCCGCGGGGGCCGTGCCGTCGGCGCGCACGGTCCAGAGGTGCTCGTAGTGGACCGCGTGGCGGTCGACGTAGTCCCAGCGGGTGTATACGACCCGCCCGTCGTCGAGGACCGACGGGTCCCACTCCTGCGTCTCGTGGAAGGAGATCGGCCTCGCGCCGCTCCCGTCGGCCTCGGCGATGGCCAGCGTGTAGTTCTCGCAGCCCGGGCTCCCGCAGCGGTGCCAGCCGCGCCGTCGCGTCGAGACGAAGACGATCCGGCCGTCGGGCAGGTGCTTGGGGGAGAAGTCGTCGAAGGGGCCGTCCGTGAGCCGGCGGACGCCGCCGCCGTCGATGCGCGCCTCGAAGAGGTGGTAGTAGCGGCCGCGGTGCCCCTCGAAGCCGTTCGCGGGGGCGCGGTCCGTCTCGCAGTACGAGAAGAGCACGCGGTCGCCCTCGAAGGAGACCTCGGGGTGCTGGTAGCTGCCCTCGGGAAGCTCTCTGGGAGCGATCTGCCGGCAGCGCATCGACTCGCCCGGCGCCTCGAGGACGAAGAGGCCGCCGCCGGGGCGCGCGTAGCGGCCGTAGCACTGCGTGAGCTGGTGCGAGAAGGCCCCCGGCACCTGCTTCGCGAAGAGGATGGGCCCCGTGCGGGCCAGCGGGTGCCGGAGCGCGATGCGGCGGCGCAGCCGGTGGACGCGCCGCCAGAGGTCCTCGGCGCGCCCCGGCGCGTCCTGCGCGCTCCCCGCGGTCTGCTGGAGCCCGACGTGCTCCTGCCGGAGGTCGCGCCACTGGGCCGCCTCGCTCTCGAGGTCCGCTCGGGAGGCCATGGCGTCCCGGAGGAGGTCGTCGCCGCGGCGCAGGGTGCGCTCGGTGGCCTCGAGGTAGGTCGCGGGCCTCCGCTCGGTGCCGATCCCATCCTGGAGGCGCCAGTCCCACTCGACGAGCGCCTCCTCGACGGGGCGCCGGAGGGGCGGGAGGACCGGAGGCGGCCCGGGGCCGGCTTCGGCGGGCCGCGGCCGCGGCGCGACGCCGATCGCGCCGCCCGCGGCCTCGAGGCGCACCGAGCGCCACAGCACGGCCGCCTCGCCGGATGTCCCGCGCGTCGCGAGGCGCACCACGGCGCGCTCGATCGCGCCCGCGGGCACCTCGAGCCGCGTGCCAGCGGGGCCGAGGGCCGCGCTCGCCGCGCGGCCGCCGTCGATGGCGATGCTCACGTGCGCTCCGCCGCCGTCCCGGAGCTCCACGTCCGCAACGACCGCCGCGGGCCTCGCCTTGAGGTCGATCTCGAGCGAGACGACCGCCTCCTCGCCGGAGCGGGCGCAGGCGAGGAAGCTCGCGCCGAAGAACGCCACCTGCGGCCCGCCGCCGCGCGCCGCGATCGAGAAGCCGCACCACGCGGAGCTCGAGGCGGCGGGCTCGCCGTCGAGGGCGACCGCGGCCGCGGCGGGCTCGGGCGCGGCCGCGGGCAAGCCGGCGGCGCAGGCCAGGGCGGCTTGCAGCGCCGCGGCGCAGAGCAAAACAGACAGACGCGAGCAGGCTCGGGTCATGGACGGCCTCCGATCGTGGCGGACTCTCGTCTCCACGCTCTTCTTTTGCGGTCCCTCACGCCCCGGGGTATGTGACCGGAGGCACGGGGCTCCTCCTCGGCTACCTCACCTTCCGGTACGCCACCAGGGCCGCCCCCGGGCGGGCGGCGATCGTGATGGCCAGGCCCTCCTCCATCAGCTCCCGCCCCGTCACGAGGCGCTCCTCCGGGCCCTGCGCGTCCAGGTCCCGGACCTCGTAGCGGGCCTCCGCAGCGAGCCCGCGCAGGGCGAAGCGCGCGGCCTCGCGAGGGCAGGCGTCGCGCCGAAACGCCTGCACCATGCCCTCCCCGGCCTCGGGGAGGTCGAACTGCCAGGCCATCCAGGCATCGCTCGCAAGCGAGTACGGGGTGAGCGGGTAGAAGTCTCCGAGGTAGCACCTCGCGACGCGGCGCCACTCCTCGGCAACGCGCCGGAGCTGCGCCCAGTCGGCGCCGGCCTTGCGGACGTCGGCGCACAGCCCGAAGGCGGGCGACATGTAGCTGCGGGCGGAGTAGACGAACTGCCGGTCGCTCCAGTAGACGCCCTGGCCGTAGTACGGGATCCACGACGAGAGGCCGTACGTGTGCCCCTGGTTTCCCGGCGCGAAGCCGGGGTCGCCTCCGAAGGACTGGTAGTCGCTCCTGAGGAGCGGCACGGCGCGGCGGAGGGTCTCGAGGTCGTTCCGCCGCCCGCCGGAGGCGCAGGAGTCGATGAGGAGGCCCGGGTGCCGCCGCCTCAGCTCGTCCCAGTAGGCCAGGTATCCTTCCACGTGCCGGATCTCGGTGATCCCCTGGCGGTCCGGGGCGTCGTTCGCCCTCCAGAACGGGAGCGGGTCGATGTTGAAGTCCTGGCGGTAGAGGTCGATCCCCTCCCGCGTGATCAGCCCGTCCACGTGGTCCGTGAGCCACCTCCTCGCGGGCTCGCGGCCGAGGTCGAGGAGCTTCGTCTCGCCGTCCTTGCCCAGGAGCCACTCGGGGTGGTTCTCGTAGAGCCACGTCCCGGGCGAGACGCGCTCCGGCTCGAGCCACGCGATGAGGCCGAGCCTGCGCGCGTGAGCGCGATCGCTCACGGCCTTGAGCCCGCGGGGGAAGCGTTCGGGGTCCGGAGTCCACGTGCCGACCTTCGGCCAGCCCTCGCCGCAGGGGTACCAGCCCGCGTCCAGCCACCAGCAGTCGAGCTTCACGCCTCCGGCGGCGAAGGCGTCGATGAACCGAAGCTCGTCGGCCTCGTTCGTCTTGAGGCCCGGGAAGAACCCGCCGCTCGACGAGCTGAGGATGGGCGGCG
>JACQVW010000557.1 GCA_016209535.1 Planctomycetota bacterium | reverse complement strand
CCCCGTGAACGCGCCCCGCTCGTGGCCGAAGAGCTCGCTCTCGACGAGGTTCTCGGGCAGCCCCGCGCAGTTGATGGCGACGAAGGGCTTCCCTCGCCGGGGGCTCGCGTAGTGGATCGCCGAGGCCACGAGCTCCTTCCCCGTGCCCGTCTCCCCCTGGACCAGGACCGTCATCGAGGTCGGCGCGGCGCGGCGGATGAACTCGAGCACCTCGAGCGTCGCGGGCGATCGGCCCACGATCCGCTTGGTCTCGGCCAGGCTCCGGAAGAGGTTGAGGTTCTCGGCGCGCAGGTGCTCCTCGCACTCGAGCCGCTCGAGCAGGGCGCCCGCGGGGTCGGCGAGGGCCACGAGGAGCTCGAGCTCGTCGTCGAGGAAGGGGGGCTTCGCGGCGTCGCGCTCGGCGCAGAAGGCTCCGGCGGGCTTGCCGCGGAGGAGGATCGGCGCGGCGACGAGGCTCGCCCCGCGCTCGGTTCCCGCCGCGCCGGCGGGCTCTCCCGGGACGGCGCTCGAGGAGAGGACCGCCTTGGCCTCGAGGAGGACCTTGTCCAGGACCGCGCTCGAGGCGCCCGCCAGGGCGGCGCCCTGGGGCCAGCTCGCCCGGGCCGTCCAGCGGGGGCCCTCGCGGACGAGGACCGCGCCGCGGTCCGCGCCCAGGGCCGGGATCCCCTCGGCGAGGAGCTTCGCGAAGAGGTCCGCCGCCGAGGTCGTCGCCGCCAGGACGCCGTAGGCCTCGAAGACCTTCCGGGCGCGGGCGAGGGCCTCGCGCGCCGCCGGCGTCCTGCGCGCCGAGACCTCCGCCCCGAGGGAGCCCTCGAGCACCTCCAGTCGCACGAGGAACGTGTCCCGGCTCCCGGCCGCCGGCAGCTCCTTCAGGATCGTGGAGGCGGCGCCGCCCGGCTCGAGGGGGTCGCCGGGGCTCTCGAAGCGAAGCTCCGTGTCCCCGGCGCGGATCACGTCCATGTCCTTCAAGTAGGCGTCCCGCACGGTCTCGCCGTTCAGGAAGGTCAGGTTCCGGCTCCCGAGGTCGACGAGCCTCCAGCCGCGGGGGGACCGCTCGATCTGGAAGTGCCGCCGCGACACGGCGGAGTCGTTGAGGGGCAGCTCGGCCCGGGGGTCGCGCCCGGCCGTGAGCGACGCGGGCGCGTCGCCGGACGGGAGCTCGTGCTCGCAGCCCGAGTCGGGGCCCTCGAGGACGATCAGCTTCGCCACGGCACCTCCTCGACTCCGGCGGCCCGCGCGAGGACGCCCGACATGCGCACGCGCTGGAGCGACACCGAGAACGGCTTCATGCAGGATCGCGTCTCGAGGACGAGGATGCCCGAGGCCCAGTCGGTCTCCTCGAGCTCGCAGGCCCCCTGGTACACGCGGGCCCCGTCCTTCCGGTCGATGCGCGCCGAGAGGACCGTGCTCGAGCCCGAGGGCCGGAGCTCGAGGAAGATCGCGAAGGGCCCCTGGCCGAGCCTCGGGACGGGGGGCAGCGGGGTGCCCGCCGAGTACCAGGCCCTCTCGCTCGAGCGCATGGCGAGGAGGGGCTCGGGCGTCACCTCGCCGGGCCGGAGGCGGAAGAGGAGGAACCGGCGCTGCGAGCCCGCGGGGTCCGCGAGGGCGATCCCCAGGTCGAAGGAGCCCGTCGTCGGTCCGAGCCAGACCTGGATCTCCTCGATCCGGTCGAAGCGGAGGCCGCAGGCGAAAGGCTCCTCGAAGCTCGTCCACCGGAGGAGGTCCTTCTCGAGGCGCGGCCGGCCCTCCTCCTGGAGCGGCTCGTGGAGGACGAGCAGCGGGTCGCGGCCGGGCGGGCTCGCGTAGTCCATGTCGAGGAGGACGCGGCCGCCCTCGAGCTCGCGGTACCAACCGCCGAAGGCCTTGCGCGTCTCGGCGTCGATGGGGGGCGGCGGGATGCTCAGGAGCGCGGCCACGAGGCCCCCCGAGAGGAGGACGGCGGCCGCGGCGGCCCAGGCGAGGAGGCGGGAGCGCCGGGAGCGCCGGTGGCCCCGAGCGCCGGCGGGGCCAGGCTCGGGGATCTCCATCTCGGCCCTCCCGACGGCCGAGCGCGCCGGCGGCTCGCCCCTCGCCGCCGCCTCGAGGTCCGCGATGAGCTCGTCGTAGCTCCCGTGGCGCGCCTCCGGGGCCTTCGCCAGCATGCGCAGCACGAGGCGCGAGAGGTCCGGCAGGAGGCCCGCCGCGACCTCGTGGGGGGCGCGCGGCTCCTCGTTGACGTGGGCGACGATGACCGAGACCTGCGAGGTGCCCTCGAAGGGCGGGCGGCCCGTCAGCATGTGGTAGAGGGTCGCGCCCAGGGAGTAGATGTCGGAGCGGTGGTCCACGGGCTTGCCGCGCCCCTGCTCGGGCGAGAGGTAGTGCGGCGTCCCGAGCACGATCCCCTCGTCGGTGAGCGAGTTCTTGCCGCTCAGCTCCTTCGCGAGCCCGAAGTCCACGATCTTGAGGGCGCCGGAGCTCGAGACGAGGAGGTTCGAGGGTTTGATGTCCCGGTGGACGATCCCCTTCGCCTGCGCCGCCTTGAGGCCGAGCGCGGTCTCGCGGGCGAGGGCCAGGGCGCGCGGCGCGGGGAGCCGCTTCTCCGCCTCGAGCATGCGCTCGATCGAGGGCCCGTCGACGTGCTCCATGACGATGTAGAGGAGCCTCTCGCCGTCCTCGAAGGTCTCCCCGATCCCGTAGACGTGCGCGACCGCGGGGTGGGAGAGGCTCGCGATGGTCTGCGCCTCTCTCCGGAAACGCTCCTCGTAGTGGGGGTCCCCCGAGAACTTGCTGCGGAGCACCTTGACGGCGCAGAAGCGCTTGAGCGCCGGGTCCTCGCACCGGTAGACGACCCCCATGCCACCCGAGCCGATCCGCTCGACGACCCGGTAGGGGCCGATCGCCGCGGGCACGCGCTCCTCCTCGCGCGGCTGGGCAGGCACTCTCGCGCCCGCTCCCGTCGACGGGAAGGGGTTCTTGGGAGGGAGGGTCTCGTCGGAGGCGCGCATAAGTGCTTGGAGCGGCGGCGCCTACGCGTGTCGGGGGAGGCCCCGCGGCGCCGCACGCGTCCTGCATGAAAATCAAACGTGACTGTACCTCGCCGGAGGCCCGGTTCGGAAGGGAATTCAGGCCGTGGCGGGCCTCGAGCCCGCGAGCGGCCTTCGCCTCCGCGCGCCATCGCGCGCGGGGCTGGGAACCTTCGGAGACCCATGACATGACGGCCCGGGCCGAGCCGGTTAAGATCGAGGCTGCGCGCCTCGCGCCCGGGTCGGCCTGCCGTCCACCGCGCGCCGTCGCGCCGTGGAGGACCGCCCATGAAGAGCCCCTTTCCCGGAATGGACCCTTACCTCGAGGAGCATTGGCGCGACGTGCACCACCGGCTCGTCACGTACGCCAGCGATCGGCTCCGGCCATTCCTCCCGGGCGCCCTGCGGGCGCGGGTCGAAGAGCGCGTGTACGTGGAGTCCCTGCCCGGTTCCGGGCGCGGAGTCTACCCCGACGTCCGCGTCATCGAGCGGGTGAGGAGGGGCGCCAGGACCGTGCCGGCGCCCGCCGGCGTGGCGATCGCAGAGCCCCTGATCGTCGCCGTGGCGGACGAGCCCGTGTCGGAGGGCTACATCGAGATCATCGACGTCTCCTCGGGGCGCCGCGTGGTGACCGTGATCGAGCTCTTGAGCCCGGCGAACAAGCTCCCGGGGGACGGGCAGGAGCTCTACCTGAGGAAGAGGAAGCAGCGGGAGATCGTGGGGTCCACGACCAGCCTCGTCGAGGTCGACCTGACCCGCTCCGGGAAGCGGGTGATGCTTCTGCCGCCCAACCGCATCCCGCCCTCTCACCGGACGACCTATCAGGTCTGCGTGCGCCGGGGCTACAGGCCTCTTCGGGTGGAGGTCTACGACCTGCCCTTGAGGAGGCGCCTTCCGGTGATCGGGGTGCCCCTCCGCGAGGGCGACCCCGACGCGCCCCTCGACCTCCAGGCGCTCGTGGATCAGTGCTACGAGAACGGCGGCTACGACGACACCGACTACCGCGGCGACCCGGAGCCACCCCTCGAGCCGGAGGACGCCGCGTGGGCCGACGGGGTTCTCAGGGCGAAGGGGCTCCGTCCCAAGGCGCGGCGGAGGGCGAGGCGGCGGCGGAGCTGAGCATGGCGCTCCGCATCTCGGCCATCGTGCCCACCTTGAACGAGGAGGAGGGGATCGCGGGCACCCTCGCGAGCTTGAGGCAAGCCGGTCTCGACGAGGTCGTCGTCGTCGACGGCGGGAGCCGCGACGCAACCGCTGCCCTGGCGAGAGCGCAGGCCGACCGTGTCCTCGAGGCCCTCGGGGGTCTCTTCGCCCAGCTCAACCGCGGCGCCGCCGAGGCGAGGGGCGACGTGCTCGTCTTCCACTACGCGGACGTGGACTTCCCGGCGGCCGGCCGGGCGGCCATCGAGGGGGCCTTCGAGTCGGGGGGCCTCGCGGGCGGCGCCTTCGCGCTCGGCTTCCGCTCGCCCCTCCTCCGCTACGCCGTGATCGCGCGGGGCGCGGGCCTGAGGAACCGCCTCGGCGTGGGCCCCTTCGGGGACCAGTCGATCTTCGCCCGGGCCGAGGTCTTCCGCAGGATCGGCGGCTACAGGCCCGGGGCGTTCCTCGAGGACCTCGACCTCGTCCGGCGCCTCAAGCGCGAGGGCGCCTTCCGCATCCTCGGGGAGCGCGTCCGCGCCTCGGTGCGCCGGTGGGAGCGGAACGGCGTGGTCCCGACCCTTCTCGAGCACTGGAAGCTCACCCTCCTCTACCTCGCGGGCCGCGGCCGCGCCGCCTCCGAGGCCGCCCGCGCGGCGCGGGACCTGCGCACGGTGCGGTGAGGCGCGCTCACTGCGCCGCCGCCGGGCGCCCGGGCCGGGCCGGGCCGGGCCGATCTGCGTTCGAGGCCTTCGTTTTTGGGCGTGGTTCAAAACAGGCTCCATTCGGGTAACAGGAAAGAGCTCAGCAGGGGCAGTTTGGTAGGGGCAGTATCGTGGGAATGAAGGCGTGGTTCATATCCGGGTGTAACCCGGCGTTGAACCACGCCCGTTTTTGTCCCGGATCCAGGGGGAGCGCATCTACGTAAGTGGCGGATCAACGATCCATGGCCCCGACACACACCCAAAGGAGGTTTGCGATGAAGCACGCCACAGTTCTCTCCCTCATCCTGGCGGCGGGCTCCGTGGCCCCGCAGCCGGTGCTCGCCAATGAGATCGTTCCGAACCCGGTGCCGACGCAACTCTGCGGCGACGTCAATGGCGACGGGGTGGCCGATGTCTCTGACCCCGTCCGCATCCTCGGCTTCCTTTTCTCCGGAGGCCCTCCCCCGGTCTGCACCGGAGACCCGGAGCAGCCGATCCCCATGGACGACATCACCACGGTCGAGGAGCTGTGGGACTTCCTCAACGGGGTCTGGCTCGCCACTCTCCGGGACCTTCGCACGCAGAAGCAGGACGATCTCGAGCACGGCGGCCAGTTCCAGCACTATTTCCTCTGCAAGATCGTCCTGGTCAAGACCGCCCTTCGGCAGGAAGGCGTGGCGGTCCAGGACGAGCCCATCGACGGTGCGGCAACTGTGGCCCTTGCCTGCAGCGGGAACGAGATCGGTCCTGACACGGCCGCGCAGCCGTCGTGCGATGACGTGAATGGGGACGGGTCGGTCGATGTCTCCGACGCGGTTCGCATGCTCGCGTACCTGTTCTCGGGAGGGGCTCCGCTGCTCTGCCACCCGGCCCCCGGCGCAGACCATGATCACCCGATCCCCATGGACGACATCACCACGGTCGAGGAGCTG
>JACQVW010000540.1 GCA_016209535.1 Planctomycetota bacterium | reverse complement strand
GCGCAATCCCGTGCTCGTCGGGCTGGGGAGCGCGGTGCTGCTCCTGCTCCTGGTGGTCGCGGTCATCTCGGCGCGGGCGGCAGTCGAGCTCAAACAAGAGCGCGACCTCGGGCGCGAGAAGCTCAGAGGCTCCTTCCTCACCCAGGCTCGAGCCCTGCGCCTCAGTCGGCAGCCGGGACAGCGCTTTGGAGCTCTCGATGCCCTGGTTGAGGCGGCCAGGATCAGGGGCGGGGCTGACCTCTGCGACGAGGCAGCCGCCGCCCTCGCGCTCGACGACGCGCATCTGGTCAAATCGTGGACGAAAAGCCCTGACGAAGAAGCCTGCTTCGACGGCGACCTCAGGCGCGTCGCCCTGTCGAACCCGAGCGGCGAAGTGGTCGTTCGTGCGACGGCAGACGACCGCGAGCTCGTGCGGCTGCCTGGGCCGGGATACCTCGTGCCTTACGTCGGCACGAGCTTCCATCCCGACGGCCGGCATCTCGCCGTCCTTTTTCACAGGAGCAACGTCTTCGACCGCTGGACGATCTGGGACCTCGAGCGCAAGGAGGCCGTGGCGAGAGTGGACGACGGCGCGGAGAGCTGGAAAATCTATTTCGACCCTCGCGATGGCTCGGTCATCGTCCCGACGCGCGGGGGTGTCCTGCGCACCATCGAGATCTCTTCGGGCCGCACTCTGCTCGAGCAGCGGCTCCCCTCCAACATGTGTCGAGTCGCGATCCACCCCGGAGGCGAGCTGGCCGCTCTTGCATCGCTCACCGGCACGAATTGCCATCTCTTCGAGCGGAGCTCGGGTCGGATCCTCCGCGCGTACCACCATGAGGGAAACCCAGCATATGTCGCGTGGGATCCGCGGGGCCGGTTCCTCGCCGTCGCCTGCAAGGACTTCCGCGTCTACCTCTGGGACGCGGAGACGGGGGCCCTGCGCTGGTCCGAGAAGAGCCACGAGGCCGAGGTCGTCCGGGCCATGTTCCATCCCCGGGGCGACTTCTTCCTCACGGGGGGCTGGGACAACAAGATTCACGCCTGGGACACGTGGAGCGGTCGCGACCTCTTCGTTCTCCCACGGCAGGAGATCTTCCTCACCAAGGACGGGGATTCTCTGGGGACCGTATCCCCGTACGGCTACGACCGGATCGAGCTCGCGCCTGCGCCTGCCGGGTTCACCCTCCACGGCCATGAGAAGCCAAACGACAAGCAGCCGCACATGGTCGCGCTGGCTCCTGGCGGGCGTCTGGCGGCGAGCTGCGGCTCGGACGGGGTCCGCGTCTGGGACCTGGTCGCGAGGAAGGAGGCCGCTCACCTCGCGGTCGATTCTGTGCTCTCCGTGGAATTCGAGGCCGGAGGGGATCACCTCATCACGAGCGGCCAGCGCGGCCTCCTGCGTTGGCCCATACGCTCGCGCCTCGCCGGAGGGAGGCGGCGCGTCGTGCTCGGTCCGCCCGCGAGCGTCGGCCCGATCGAGGATCTCTGGCGCCACGCCTCGGGCAGCGGCGGGCGGAAGGTGGCCTTCATCCACGGGCGCACCCACGGGCATGTGGTCTCTCTCGCTGAGCCCGGCGAGCTGACGCGGCTCGAGGACCTCTCTCCCGTGGAGCACATGGCCTACTCTCCCGATGGCCGCTGGATCGCGGGCACCTCGAAGGCCTTGAACCGTGTCGTGGTCTGGGACGGAGCCTCGGGCAAAACGACGAAGACGCTCGACACTCCCTTCGGCTTGATCGCGTTCGAGCCGCAGGGTCACCACCTCGTCGTGGGAACGTCCTCGGAGTACCTCTTCCTCCGGGCGAGCGATTGTGAGATCATTCGCAGGCTGCCACGGGCGCCGGGGCTCTCGTATCCTGGCCCCGTGGCCTTCGATCGGAAAGGCCAGGTGATGGCCCTGGCTCACACAGACTCCCGCATCTGGCTCGTCGAGGTCGAGAGCTTGAAGCGAATCACGGAGCTCGAGGCCCCCGATCCTCGAATGTTGAACGGCCTCGCCCTGGACCTCGAGGGAGGATTCCTCGCGGGGTCCTCCCGCGCGCAGCGATGCCACTTCTGGGACCTGCGCGGCATCGAGCGGCAGCTCGCCCAGGCCGGGCTTCCCTGGGAGCTTCGCTGTCGCGGCGACGGTCCAACTCGCGAGCCCCTCCAGGTCGACCTGGTCCACGGCGGGTCGATCCTGGGGCTCCCGGAGGACCTCGAGGATCCGCGGGCGCCGCCTCTCTTCCGGAAGCATCGTCATTCCTTGTTCCGGCCCACCCTCGAGAGTTTTGGCGACATCGACGCCGCGCTCGCCGCGCCGCGCTTCATCGTGCCCGAAGGGGCCGCCTGGAAGTATTTCCGCGGCCTGGCGGAGCCTTCCGAGGGCCTCGAGTGGACCGCACCCGGGTTCGACGATGCCGCCTGGCCTGCCGGCGACAGCGGTTTTGACGGGCGGCGGTTCAGGGACGACGAGACGGGCACCGCTCTTGGAGACCAGCTCGATTCCTTCACCACGCTCTACCTGCGGCACGAGCTCGTGCTCGATGGCATCGAGGGGATCGAGAAGCTCCTCCTCGCGCTGCGCTTCGAGGACGGCTTCGTCGCCTACTTGAACGGGCGGGAGGTCGCGCGGTGGAATGCCGGCGAGCCGGCAGAGCGGCTGTCTCACGACGCGCTGGCCGTGAAAGCCATCAACGCCCCGCGCCAGGAATTCCTCGCCGCGATCGATCCCTCCCTCCTCGTTGCGGGTCGAAACGTGCTCGCCATACAGGGGCTCGTCCACGAGCGGAGGTCCTACGTCTTCCTCCTGCCCGTCCTCGCGGCCGTCCTCGCGCCGGACGAGAAGCGGGACGGCAGGCGAACGGAGGGCCTCGCGAAGGGACCCGACGGCGCCCCCGATCTCGCGCTGGCGGCCTACCGTTCGGGGCGGCTCCTCGAGAGGGCGGGGAAGTTCGAAGAGGCGCTGGTCGAGTACGCGCAAGCGATTTCCCTCGATTCCGCATCCCCCGAACCCATGGTGCGGTCGATCGAGTGCCGCCGCCGGCGCGGTGAGCCCGAGGCAGCCGAAATCGTGGCCCGCGAAGCGCTCGAGCGCGGCGGGCTCGTTGACGACGGCGCCATCTGGGCGGAGTGGTCGCTCGTGACGTTCCGCGACCTCCGCCGACCGCTCACCGAGGCTCTCGCCGCCTGGCCGGGCTCGCAGGCTGAGGCCAGCCGCCACGGCACCGAGCTGCGCTCGACCGTGGAGGACCTCGCCGAGCGGGGAGCGGTGCGCATCAACTGCGGCGGCGCGCGCTTCGAGTCGAAGGACGGGCAAGTCTGGTCAGCGGATCGCTTCTTCCTCGGGGGCGTGGGCGCGTTCGAGCCGGTGGTTGCCGCCGGAGTCCTGGCGATCCCCGGGGCTGCGGATGCGCTGCTCCATCGGAGCTCCCGCTCGTTCCCCGGCGACCGGCGGATCCGCCCTGCCTACCGCGTGCCCCTTCCCGCCGGCCGGTACGCGGTGAGCCTCCACTTCGCCGAGGTATCCTTCAAGCAGGCCGGGAGCAGGATCATCGGCGCGCTCCTCGAGCGCCAGGTCGTTCTCGAAAACTACGAGCCCCTGCATGCCGGCTTCGCCGCGGCCGAGGTGAAGTCCTTCGAGGTCGAGGTCCACGATGGTTTTCTCGACCTCGACTTCCTGGCCGAGAAAGCGGACCCGGTGATCTCCGCGATCGCGATCGAGCGGCGGGAGTGACCAGTGGCCGCAGTGGCGAGCGCCTCCCTGCCGCGATCCAGGACTGCAGGAGCTCGCTCAGGAACCGAGCTCGAACCCGTACAACCGCGCCTCGCGCAAGACAAACTCCAACTGAACGAGCTTGCCCTTTCCATCGACCGATCCGTGCCAAGTGATCGGGGGAGCGAGCCTGCCCGCGGAGCGGCACGCGAAGCCGCAGCCGTGCCCGCCGTCAGGGTTCGTGAACTCCGCTGATCGGCCCCGGACGATCCTTGCCAATAAAAGCTGTCCGACTCCGGGGACGAAACGCAGTTGATGCATCACGGCTCGATGGCGATGGGCCTCGAGCCCGCTCATCTCTCAGCAGCCTGTCAACACGGGGAGGAGACCTCATGGACAGCAAGAGGAGAGACGTTGGAAGGGGTAGGGGTAGCTGGAAGAGGGCCGGGTCGAAGCTGGGACTTGCCGTCCTGCTGCTGGCGCCGAGCCTCGGCGCGGCGGTCAGCGGCCGGGTCACGGAGTGCTCGGGGACGGCGGGGGTTCCCGAGCCTGCGATCGTCACCTCCGTCGAGCCGTCGGCGCTGACGACCGCCGGCGTGACGCTGTCGACCCTCAGGGCTTGAGCGGCGGCTGGGAGAGTCACGGCCGACAACAGGCTGGTGTACCCGAGGTTGACGAGCTTCCCCTTCCTCAAGGACCGAGACCGACGTTCCCTTCCAGGAACAGGTGGTTCGTCTCGATCACGAGCCGCGGGGCGCCGGGGAGTCGGCTCCCCACTGGCAGACCGTACGCGCCCAGCGACGACGGGATCGTGACCATGATTGCGGGCAGGACGGGCAAGCTGTCGTTCAGGGCCATGCCCGCCAACTTCACGAGAAGCCTCTCGAGGAGGCCTTCGAGCGTTGCCCGCGACGCCGCGTCGAGAGCCACCCCTCCGGTCGAGATGCGCAGCTCGTCCGTCACGATGTCGTCGAACACGAGGTCGTCGGAGAGGAGCGAGGCTCGGGCCCGGACGCGGGCGCCCGCGATGACGCGTAGCCCGGGGGGAAGGTCGGGGTGGGTGATGGCGAGGTCGAGAGCGCCCACGTCGAGGCCGGTCGTGCCGGTGGGATCGAAGCCTGTGACTACCGGCATCGTCCGGAGCAGGACGGAGAGGGAGGTGCCTTCCGGCAGACCGGGACCCATGGCGGCGCCATCGACGGTGCCGTCGAACAGCCCCGCGCGCCAGAGGGCCTGGAGCACCTGGTTGAAGACGCCGACATGCGCGGCCGACCAGATATCCGTGTCCGGGCGGACCGGACCGCCCACCAGGTTGGCCGCGAGCGGAAGCGGGACACGGCCCGCCGCGGCTGGCGGAGGCGGAGGGTCCATCACGCGGAGGCCGGTGAGGAGAGTCAAGCCATTGTCCTTCAGAAGGACTGACCATCGCGGTGCCAGCGCGACAGTCACGCTGCCGGTTCCGTCCAGCCGGCCCACCGGGAATCCAGCCGCGGGCAGCGTGACGTCCATGCCGGCGAGCAGGCCTTCGAAGAGCCCGGCCGAGCCGCCGAGCGCCTCGCTTCCAAGCCCGTCTTGCACGCTGTCCCGGGCCACGGAAACCACGGTGGCGATGAACTCCGGATCGAGTCCGGGGAACTGGGCCGAGGCGGCGCTGGTGTCGAGCGAATTGATACTCCGGCCCGCGGCAAGCGGGCGCCCGGTGGCCGGATCCACGCCCAGTGAGACGTCAACGTCGGCAATCAACTTGCTGAAGTGAACCTCGCCCTCGATGGCAGGGCGAGCAATGCCGACCAGTTTGCTGCGCACGCGCAAGCGTAAACGCAGGTCGATCTGGATCGCGACATTCAAGGTGTTCTGGTTCGAGACCTGAATGCGGATGCCGTTGGAAGGAAGCGTGACCGAGAGGCTCAGGTACCGGATCTCCGTGACGCAGGAGCCGAAGGCGCCGCAGTCGCTCTCGAAAAGCGTGGTGGTGGCGAGGAAGGAACTGTCGAGGCGCTCGGAGAGGTTCGCGTTGAACCAAGAGGGAATCAAAGATGTGAGCTTGTTGAAGCCCGATGCCTCAAGGCGGAACAGGAGAGCTTCGTCGAACTGGTCCCCTTCCGTGAGCCAGCGCTCGGCACCGAGGAACGCGCACAGTGCGGTGTGCGTCGCCCCTACACGGTCGGTGGCCGAGAGCTCGACGAAGTTCAGGCCGTAGCGACCGTCCACCGTGGCCGAGAAGGTCCAGTCAGCGGCGACGGCCACCGGCGCGCCGTTCACGCGCACGTCGAACAGGCCGAGCGCCGTGCCCCGGATCGAAACGCCGGCCCCGGGCACGAGGTCGACCAGGGCCCCGTCGGCGGGGCTGTCACAGCGGAGCTCGATGCCGCATGCGAGCATGTCGGGCGTGGGATCCGGGCCCGTGGCGTCCGGCCCCGGCGCGGGCGGTGCCCTGGTCCCGAGGAACAGGTAGCCTAGGGTGTAGAGGGCGTCCGAGATGTCGACCTTGCCATCGTCGTTCGCGTCGGCAGCGTCGTCGCAAATCGGTTCGAGGCCACCGAGGAAAAGGAAGCCCAGGGTGTAGAGGGCATCCGAGATGTCCACCTTGTCATCGGAGTTGGAGTCGGCCCGGCGGAATTCGGTCAGAGGGAAGGCCGCGTCCGGCAAGGAGGCCAACACGATAGTAGCAACGCCAACGCGGGGAGCGCAGCGGGAGAGAGAGCCAAGAAAACGCAGGGAGATGTACATACGTAGTTTCCGTTTCGACCCTGAATAATTGCGCCCGGTGTTACAGGATAGCCAGCGGGCAGGCCAAGGGAAAGATCGACACGGAGCCTTCCGCGCGTCAGGGGCGGTGCCTCCTGGAGCGCCATGAGGATAGCGTCCTGGAGCCGCAGCTTGTCTTCGCCTTGCGGAGGCGGCGATAGCGTGATGACCTCGAGGTGGATCCTCGTCGGATCCGCCGAGACGAGCTCGAGGGCCACCGGATCCGGAGCGGCTGCGGCCCGGTGCTCCATGAAAAGGAGGAGTGCCTCCCCCCTTCGCCTGAGGTAGAGGTTCGAGTCCCCGAAGGCATGGAGGTCGCTCGAGCCCCGGAGGCCTTGTCCCGCCTGGGCACCGCTGGGGACGTGCTTTCGCGTGTGGTGGACGAGGACGACTCCGACGAGCTCCACCGCGGAGGCACCCCAGAGCCCCTCGATCAACCAGCGGCGCGGAGATTCCTCCCGGGGGATCTCGCCGAGCCGTACGACGGGGAGGACACGTGGCTCGTTGCGTGGACTCCGTCATCGCCCCTCCTTCTGTTTCTTGGGACGCGCCGGCTCCCAGACGGAAGACCTCCAGGTAGAGTTCCTCGTCGAGCTTGGCCCCTTCACTCTGCGTGCCGGCTGCAAGGAGCTCCGCAGCCGTGTTCATGAGGGTGCGGAAGTTCCCTCCGGCGTCCTCCCGTGGTCGCTCGCGAACGACCTCCCGTGGCTCGAGGCGTCGCCGCCCTCCGGCCCCACGCCGGCCGAGGTGACCCTCGCCGCCGTGCTGGCGGGGCTCGCGCCCGGCGTCTACACAGGCCAGATCGCCTTCACGGCGCAAGGCGCGCAGGGGAGCCCCGACCTCCTGACGGTGAACCTCACGGTCCTGCCGCGCGTCGAGGGCCAAGGCCCGCGGTTCATCCGCGGCGACTCCAACGCCGATGGCCGCATGAACATCTCCGACGCGAGCTTCACGCTCACGTACCTCTTCCTCGACGCGACGAAGGCGCCCCCCTGCCTCGACGCCGCGGACTCCAACGACGACGCCAAGGTGAGTATCACCGACGCGATCTACTCCCTCGGCTCGCTCTTCCTGGGAGGTCCGGCGCCGCCCGAGCCGTTCCCCGGCTGCGGCGAAGACCCCACGGCGGACGCGCTCGAGTGCGGAGGCGCGCCGGGGTGCCGGTAGGCGGAGGACGGGCCGCGTCCCGGGAAGGGGTCCTGCGGGCACCCTCGGCGCGCGATCAAAGCGCCGTCAAGGAGCGCACGAGGGCCCTTCCCGGCAGTCCGGCATCGCCACGCATTCGTTCCCGAGCACGTGGGCCGGCACTCCGAGGGAGAGGAAGAGGCCGCTCAGGATCCTCACGGGGTCGGAGAGGTCCACCCTCGCGTCACCGTTCGCGTCCAGGAGCGCCACGTTGCCCGAATGGCCAGGGCTTCCATCGCCGCAGGGGAGGCTCAGCTCCGTGCCGAGGAAGAGGAAGCCCAGGACGGAGACCGCGTCGGAGATGTCGAGCCTGCCGTCCTGGTTGGCGTCGCCGGGCAACTGGAGCTTGCCGCAGTCGATGTCGATCCCGGGGAAGAGCTCGGGGGCATGGGCCGCCTCGCCGTAGGTGACGGCGTTGGCGACGGGACCCTGCGTGCCGCTGAGGCCGTCGCGGAGCTCGAGACGGCAGCCGCTGCACCCCGATACCCCAGCCTTCACGTGGAGCTCGAGCAGGCGGTGCGGGCTCTCCTCGGGATCGAGGACCGCCGGCCTGCCCAGGGAGAGGATCGTGGCGTGCACGACGCCGCGATTCGCGGGACCGGAGGTGAGCTCCGTGAGCTGAAAGCCTCCGTCGAAGCGACCGCCTTCCAGCGCGGGAGCGCCCACGGTGCCGCCCGTCGTGGCGGCCGAGAGCTCGCATTCCCCTTCGACGGCGATGCTCAGCGAGTAGCCGGACGTTCCGGGCGCGACGTTGCGGAGCTCATCGAGCAGCACGCCGGCCAGGACCTCCGCGCCTGCCGGCCGCGGCGCCTCGAGCCTGAGCCGGAACGCCGGATCTCCCTCCTCGTACGTCACGTACCGGAGCCCCTTCTCGAGCGATGCTCGCACCGGCGTCGAGCCTATGGAGTCGGCGACGGCGACGTCGTACTCGCCGGCCGGGAGGTCGGGCGCCTCGACGCTGAGGGTGCGGGCATCCAGGTACGTCACGCGCTCGCCCGGCACCTGCTGGCCGCCGATCTCGACCGCCGTCTCCGGCGTGAAGCCCACTCCGACGACGGTGACGGTCTCCGGGCGGCCGGTGCCGACCTTGCGCGGCGTGACGGCGGTGACCTCGAGGGGGCCGATGTAGGTCACGGCGCCGGCGAGGGTGGCCTCGCCTCCCAGGGGATCCATGGCGCGGACCGCGATCGGCCCCGCCGTCGGCGCGTGAGGGGGCGCCACTCCGCCGAGCGCGCGCGCCGAGATGAGCGCGAGCGATTCGCGACTCAAGGGGGCGTCCCCCAGGACCAGCGACGTGTCCTGCGTGAACCCCTGACCCTGGACCACGAAGGGAGTCTTCCCCAGGTACGAGACCTCTCGAGGCGAGAAAGCCTTGAGGCCGAGGCTCAGGAAGTACGTGACCCCCTCCGGGAGCCTGAAGGTCTCGTGGGTGCGCAGGTCCAGAGCCACCACGTCCCTCGGTCCGGGCTCCAGGTCATGGGGAAAGAGGGCCGGAGCCTTCCCGCGGAGGGTGTGCTCGTCCACGACCACGAGGTCGGTCACGTTGTCGAGGCCGAAGAAGACGGCCACCGCTCCGACCTCGAAGCCCTCTCCGGCGATGGTCACCTCGGTCGAGCCGTCGGAGCTGATGAGCGCCGGCGTCACGCTCTCGACCCTCACGGTCTGGGCGGCAGCGGGGAGAGCCGCGGCCGACACGGTCAACAGCGCCACACGCAGAGCCTTTGTCGCACGGATCATGGTCGTGTCCTCCTTGCACGGGAAGCGGGCTCCCCGAGATCCGTTCTCGAGGCCGCCGTGTAAGGAACTGCGGCACCATCGCGGTTCGGGACAGGCTTTTCGCGGGAAGAGGCGTGTGCGCGGCCCGCGCCCCGCAGGGGCAGCGTGGCTGGGCGGAGCCAGGGGGCCCACCGGCCGGCTCCGCACGGGGCCCGCAACTTGAGGGGCCGGCCCGGCTTCGGCCTCGGCGCGACAGGAGGGGGCGGCCCTTGCGCCGCCCGACCGTTACGGGTCGCGGGTTACGGGATGGGCCGCTCCGGCGGCGTCGCGCTCTCCTTCCCCTTGCTCGGCCCCGCGAAGACCCAGGAGTAGCTGAAGAGGACCAGGTAGTCCGCGAAGGCCGCGTCGCCGTGCCGCTCGGGCTCGGCGTGCTTGTCGGGCACGCTCTTCTGCCGGTTGCGGTAGACGGCGATCGGGGCGCTCAGGCCCAGCGTGTGCCCCCGGAAGCTCCAGGCGATCCCGGGCTCGACGCTGACGGCGTAGCCGGGCCGCCGGAAGCCGCCGTCGGGGCCGATCGCGTCGTGCACGGGGACCCCCTCGATGCGGCCCGCGACGCTGCAGGAGAAGCCGTACTCGTCGAGGAGCGGGATGCCCGTCCCGACGCCGGCCTTGGCGAGGTACTGGTCGGTGACGGACATCTCGGCCTCCTCGGGCCTCGAGCGGAAGGTCGGCACGCCGTTCGTGCCGCGCGGGTTGAAGAGGTAGGTGCCCTGAGCGAAGAGCGTGAGCCCATGGAGCTCTTCGAGGATCGTGTAGAAGGCCTGCGCGGCCACGATGGCGCCGAAGCTCCCGTCGCCGGGGGTGATCGACTGGTCGACGGTCCGCTCCTCGCGCGTGAAGGTGCTCCCGTTCCGGATCGTGGCCTTGTGGCGCACGTCATCGTCGCCCGTCGGCAGCTTCACGCCCGCGCTGATCTGGAGGTTCCCCTTGAGGAAGACGTCCGGGTCGAGGACCCACATCGACCCCTGGACCACCATGTCGCCGATCCCGTCGGCGCGCTGCGTGTCGCGGTCGATGATGTCCCGGTTGGCGTCGCGCACGGGGGTCGAGCGCGTCACGAACTGGACGGGCAGGCTCGCGGTGGCGGTGAGCCTCTTCGTGAACGCGTGGGTGAGGCCGAAGTCCATGAGGTGGAGCTCGTTCACGACCTCGCTGTGCTCGCGCTGGCGATCCTTGTCCTCGTGGTCCCCGGTGAAATGCCGGTCCGACTTCTGGTAGCGGTAGCCATAGTGGAGCTGCCAGCTCCCCGCGTCGAGGTACGGGCTGCCTTGCGTGCCGATCACGGGCACGCTCTGCCTCGCGGCCACTCACCCCTGGGCGAAGGCCGCCGCGCTGGGCAGGAAAACGCCAACAAGACAGCCGGCGGCGGCGTAGATGAGGACGCGGTGCTTCATGACAAGACCTTTTCGTGGAGTGCTGACGGACTGGCGGAGGGGGCGGGACGACCCGTAGAGTCCCGCGTGGACCTGAGCGAGCCCAAGCAATCCGCGGGCCGCGGGCTGCCGCGCTTCCTTGTGCCGCGCGGCGCAAGGGTTTAGCACGCCACGAGCGTCGCCCGGCCAAACTGCCCCGCGTAGATCCGACGGGGGCGGGACGAGCTATTACGAGTCAGGGGCCGTCATTGGCTCCGCTCGAACGCCGTCACGTCGAGCTCTTGCCTCCTCGCGAGCGAGGCGTCCAGGAGGTATGCCTTCACGCCCTCGGGGACGAAGAAGAACGTGCAGTCCGAGCCGCGCTCGGGGCACGTCACCACGTCGATCCCATGGACCCCCTCGACGGGCTCGCCGAAAAGGAGGCGGTATTCCTGGGCCGCGTTGTGGTGCAGCGCGGCGTAGATGAGCCTCTCGTGGCCCTCGAGCTCTAGGGTCCTCCCGCGAAGCTCGACCCGTGCCCGCGCGATGCGCTGGTTGGCCGTCTCGCCGGCGACGCCGCGGAAGAGGTAGCTCTGCTCGACCTCGAGCTCGATCCGCGTCCCGTCCTCGAGGGTCAGCCGGTAGGGGCTTCCGCTGGCAGGCATCCAGGTGGGCGGGTGGAAGCAGGAGTAGTGCAGAGTCTTCGTGCCATCGTTCCGGGCGAGCTCGGCCCAGAACACCCCGTCGCCGATGCCGTCCAGGAACGCGCAGTCGAGGGGCCGCTCCGCCGGACCGCCGGCGAGGGCGAGCCTGAGGAGGAAGGTCCAGGTGCCGGCGCTCGTCCGGAAGCCCTGCGTGTACTCGTGGGAGTAGAACGCGCCGGCTGCGAACGTGGAGCCCCCGGGGCCCAGAGGCTCCGCCGGCGCAAGGTCGGGGCCGAAGAGCAAGGCGTCGATGAGCACGAGGCCGGCCGTGTCGCCTGCGGCCGCAACCCGGTGCGCTCCGGGCCGGAGCCGGACGACCGACAGGACCGCGTGCTGCTCCTCCACCCTTCGGAAGCCCTCGCTCCAGATCGAGTAGAGCTCGGTCCCTCCGGGCACGACGAGCGCGACGCCGTCCGCGACGCCGCAGGGCGGGGGCACCAGGCAGTCGAGGGCCGGGGACGGCGTGGGGTCGGGGCCGCACGCCGGGAAAGGCTGGGGAGGCGCCGGGCCGCCGAGAAAGAGGAAGCCGAGGAGGCGGATGGGGTCCGTGATCGCGAGCTCGCCGTCGTCGTCGACGTCGAGGGCGAGCCGGCAGCCGGGGGCCGCGCAGGGCGCGCCGGGGACGGCGTGAAAGAGGTGCTCGAGCGTGCAGACGGCGTCGCTGAGCCCGATCTCGCCGTCCGAGTTCGAGTCCCCGCGGAGGAACTCCCCGCCCGATGCCCTGACCGCCGGGCCGCCGAGGCTCGAGACGAGCGCGGCGAGGGCAGCGGCAGGCGCCACGACCAAGTGGAGCCGGCGCGTGAGCCTCACCTCTCGCACCCGAGCTCGTCCGGCGTGGGATCGATCCCCGGCCGATGCGGCCCCGGCAGCGGGGTCGGCTTCCCCCCGCTGAAGAGGAAGGTGAGGATGTAGATGGGGTCCGACACGTTGATGTCGCCCGAGTCGTTCGCGTCCACGGCGTCGAGGCAAGCCGGCGTCTCGACGCCGAGGAAGAGGTAGCCGAGCGCCATGACGACGTCCGAGATGTCCACGTCGCCGTCACCGTTCACGTCGCCCCGCAGGAACCGCGGGATGCCGGCGAGCTCGAGGCGATCGAGGTCCAGTCTCTCCAGGAACGGGGTCGCGGGCCACGGCGACAGGTCGAGGATGCCGAGCCGATCGCCGTTCCTCGCGAGGATCTCGAGCTGCGGGTCCGCGTCGGCCTTCACCGGCACGAGGAGGTCGCCGCTCGAGAAGATCCAGTCCCCGGCGGCGCCGTCCACCCGGAGGACGGAGCGGAAGCCGCCGCCGTCGAAGCGCACGACGAGAAGGCCGCTCGAGTCCTGGACCAGGAGCCCATCGCCCTCGTGCGGCACGAACGCGCCCGGCAGGAGCACCTGGCCCGGGAGGAGCTCCCAGGTGGGGGCGTCCCCGGAGACGTAGCCGTTGTGGATCGCGAGGACCTCGAGGGAGAGGGTCTCCTGCCTCCAGGCGAGGACCACCCAGCTCCGGCCGTTCGAGATCACGAGCTCCTCGCCGCCGCCCGGCACGAACTGCCCGGCGTAGATGCGCTCGCGCCGCTCGTCCCGAGACATGGGCCAGACGCCCCCGATCTCGTCCGCGATGGCCCAGGCGAGCCTCGCGTCGCCGTCGCCATCCCAGCGGACGACTCCCAGGCGCCGGCGGCCGTGCAGGACGAGCTCCGCCGAGCCGTCGCCGTCGAGGTCGTGGAAGTGGAGGCGGTCGTAGGGCGAGAGGGCCCACCCAGGTCCCGCAGGATCCCGGGGCGGCAGGACGCCGCGGTCGTCCAGCCTCGCGACGCGCGGAGCGGCGGCAGGGCCCGAAATTTCGACCAGCGCCGCCCAGGTGGCGACGAGGAAGCTCTCGCGCCCATCGGGGAAGCGGCGGCCGAGCCTCAAGTCATGCACCTGGCCGCCGGACTCCTCGCGAAGGGCCGGCCCGCCCCACCAGGCCACGACGAGCCTCGCCTGCTCGCCTCGCGTCAGGACCGCCACGTCGCGTCCGTTCGTGACCGCGAGATCGGGGCGCCCGCCGCTCGTGAGCCTCACCGGGAGGAACCTGTCCCCGGGCCCCAGGACCCACCCGGGGGCGTCGGGATTCGCGCCGGGGATCGTCTCGTCCTCGTACCACGCGAGCCTCGGGCTTCCGCCGCCGTGGTCCAGCAGGGCCGCCTCGTCCCCGCGGTGGAGGAAGACCTGGTCGCGCCCGAGCCCGAGGAAGTCGCCCTCGAGCATCGAGTCCCCGGGGCCGATCGTCCAGCTTCCGACGGCGCCGCTCGCGGTCGCCTCCGGGTCGATGTCGAGCCTCCCGTCGCCGGTCGCGAGGGCCCAGGCGAGCCGCCGGCCTCGCTGGAAGAGGTGGTCGGTCAAGCCGTCCCCGTCGAAGTCTCCGGCGATGCGGACGAGGTCCTCGGCCCTTCCACAGCTCAGGCCGCAGCTCCGGAAGGCGTTCAGCCCGATGCCGTCGAAGCCATCCCTCCGGAGCTTCCCCCAGTCGTCGTGGTCCCTGAGCGCCTCGTCGTCGATCCTCCCGTTCTCGGTCAAGTCCAGGACGACGAAGCTCCCCGTGAGGACCCCGTCCCTGTTCCAGTCGATGTTCGCCGGGAAGGCGTCGAGCGGGAGCCGGCTCACGCCGACGCACTTGAGGATGTGCTCGCTGGGGATCCGACCCATCCCCGAGGGCTCGAGGAGCGCGTTCTCCCGGAGGACCTCGCGGATCGTCCCGTGGGAGAAGTCCATGACGGGGGCCCCGCCGACGAGGTCCACGCCGCAGAGCTGGAACCGGTAGTTCATGACGCTGGGGTAGTTGGGCTTCCAGTTC
>JACQVW010000539.1 GCA_016209535.1 Planctomycetota bacterium | reverse complement strand
CCCCCCCCCCCCCCCCCCCCACGCCCGCGTTTCCGGCCCTTCCGGTCCCCCTCGCCGCCTTCCTGGCCCCGCGCCCGCGTGCCCCTCCGCGGCCCCCGATGCTATCTTTCCTTAGCCTTGCGGCACCCTACCCACCCGCTCGGCCCCGAGGAGACATGCCGCTATCCGAAGAGAAGCTCGAGGAGCTGGTCGGCCAGTTCCTCACCATCGCCCGGGCGAAGCTGTCGGGCACCCTGCGCGTCTCGGGCTCCGAGACCCGCAGGAAGCTGTTCCTGTTCCAGCAGGGGCACCTGGCCGACATCGACACGGGGAGGGAGGACACGGTGCTCGTGGCGGCTCTCGTGGGGACCGGCGCCTTCTCGGAGAAGGACTTGAGACGGGCCCGCAAGGCGGCGGCCCGCTCGGGGGCCGCGCTGGGCGCCGAGCTGGCGGAGCTCGGGGTCCTCCCGGAGGAAGAGCTGGCCGAAGCGATCCGCCGGCAGCTCACCCTCGAGGCCTGCGAGGTCTTCCGGGGGCTCGATGGGGCCATCGAGCTCTTCGAGCACGGGCCCGACGAGCGCCTCGAGGGCTTCGCGAGCGAGCTCTCGGACCTCTTCGAGGTGCTCGTGGACCCCGAGGACCTGCTGCTCGAGGCCACGCGGGAGCTCGCCCGCTGGGACCTGGTGGAGCGGCACTTCCACGCGCTCCACGACGTCGTCTACGCGACGCCCGGGAGCTTCCGCTACTTCCGCGAGCAGGCCGCCTACCCCGCCGAGCACGCGATCCTGAGCAGGGCCGACGGCGTGAAGGACGTCTCGGAGGTCATCGCCGAGAGCGGCATCGATCCCTTCGAGGCCCTCATGCTGGTCCGGAGGCTCCAGGCGGAGAACGACCTGGAGCTCATCAACCCCGTCCAGATGTACCAGCTCGGGGTCGAGTGCGCGGCGCAGGGCGACCCATCGAAGGCGGCGAGGCTCTTCCAGCGCGCCCACGAGCGGGGCCTCGACGACTTCGACCTCCAGCTCAACCTCGCCCAGGCCCTCGAGGCCGCGGGGAGGATCGCCGAGGCCCTCGAGCGGTACATCGAGTTCGGGGAGAAGTGCACGTCGCAGCTCCGGATCGACGACGCGATACGGAGCTTCCGCCGTGCGCTCAAGCTGGACCCCCGGCGCCTCGAGGTGCGGGAGAAGATCCTGGAGCTCCTCATCGCCCAGAACCGATCGGCGGAGGCCGTCGAGGAGGCCGTGGGCCTCGCCCAGAAGCGGTCCGATGCCGGCTCTCCACGGGCGGGCCTGGACCTCCTCGTGCGAGTCCGCTCGCTCAACCCGCGCGACGTGAAGCTCCGGCAGATGATCATCGACCTCGCGGAGGCGTGCGGAGACCAGCCCCTGGCCCGCGCCGAGCGAGAGGTCCTCGCGAAGGCCTGCGAGGAGCGGAAGGACATCGAGCTGGCCCTCGAGACCTACCAGAAGATGTTCTGCGACGGGAAGGACTCGGTGGAGGTGCGGCTCAAGCTCGTCGAGCTCCACCGTTCGAAGGGGAACCGCCAGAAGGCCCTCGATCACCTGAACGCCCTCTTGAACCTCCCCGAGAAGAAGCGGATCAAGGACGAGGCCCTCGTCGTCTCCCTCCACGAGATGGTGCGGGAGCTCAAGCCGAGCGACCTCCGCTCCAACCGCTGGCTCGCCGACCACTACTCGAGGACCGGCGAGAGGGAGAAGGCCGCCCGGCTCCTCGCGAGCTGGATCGGCCACCTCGAGGCCGAGGGGGACCTGGCCGAGGCCGTCCACGCCTACGAGCGGCTCCTCGGTCTCGACGACCGCCACGAGCACCGCTGGGGCCTCGCGAAGGCCCTCGAGAAGCTGGGCCGCCTGGCCGAGTGCCGCCGCGAGCTGAGGAGCCTCGCGAACCTGGCCATCCGGAAGAAGGAATTCGACGCGGCCTCGAAGGCCCTCGAGCACATCCTCAAGACGGCGCCCCTCGACGTCGAGACGCGGAAGATGCAGGCCGAGCTCTACGAGGCCCTCGAGAAGCCCGACGTCGCTGCGGTCAAGCACGAGGAGGTGGCCCTCTTGAGCCTCCTCTCGGGGGACGTGCAGGCCGCCGAGCAGCACTGCCGGCGAGTCCCGGCGGAGCGGCCGGGGGCCGCGGAGCTCGCGCGCCGGCTCGGAAGGCTCTGCCTCGAGCAGGGCGACCGGCGGAAGGCGGTCGAGCAGGTCCTGAAGTCGGCGAAGCTCCACCTCCAGGCGAGGAACCTCGGCCTGTGCCGCACTGCCCTCGACGAGCTCGGCGCCCTCGAGCCCGCGAACGCCGAGGCCGTGAGCCTGCGGGCAGAGCTCAAGGCCCTCGAGCCCGTGCCGCCGGCTTCCCAGGGCACGGGGCAAGCGCCCCATGCCGTCCCTCCGCCCCCTCCGCCTCCTCCGCCGCAGCCCGCCCTCGCGCCGGCACCGTCCTCTGCCGTGGCGGCGCCGAGCGCGGCTCCGGCGGCTCCTGCAGCCCAGGGAGCTCATGGGACTCCGACGGATCCGACGGCTCCGACGGCTCAGGCGGCCCAGGCGGTCGTCCAGGCTCCGCGGCAGGACATCGACCGCGAGCCCTTCCAGCCGGCCCGACCCGTGAAGACCAACGTCGCGGGCATCATGGCCAGGCTCAAGAGGCTCAAGGCCGCCCCCCCGGGCGATCCCTTGGACCCGGCCCCCGCGGCGGCCGCGGAGGTATCCGCCGCCGCGCCGGGCGCCGCCCCCCCCCACGCGGAGAGCGAGGGCGCGCAGCAGTCCTCGAGCGCGGCCCTGAGCAGCGCGGCCTCGCGGCTCAGGGCCCTCGCCGGCAGGAAGGCGCAGGAGGCGGGCCACGCCGCGCCGGCGGATACCCCTGCGCCGCCGCCCGTCCAGCCGCCCGCACCGGGGCCGCGGTCCGGACTGCCGGCGGACGCGCCGGCGGGCGACGCGGCCACTGCGGCCGCCCCGGCCCCCGCAGACGCCTTGACCGCCGTTCCCTTCGTGCCCGCCGCGGCCCCCGCGGACGCCGAGGAGGCGCCGCCCGCCGAGGGCGCGCCCGTAGCGGCGGTGAAGCGGCTCAAGCTCGCGGGCCCCGCCTCGCGCCTCGCGGCGCTGCGGAAGCAAGGCGTGAGCTGACCCGCCGTGCCGGTGACCCGCGGTGCCGGGCGGGTCTACTTCGCCGCCGGCTCCGTCTTCAGGAGGGTCTTCAGGAGGCCGCGCGACTCCATCCAGGCCCGGCAACGCTCGGGCCAGCTCGAGAGGACCGGATCCTTGGGCGCGAGGCCCACGCCGTGCTCCCCGCGCTCGTAGATGTGCACCTCCGCGGGCACGCCGGCCTTCCGGAGCGCGAGGTAGAAGGCGATGCTGTTCTCGGGGGGCACCCCCGTGTCGGCACTCGTGTGGAAGAGGAACGCGGGCGGCGTCGCGGCGGTCACCCGCGTCTCGCTCGAGAGGCTCTCGACGAGGGCCGGGTCGGCGGGATCGCCGAGCAGGTTCCTCCGCGACCCCACGTGCGCGTACGGCGCTGTGAAGGAGATCACCGGGTAGGCGAGCACCATGAAGTCGGGCCGCGAGCCGGCCCGCTCGACGGGGTCCGCCGACACGGCGTTCCCGCCGTCGAAGTGGGTCCCGGCGCTCGAGGCGAGGTGCCCTCCCGCCGAGAACCCGAGGATGCCGACCCGGTCCGGCAGGACGCCCCACTCCTTCGCCCGGGCCCGCACGGTGCGAACCGCCCTCTGCGCGTCCTGGAGGGGAGCCGGGTGCCGGTACCGCGGCGCGATCCGGTAGCTCAGGACGAAGGCGGCGGCGCCGAAAGAGTTGAGCCACTCGGCGACCTGGCGCCCCTCGTGGTCGAGCGCGAGGAACCCGTAGCCGCCTCCGGGGCACACGACGACGCCGCAGCCCGCCGCCTTCCCGGCCGGCGGGAGCCACACGGCGAGCGTGGGTTTGTCCGAGGCCTCGCTCCCCACGGCCCCGGGCGCTCCCTGGGGCCAGAGGAGCTCGACCTTGGGCTCACCGCCACCCTGGGCGTGGGAGATCGGCGAGCCCGAGAAGATCGAGAGAAACGCGAGAAGGGCGGCGTTGGCCGGGAGAGGCAGCTTGAGGCGCATGGGATCTCCTCCGTCAGGGTTCGGTGAGCCCGATAGAATACAGGCCCGGAGCCATGGGCCGAGCCCTTTTTCGCTTCTATGCCGAGCTAAGTGAACGGCGAGCCCGCGGGCTTCGACCGCCTGCTCCGCGACGGCGACCGCGTCAGCGTCTACCCCGTCTTCGAGTCGCTCGACATCTCCACGGTGGCCCGCCTGCGGCCCCGGCCCCTGCGCAAGCCGCGGTTCGTCCTCGACGGGCACCTGGCGAAGCTGGCCCGCTACCTGCACATGCTGGGCTTCGACGCCGACTGCCGCGGCGACCGCGACGACGCCGACATCGCCCGCGCGTCCGCCGAGGACGGGCGTATCCTCCTCACGCGGGACCGCGGGCTCCTCAAGCGGAGCGCCGTGACCCGCGGCTACTGGGTGCGCGCCACCAGGCCGAGAATTCAGCTCGTCGAGGTGCTTCGCCGCTTCGACCTCGCGGCGCTCGCGGCGCCCTTCGAGCGCTGCATGCTCTGCAACGGCCGCCTCGAGCCCGCGCCGCGGGACGCGGTCCGCAATCGGCTGCCGCCGCGAGTCCGGGACTCGCAGGAGGAGGTCTTCCTCTGCTCCTCCTGCGGCAAGCTCTACTGGGCCGGCTCGCACCACCGGGCGATGCGGCGCCTCATCGAGGAGATCCTCGCCGAGGTAGCTCCCCCAGCTCGCGGAGGAGGGTGAGCGCGTCCGTCAGGGCGGCGCCGGCGGCCTCATCCCCTCTCGCGGAGGCAGGGCTGGTACATGCACAGGTTCATGGCGGGCGCGAGCTCGTCGAACGCGGCGAGCATGGCCTCGATG
>JACQVW010000538.1 GCA_016209535.1 Planctomycetota bacterium | reverse complement strand
CCTCGGCGACGCCGACTGGCTCGACCGCGTAGAGGCGGACGAGCCAGTCGGCGTCGCCGAGGGCCGCGCGCAGGGGCGCGACGCACTCCGGCCCCGCGCCCACGCGCCGGAGCGCCGAGGCGGCGGCGGCGCGCACGTCGGCGCTCGTGTCCCCGAGGAGCCCCGCGATCCTTGGCGCGGCCGTCCGTGCCGCGGAGCCCGCCCTCTCGAGGAGGAAGACGAGGCTTTGGCGCACGTGCCAGTCCGCGGAGCCGAGCGCTGCGGCGAGGTGCGGGACGGCCTGCGCGCGGTCGGCCTTGACCGCCTTCTCCAGGAGCGGAAACCAGCGCGAGGCGAGGGACCTCTGCGGCTCATCGGCAAACGCCTGGATCAGAACCGGCACGGCCCGCAGCGGGCTCAGCTCGACGAAGAGCTCCGCGGCCTCGAGCCGCAGGAGCTCGGCGCCCGAGGCGAGGTGCGCCGCGCTCCAGTCCTCGGCGGCCTTGCGGCCCCTCGGGCCCAGGCCGTGCAGCCGCTTCGCGAGGTCCAGGGCTCGCTCGGGCGCCGCCGATCGCAGCTCGAGGATCCACACCTCGCGCAGGAGCGTCTCGCGCTCGGCGACGACGAGGGCGAGGAGGACCCCGAGGCCGAGGAGGGCGGCGAGGGTGGCCGTGGAGCGCCCGCGGGGCGGCATGGGGGTGAGGATACGAGGCCCCGCGGCCTCGCGCCAGGCGGCCCGGGGCACCCTGCGACCCCAAGCGGCGCCTCCGCGGTGCCGTCGTGCCGTCGGGCAGCGGGGCGACCGGCCGGTCCGTTCCGCCTGGATGCACCGCCGCCGTGCGGGCACAATGGACCGGTAACACGACGCGGGCGCAGCGCTATCGAGAGGAACCACCATGGCCACCCAAGACCAGCTCTACCAAGGCAAGCCCGTCAGCTACTGGGTCGAGGCCCTCGAGAGCGGCGACGATGCCGCCTGCCTCGAGGCCGTCGAGTCGTTCAAGGACTGCGTCCCCATCCTCATCGCGGCCCTCGGCCACAAGCACGCCGAGGTGCGCGGCGCCGCGGCGGGGTACATCGCCGAGCTGCGCGAGCGGGGCCACGCCGCGGTCCCGACCCTGGCGGCCCTCCTGCGCGACCCCGAGCGCGAAGTGCGGCGGCTGGCGGCGCGCGCCCTCGGGTCCATGGGGAGGGAGGCGAGGCCCGCCGTGGGGGGCCTCGTGGCGCTGCTCGCCGACCACGGGACGGCCTTCGACGCGCTCGAGGCGCTGGAGCGAGCCGCGCCCGAGGCCCGCGAGGCCGAGGGGGCCCTCGTGGCGCTCCTGAGCTCCGGAGGCGCATCCTCCGAGGCGCGCGCCCGGGCGGCGCGAGCCCTGGGCCAGCTCCACGGGGCGTCGCCGGCGGCCGTCGAGGCCCTCGAGCGCGCCCTCGCGGATGCGTGCGAGGGCGTGCGCAAGGCCGCGCTGGGCGGCCTGGGGGCTCTGGCGGCGACGGCGTCGAGCCCCGCGCCGAGGACGGCCCGGGCCGTCGAGGCCCTCCTCGCCGATCCCTGCGCTGAGGTCCGGGGGCTCGCGGCGGCGGTCCTCGCCCGCCTCCACTCGAACGAGGCGAGGTGCTTCCCGCCCCTGATCTCCGCCGTGGCCGAGGACGCGGACGCCGCCGTGCGCCGCCAGGCCCTCGAGGCGCTGGGGGGGCTCTCGCCGCAGGGGCCCACGCCGTCCAGGAGCGACGTCGTGCGCGTCGTCCACCGGGCCCTCCGGGAGGACCCCGACGAGGAGGTCCGCTGCGCGGCGGTCCCGGTCCTCCTGCGCCTTCGCGTCGAGAAGGAGGCGGCGGCGGCCATGCTGCGCGGCGCCCTGGAGGACGGGAGCCCCAAGGTGCGCGAGGCGTCGGCGGCTGGCCTCGCGGCGCTGCACCCGGCGGACGAGGCGACGGCCCGGGCGCTGCTGCGGCTCCTGTCGGACAAGGCCCCGGGACTGCGCGCCCAGGCGATCCACGCCCTCGCGGCGATCGCGCCGCGCATGGAGGAGGCCGTGAGGGTCTTCGTCGAGGCCCTCGATGACGTCTCGGCCCGCGTGCGGGCCGACGCGGCGCGAGGGCTCGCCCGGGTGGCTCCGCCGTCCCGCGCGGTGGTGGCGGCGCTCGTGGGAGCTCTCGAGGACGACGACCAGCACGTGCGCCTGCAGGCGGCCCAGGCCTTGAGCGCGGTCGACCCTCGCCTCGAGGTGGCGCTGCCCCTCCTCCACGAGCTCCTGGACCCGAGCCTTCGGAGCGGCCGCGGAAACGCTCCGCCGCCGGGCCTGCCGCGGGAGGCGGTGGCGCGGGCCAACGCGATCCTGCGCCTCCGCCCCGAGAACCAGACGGCGCTCCTCGTGCTCCTCGAGGCCCTCAGGAACCCCGAGGAGAACGTGCGCGGCTGGGCCCTCGTCGCCCTCGCCGAGATGGGCCCCGAGGCACGGTACGCGGTCCCCGCCCTCGCCGAGGCGCTCGGCGACGAGAGCGAGACCGTGCGGGCCTGGGCCGCCAAGGCCCTGGCGAGGATCGGCCGCGAGGCGCGCTGCGCGGTCCCGGAGCTCGCCGAGGCCTTGAAGGACCCCGACTGGCGCGTGCGCGTCTTCGCCGCCATCACCCTGGGCGAGATCGGCCCGGGGGCGGGCGCCGCGACCCGGGACCTCACCGAGGCCGTGGACGACCCCAACGAGGACGTGGCCCACCACGCCGCCGAGGCCCTGGCGAGGATCGGCGAGGGCTGACGCGGGGATTCTTGCTCAGGCTCTCAGTCCACGGGCAGGAGCCCGAGCCAGCGCCGGCTCGCCGAGGCCGACCCGACGACCTTCAGCTCCGCGGGCTTCCCGGGCTCGAGCCACTCGACGGGGACCTCGAGAGCCATCTCGCCCGTCGTGTCCTCCGAGTTTCCGGCGCGGGCCGTGTACGTGAGGACCGCCCGGCCGTCCGCGCTCTTCCAGGAACGGGACTCGAGGCTCACGTCGAGCTCGAGGAGCCTCCGCTCGCCGAGGAAGAGCGTGAAGGAGCCGCTCGGCTGGCTCACGTAGCCCATGGCGGCGGGGAACCGGAACACGTGGCGGCCCGCCGCCGTGGCCTCGAGCGGCACCGGGCGCGTCCGCCAGCGGAGGACGCTCCTCCCTTCGATCTGTCTCGCATAATGCATCTCGACGTCGCCCATCCAGCTCGCCTGCCGCTCGCGGCCCGCGGCCTCGAGGACCTCGGCGATCCCATCGTGGCCCGACTCGCGGACGCGCCTCCGCGCCGCCGCGGCGGCCTCGGGCGCGACGCTGCCGAGGGGCACGGGCGCCGCGGCCAGGAACCCGAGGAGCTGGGCCATGTCCTCGGGCGAGACCGCGGCCTCGAGGCCCACGGGCATGAGCGACTCGCCGCCGGCCGCGAGGCGCACGACGTCCGCCCGCAGGATCGTCTCCCGGACCCCGCCGGCCCTGAGGAGCGTGATGGCGGCCTCCGACTCGCTCGCGATGATCCCCGTCGACACGCCGCTCGAGGTCTCGACGGCGTAGGGCACATAGCGCGGCGGCACCATGCGGCCCGGGTTGAGGACGGCCTCGATGACGTACGCCTCGCCCTTCGCGCGCGCCGCGGCGAGGTCCGGACCGACCTCGAAGCCTTCGCCCTCGAGGCGGTGGCAGGTCGCGCAGTGGCTGCGGAAGACCTCGCGGCCTCGGGCGGCGTCGCGCGGGAGCGCCTGGACGGCGGCCCGGTACCGGGCGACGACGGCCTCGCGGTCGGGCGCGGGCGCTTCGAGGACCTTCCGGGCGCGACCGCGGAGCGCCTCGTCGCCTGCGTCGACGAGACGCCCGCGGCTCGCGAGGTCCAGGTCCCGGGCGAAGACCTCCTCGGCCTCGAGGGCCGCGACGAGCCTCGCGGCGCCCCGCGGCGTCGCCAGGAGGCCCTCGAGGGCCTCCGAGCGCACCCTGGGCTCGAGCGCCGGGAACGAGGCCACGAGCAGGTCGAGGGCCCCGGGCTCGGACGCGCCGGCGCGGGCGAGGGCTCGCGCGCAGGCGAGGTTCAGCTCGGCCGGTTCGCGGGGAGAGAGCACGCGTCCGGCGAGGTCCGGCGCGGCGAGGTCCGAGCCCAGCGCCCGCGCGGCCTCGACGCGCTCCTCGACCGGACGGGACGCGTCGAGGAGGACATCCCGGGCGTGCGCGGCGACGCGGGCCGCGCCCCGGAAGGCCGCCGCCCGCCCGGACTCGTTCAGGACGGCTAGGAGCAGCACGTGCCAGCGCCCGACCTCGGCCTCGGCGGGCAGCGCCTCCAGCATGTCCTCGATCGCGGCGAGGTCGCCCTTGCGGGCCAGGGTGCGGGCGAGCGCCTCGAACGTCTCGCGCCACGGGCCGGAGGCCTCGGGCGGCCGCTCGCGGCCCGCGAAGACCCAGGCGAGGAGGTGCGCAGCGTGGCGGAGGCTCGAGCTCAGGACCGCCGCGCGCATCCAGCGGTCCTCGACGTCGCGTGGCAAGATCCGGGCGAGGGCCTCGGCGGCGGCGGGGCCCTCCGCATCGCCGAGGCTCAGGGCCGCCTGGAAGCGCACGCGGAGGTCGCCGTCGGCGGCGGCGAGGGCCGCCCCGGCGAGGAGCGCGGGGCTGCGGGCGAAGCGCGGCTCGGCGAGGCGCAAGGCGTGCTCGCGCACGGGCGGGCTCGGGTCCGCGAGAGCCCCGGCGACGACCTCGTCCCGGAGGGCGCCGAGGCCCTCGAGGGCCCCGAGGGCGTGGGCGCGGGCGGCGGGAGCCGGAGCCGAGCGTGCGAGCTCCTCGAGGAGGGGCGCGGCGGCCGGGTCGCGGCGCTCGACGAGGAGCCTCTGGGCCGCATCGCGCCACCAGCCGTTCGGGTGCTCCAGGAGGCGCACCAGGTCTCCCGTGGCGTCGCCGGTGAGGTCGCGGTGCCTCGGCGGCGCCTCGCCGTCCCGCGCCGGGACCAGACGCCAGATCCGGCCGCGGTCGCGGCCCGCGGTGATGTCGAGGACCTCCTGGATGTCCCTGGGGACATAGTCCGGGTGCTCGATCACGTAGCGGTACATGTCCACCACGTAGAGGGCGCCGTCGGGGCCCGTCGCGCCGTAGACCGGCCGGAACCAGTTGTCCGTCGAGGCGAGGACCTCGCGGGCCTCCTCGCCCCTCCGGGCGCGGAAGGTGGCCCCATCGGGGACGAGGACGTCGCGGTGGACGACGTTGCCCACGGGCTCGCAGACGAAGGCCGAGCCACGGTACGGCTCCGGGAGCCGCCCGCCGCGGTCGATCGCCACGCCGCAGGCCGAGCTGAAGTGCCCCGGGACGTGGATCGCGTTGAGGCTCAAGAGCTCCTTCGAAACCGGGAAGATCCGCGCCATGGCCCCGTGCTCGGGGATGTCGAGGACCGGGTCGGGCGGCGCCCAGTGCGGGTTGCGCCGCAGGTAGCGCTCGGGCATCACCGCGTGCAGGAGGTGCCGGGAGTTGCTCGAGCCGAAGCGGTTCGAGAAGTCGTCGAGGGCGAGGCCGAACTGCGTGCGGCCGCTTTCGGCCTCGAAGGTCGCGAGGTCCGGGGCGAAGCGGAAGTCGCGGCCGCCGATGCCGACCGCCGGGTGCTCGGAGTGACCCGGGACCGTGATCGTGCCGCCCGAGTCGCCGTTCGCGCCGTAGATCCAGTTGTCGATCCCGAAGTGGAGCCCGTTGACGCGGTGCTGCTGGTTGCCCTCGCCGAAGCCCGTGAAGACGGCGCGGCGCACGTCGGCGCGCGAGTCGCCGTCGGAATCCTCGAGGTAGAGGATGTCCGGCGCGCAGGGGACGAGGACGCCCTTCCCGAAGGCGAGGACTCCCGCCGGGAAGCTGAGCCCGTCGGCGAAGAGCACCGCCTCATCGGCGCGGCCGTCCCCGTCCCGGTCCCGGAGGAGCTTCACGCGCCCGCCCGAGTCGGGCCCCTGGCCCAGGGGGTAGCTCCCCATCTCGGCGACCCAGGTGCGGCCGTCGGGACCGAAGTCCACGGCGACGGGGTCCCGGACCAGGGGCTCCGCGGCGAAGAGCTCCACCCGCCGGCCCGGGGCGACCCGGAAGGCCTCGAGGGCCTCCTCGGGCTCGAGGGGACGGCTCGCGGCGTGCTCGATCAGGAGGTCGAGGCGCCGGACCTCGACGAGGTCCGGGAGGCGCGCGGTGTCCTCGTTCGCGCAGTAGAGCGCGCCGCCCTGGATCCAGGCGCCCATGTCGCGGCCCGCGCTCACGAACCTCGGGAGGGCTCCCACGGCCCCCGCGGCGCCGTGCAGCACGCGGCGTGACCAGCCGCGGCCCTCCTCGAAGAGGTAGACGTAGTACTCGTCGTCGTTCGAGAGGAGCACGTCGTCGCGGCCGTCCCCGTCGAGGTCGTGGAACCTCGCGCCGCGGTCGCGTCCCTCGGCGTCGGCGATGCTCGCCGGGCGCGGCAATGCGTAGGGGAGGGGCGCGAAGGCCCGCCGGTCCGCGTCCCAGCGGAAGCAGGCGTTCTGCCGCTCGTTCGACACGAGGAGCTCCGAGAGGCCGTCCCCGCCGGCGTCGCGGAGCCGCACGCCCCGGTCGCGGCCCTCCACGGCTGTCACGACGGGCAGCCCTCCGACCTCGAGCCCGCCGAGGGGCGAGGGCTCGACGAGGGTCCACCGCTCGCCGTCGAAGTGGGCCAGGCCCGACTCCTCCTCGCTCGCGACGAGCGCCGAGGCGAAGCCGTTCGCCTGCAGCACGCCGAACCTCACGCCCGTCGGGCACGCCTCGCCCGAGGCGCGCGTCACGATCCGGAACGGGAACCCGGTGACGCGGAAGCGCGAGGCCTCCGGGTCCCAGACCCGCGTCTCGCGCCGCTCGTCGTTCCCGATGACGACGTCGAGGGCGCCGTCCGCGTCGAGGTCGAGGAGGCGCACGCCCTGGTCGCCTCCGTCGGGCCCGCGCAGGGGCACGCCGCCGAGGAGCTTCCGGTCGATCCGCTCGAGGACGTCGTGGAAGTTGAGGAAGCGGACGCGGCGGCCGTGGCGCTTCACGGCGTGGTCGATCACCTCGACGACCTGGTCGTTCCGGATCCAGCCGTGGGGGTGGAAGCAGAGCGTGTAGACTCCCTTCGCCTCGACGATCCCGTCGAGCGCCGCCTCCATGTCCGCCACGGTCTGCGGGTTGAACGGCCGCCGGCGGTTCTGGGCCTGCCAGTCCGAGGGCGCGATGATCGGGAGCTCCCAGAGGACCCCGGCGACGACGTAGGGGTACGGGTAGCCCTCGGCCGTCGCCGCGTAGCTCACGAAGGGCGCGTAGGCCCTGTACGAGGCGTCGAGGAACATGAGGACCGAGCTGTCGGCCCGGAGGAAGTGCCCGTCGGGAGTGCGCAGGGGCAGGATCTCGCTGAAGAAGCGCGGCGAGGCCGAGTTGATCGAGTCGCAGCAGGGCATGCGGTAGGCCGCCGGCGGTCCCCCGGGGACGGCGGCGAGGCCCGAGACGCAGGCGAGCACGTCCTGGGCGGCCGCATCGAACCCCTTCCCGAGGAGCGGGCAGGGGTGAGAGCGCGTGTGGACGTCGAGGCGCACGCCGTCCGAGGCCCACGGCGCGAGCTGAGGGTCCGCCGGGTCGATGCGGCAGGTGAAGATGCTCAGCGGGCTGCGGCCCTCGACCTCCTTCAGGCGCCGGAGGATGGGCTCGAGGTACGCGCGGTACCTCTCGGCGTTCAGAGTCATGTCGTCGATCGAGAGGATCACGACGGCGTCGACGCCCTCCTCGCCGAACCACATGGGCGTGGTGAGCCGCGGGAAGCCCGGCCCCACGGCGAAGGGCGAGCGCTCGTCGAGGTGTGCGAGGCGGCTCCCGGCCGGCGGCGCGGCCGGCGAGGCCAGGGCGATCGCGGTGAGGAGAGTCAGGGACACGTTGCATTCCTCCCGGGGGGCGTGGAGACTCACGGGCATGATGACCCCGTGGCTCCTCCTGTCAATCGCGTGGGGCGCGCCGGGCGCCGGGCCCGCCCCCCTCGACTGGCCCCCATCGTGCGGGTGCGGGTCCGGGCGCCGTAGGCTCCTGCCCGGCCCTTACCCGGAACGTCCCCGCCTGCCAAGGTGAGGCACGTCCGGCGGCCGATACAGGGAGGGCCATGTGGTGCTCGAAGCGCGTCTCGGTGATCCTCCCCACGTTCAACGAGCGGGACTCCATCCGCCGGTCGATCGAGGGGTTCTTCGCGACGGGGTACGTGGACGAGGTCATCGTCGTCAACAACAACGCCGCCCCGGGCACGTCCACCGAGGTCCGCGGCACGGGGGCCGTGGAGGTCACCGAGCCGCGGCAGGGCTACGGCTGGGCCTGCCGCCGCGGCCTCGAGATCAGCACGGGGGACCTCCTCGTCCTCTCGGAGCCCGATGGGACCTTCGAGCCCCGCGACGTCGTGAAGCTCCTCGCCTACTCCGACGACTTCGGCTACGTCCTCGGCACCCGCACCACGAAGGAGCTCATCTGGGCGGGCGCCAACATGGGGATCTTCCTCAAGTGGGGGAACTGGGCCGTGGCGAAGCTGATCGAGCTCCTCTTCAACTGCTCGATCCTCACCGACGTGGGCTGCACCATGCGCCTCCTGTCGCGCGAGGCCCTCGAGCGGGTGCGGGACGCCTTCGCCGTCGGAGGGTCGCACTTCGGGCCGCACCTGACGCTCCTCATGATCGCCGCGAGGGTCCCCTTCACCGAGATCGGCGTGAACTACCGGCCCCGGGTCGGGCGGTCCTCCGTGACGGGCAGCTTCTGGAGGGCCTTCCGGCTCGGCCTGCGCATGATCGGGATGATCCTCTCCTTCCGGGCGCGCACGCTCCTGGGCACCTACGACGCCTCGGGGATCATCCGGCACCCCGAGCCCGTGCTCGCCGAGCCGCCTCCGCCCGCGGCCGCGCGGCCCGGGCGCCCCGGGTCCTCGCGCAGCCTCTTCGAGCGGCGCCGCGAGACGGCCCTCGAGGAGCTGGAGAGCCCGCGGTGATCCCGCGCCGTGCTCCCGGGCCGCGCGCCCTGGCGGTGCTCGCGGCCCTCGCCGCCCTCCTGCCGTACCTGGACGCCCTCGGGAACGAGTTCCTCACCTGGGACGACAACATCGTGATCCTGGGCCAGCCCTTCCTGAGGGAGGCCACCCTCGAGAACCTCTGGAGGATCCTGAGCCCCGTGCCCGCCCGCGAGGAGTGGCTGCCCGTCCGCGACCTCACGCTTCTCGCCAACTTCGTCCTCTCGGGGGACGACCCTTTCTGGTTCTCGGCGGTCAACGTGGCGCTCCACGCCGCGACCTCGGCGGCGCTGGTCCTCCTCTTCCTGCGCCTCGGCGCCGCGCCGGCCGCGGCGCTCCTGGGCGCCCTCGTCTTCGCCGTCCACGCCGCCCACGTCGAGAGCGTGACGTGGCTGAGCGGGCGGAAGGACCCGCTCTCGGCCCTGTTCCTCGTCCTCGCGCTTCTCGCCCACATCCGGTGGCGGGCCCGAGAAGGGCGCTATGGGGTCACGCTCGCGCTCCTCGTCCTCGCCCTCGGCTCGAAGGCGAGCTCCTTCGTCTTCCCGCTCTGGGCCCTGGCCTACGACCTCGCGTACCGGCGCGGCCTGAGCCTCAAGGCGCGCCTCCTCCCCCTCGCGCCCTACGCCGCGCTCTCGCTCGCCATGATCGCCACCTTCCTCAAGCTCATCGCCCAGGACGGCGTGATCGAGGAGTACCCCGAGGGCGGGCTCCCCGCCGTGCTCCTGACGAACGTCGTCCTCTGGCGCGACTACGCGCTCCACGTCCTCCTGCCGTGGCGGCACCAGGCGATCTACGAGGTGGACTTCGTCCGCGCGCCCTGGAGCGCGAGCTTCCTGAGCGCCGCCGGCCTCCTCGGGGCGCTCGCCGGGCTCGCCTGGCGCCACCGGTCGCGGCCCTGGGCGCCCTTCTCCCTCGTCCTCTTCTACGGGAGCCTCGTCCCCTACCTGAACGTGGTGCCCCACGGGATCTACTACGCCGAGCGGTACCTCTACCTGCCCTCGATCGCCTTCGCCCTGGTGGCGGGGCTCGCCGGGGCGGCGATCCTCGACGGGGCGCGGGCCGTGGCGGGCGCCCGAGGCCGCGCCGCCCGGCTCGCCGCGGCGGGCGGGCTCGCCGCGTTCCTCGCCGTCCACGGCGCGGTCCTCGCGTCGCGCAACCTCGCGTGGGCATCGAGCGAGACCTTCTGGCGGCACCAGGCGGCGGCGCTCCCGCGGAACCCCGCGCCGCTCATGAACCTCGGCGAGACCCACGAGGTCGGTGGGGACGACGGCGCGGCGGAGCGAACGTACCGGCGCGTGCGCGAGCGCTTCGGCGAGGTCCCCGAGGCCGTGCACCGCCTCGCGAGGATCGCGCGCCGGCAGGGCAGGCTCGAGGAAGCCCGGGAGCTCTACGAGCGCGCCGCGGCCCTGGCGCCGCGCGACCCGAGGCCGCGCAACAACCTGGCCGAGGTGCACCTGGCCCGCGGCGAGCTCGACCGGGCCATCGCGGTCTGGGCGGGCCTAGCCGAGGAGCACCCGCGCTACCTCCTCGCCCGGGCGAACCTGGCGCGGGCCCTCGAGGCGGCCGGCAGGCCGGCGGAGGCGGCCGGGCACTGGCGGCTCGTGATCTCCGGCGCCGAGCTCCTTCCCCAGGAGCCGCTGGTCCGGGAGGCGCGGGCGAGGCTCGCCGGGCTCGAGGGTCCGGAGGGTGCCGTCAAGGCTTCCGCGCCACGATGAGCATCTGCTTCGCGAAGGGGCGCACGGGCGAGCGGAGGTAGAGCCACACGAGGGCGCGCCACTTGGGCAGGCGGCTCCGCATGCTGAAGGGGAGGAACCGCGGGGTCACGCGCTCGAGCTCGAAGCCCTGCGCCTCGAGGTAATCGGCCAGGCTCACGTGGCTGAAGACGCGGACGTGGGTGTAGTCGTCGAAGTACTGCCGGTAGCAGTAGGTGTAGTTCGGCTGGATCGCGATGAAACGCCCCCCCGGGCGCAGCTTCGACTTGATCCCGAGCATGGCGAGGGCGAGCTGGTCGTATGTCAAGTGCTCGAGGAGGTTCGAGGAGAAGACGGCGTCGAGGGAGCCGTCGGGGACCGCCCCGAGGTCCGTCACGTCGGCCCGGAGGGCCGTGATGCCCTCTCCGGCGAACTCGGCGGGATCGATGTAGAGGTCCACGGCCCACTTCCTCCGGGCCCGGATCGCGTTGATGAGGTCGCAGTAGCCGCTCCCGAGGTCGAGGACCGCGCCGTCCTCGGGGACGTAGCGCTGGAGGTAGTCCGCGATGGCGCTCCATACGGCGCGTCGGTCCGGGTCGAGCTTGAAGCGCGTGTGGCGGTAGCCCGCGTAGAGGCTCATCCTTGCGTATTTCGGCAGGCCTGGGCGCCGATCCTTTGCGAGGGACCGGTAAGGAATAGAATGTCCCCCGATGCCCCAGACCCCGCGACCCCGCCGCCTCGGCCCGAGGGCCGGCGGCGCCGCCTTGCTCCTCGCCCGCGCGGCCTGCGACGGCGGGCCGGGACGGGCAGGGCGGGCGGGGCGCGCGAGCCCCGAGGCGGTCCTCGCGCGGGCGAACGACCTCGCGGCCCGCCACCGCGTGGCCGAGGCGCTGGCCGCGATCGAGGCCGAAGCCGCGCCCCCGGACCCCTCGGGGTTCGCCCCGGGCGAGGGCGAGGCGGCGCTGCGGCGGCGGCAGGCGTCGCTCCTCTTGACGCTGGCGAGGCCTCGCGAGGCGGCGTCGCTCCTCGAAGGGCTCGAGCGCCACGGGAGGCTCGACGCGGCGGCGCGGCTCGACCTCGCCGAGGCCCGGGTCGAGCTGGGGGACTTCCGCGGCGCCGTCCTGACCCTCGCCGCGCCTCGAGGCGAGGCCCCGCTGCGCCGGAGCCTGCTCAGCTCGAGGGCCCTCCTCGGCCTCGGCGAGGCGAGCGCGGCCGCGGCGGCGGCCGCGAGCGTGCTGGTCGAGGACCCGTGGGTCGACGAGGGCTGCCTGCAGCTCGGCCGCGCCCTCGCAGCGAGCGGTCGCTCGGCGGACGCGGAGCATCTCCTCGAGCGGTACCGCGCCGGCCACGGGTTCCGCCGGGCCGAGCAGGAGGCGCTCGGGCTCGAGGCCGCGGGCGACCCGGCCCGCGCCCTCGAGCGGCGCGGCCGCGCCGAGGAGGAGCGGGGGAGGCTCCAGGAGGCGATGGTCCTCTACAACCGGGCGATCGAGGCGAGCCCGAGCCTCGGCACGGCCTACCTGGCCCTCGCTGGGCTCTCGACCCGGATCGAGAGGCCCTGGGACGCGATCCGGGCCCTCGAGGCCCTCCCGCAGGAGCCCGGCGTGGTCGCGGTCCTGCGCCGGGCCCGCGAGCGGGCCGCGGTCACGCCGGAGGCCGGGGACGAGCTCGGGCGCCGGCGGGCGGAGGCGCGGGGCCGCATGCGCGCGCTCGGCCTCTCGCGCTCGGCGGGGGAGTACGCGGCCCTCGCCGAGGCCTGCGCGCGCCAGGGGGAGCCCGGCGAGGCGCGGGCCCTGGCCCTCCTCGCCGCGAGGCTCGCCCCGGACGGCGCGGAGGCCGCGGAGGCGCGCGGCCTCGTCGCGCGCATCTTCGACGCTCCCGCCGAGGCCTTCGTGCGGGTCTGGGCCCTCGCCGGCCTCCGGAGCGACGAGGCGCGTGCCGCCTCGGAGGGCGAGCTGCGGAGGCTCGGGATCGAGCCCGGGGCCGTCCTGGGCGTGCCGGCGGCCCGGTGAGAGCCCCCGGGCACGCTCTGTGCCGTGCGCGGTTCCAGCGGCGCTTTCCCCCGGCGTCTGCGCCTTGACACCTCCGCGGCGTACCCCTTACCCTGGAGCCTTTCCGGGTCTCAGGAGCGGTACGAAGCGGAGTCTTCCATGGAGCACAGGGGTTTTCGCGGGCGGGCCTTGCCCGTCGCGTGCACGGTTCTCGTCGCCGGGGGCTCACTCCCTGCGGCGGTGCGGGTCAGCGAGGTGATGTACAACTCGCCCCACGGCTCGGACTACGAGTACGTGGAGCTCACCAACGACGGCGCCGAGGCCGTGGAGCTCGCGGGGTGGGCCTTCACGGACGGGATCGAGCTCGATCTCCCGGCCGGGGCACGGCTCGAGGCGGGGGCTTACGCCGTCGTCTGCCGGTCGCGCGAGGCGCTGCGGAGGGCCTACCCCGAGCTGCCCGACGGCGCCATCCTCGGGGAGTACGAGGGCAGCCTGGCCAACGAGGGCGAGACGCTCGCGCTCGCGGGGCCCGGCGGGGCCGGGGAGGCCTTCGCCTACGACGACGACCCGCCCTGGGACTTCCTCGCCGACGGGTTCGGGGCATCCCTCGAGCGAGCCTGCATGAGCTCGGACCCGGCGCTGCCGTCGAGCTGGCGCGCCGGCCCGGTCCCCGGGGCCCCCGAGCTCCACGGCGGCTCGCCGGGGACGGCGGGCCTCGCGCCGGTCTGCCCGCCCGTCGATCCGCCGCGGCCGCGCGTGTTCCTCTCCGAGGTCCACTACCACCCGGTGCTCGAGCAGGCCCTCGAGGACGAGCACGAGTTCATCGAGATCCACAACGCCGGCGCGGAGGCCGTCGCGCTGCGGGGCTGGCGCCTCGCCGGCGGGATCGACTTCGCGTTCCCCGAGGGCGCCTCGATCGCCCCGGGGGCGTACCGGGTCGTCGCGAAGAGCCGGGCGAAGCTCGCCGCCGTCGCCGCCTACGGGCTCGGCGAGGCCGAGGTGCTCGGCGACTACGCCCGCGAGCTCGACAACGGGGGCGACAAGGTGGCCCTGATCGGCGCCGAGGGGCAGGGCATCGACTCCATGAGCTACGACGACGACTTCCCCTGGCCCGTGGGGGCCGACGCCCTGGGGGCCGACGAGCCGTGGCTCAAGCCCGAGCTCCTCCCCCTCGAGCCGCACCGCTACCTGGGCCACTCCCTGGAGCGCGTGAGCTTCGAGCGGCCCGCGGGCGAGCTCGCCAACTGGGCGCCCTCGAAGCTCGACGGGCCCACGCCCGGGAGGCCCAACGGCGAGGCCCGCGCGGAGCCCCTCCCGATCGTCGACGCCCTCCTCGCCGCGCCCGAGGACGGCGGCGAGCTCATCCGCTCGGACCAGCCGGTCCGCGTCCAGGCGCAGTTCGCCCCGCGGGGCCCCTCGGGGCCCGTGGAGATCGAGCACTACGTGGACGACGTGATCCTGGGGGGGGAGAAGACCGTCCTGGCGGCCGCCATGACCGACGACGGGAAGGGGGCCGACCTCATCGCGGGCGACGGCGTCTACGCGGCGCTGCTTCCGGGGAAGCCCGACAACACCGTCGTCCGCTACCGGATCCGGGCCGACCGCGGCGCGGGCGTCGAGGTCGTCTCGCCGCGGCCGAGCGACCCCAACGGCTGGTACGCCTGGTTCGTGAGCCCCGAGATCGAGACGAGGACCCGCGTGTACCAGGTGCTGATCTCGCCCGTGAACTGGGGCCGCATGTGGACCGGAATCCAGTCGAACCGCGTGAGCGGGTGCAACTTGAGCCCCACCTGGGACAAGGTCTACCCGGCGGTCCTCGTCTACGACGGGCGCGTCATGGACGCCTTCGTGCGGTACCAGGGGAGCCGGTGGAACCGCACCAACGGCCCGGCGATCAACGCCTGGCCCTTCCCGCGGCCCCAGGGGGGGCCGTCGCCGCTGAGGGCCTTGAGCTGGAGGATCGAGCTGCCACGCTACGAGCAGGTGGACGGCGAGAGCGTGCTCCTCCTCAACAAGCTCACCCAGGGCTGCCCCGGCTACAACGCCGGCGTGGGCTACCGGCTCTTCGAGGCCGCGGGCCTCCCCGGCTCGAGGACGAGGTTCATCCGGTTCCACGTCAACGGCGGCTACTACCACTACATGATCCAGCTCGAGCGGGGCGGCGAGGAGATGATGCGCCGCTACCACCGCGAGATGGCCGAGGCGCACCCGGGCCAGCCGCGGGAGCGCGTGGGGCACCTCTTCAAGTCCGCGGGCTGCAACTGCGACGAGGGGCCTTACGGGTGGGGCGACGAGCGCGTGCTCCTGCCCTTCTGCGGCCACCCGAAGGAGGCGAGGTACGCCGCCACGTACGACCGGAAGACCCACGGCTGGGCGAGCTACGACGAGCTCATCCGCCTGATCGAGGATCTGAGCGCGGCGCGCCGCGCCGGCCCCGACGCGCTGCGGGAGTACTTCGCCGAGCGCTTCGACCTCGACCTGCTCCTCGACTACGTGGCCATCATGAACTGGTCGGTGCCCTTCGACGACATGTTCCAGAACCACTTCCTGTACCAGCGACTGAGCGACGGCAAGTGGCTCATCTTCCCCTGGGACCTGGACCAGAACTTCGGCGAGTGGAAGCCGGCCAACGCGTCGCTCTACATGGGCGAGCAGGGCGATCCCGACAACCGCTCGGGCTGGTGGAACTACGTGAAGGACTCGCTCTTGAAGAGCTACCGCCCCGAGTACGAGGACCGGCTCCTCCTCCTGAACAACACGATCCTGCACCCCGACAACATCGCGCGGCTCGTCGACGAGGTCACGGCGGTGGCGGACCCCGCCGAGGCGGCGAAGGCCCCCGCGGGCGTCTCGTGCAGCTTCCCGGGCCGCGCGACCAGCTTCAAGGCCTTCGCCGTCACGCGCTACAACCTCGTGAACCAGAAGCTGGCCGGGGTCGACCTCGACGCGGGGCCGGACCAGACCGTCTATGCGGGCACGATCGTCCAGTTCGACGCCCGCGCCTCGAGGCCCGAGCCGGGCGAGGGCGTGACCTACCGCTGGTCGAACGGCATGGAGGGGAGCTACCCGACGGCGGTCTTCGACGCGCCCGGCGTCCACGCGATCACGCTGATCGTCACGGTGCGGGGGATCGAGCTCAAGGACTCGGTGACGATCACGGTGCTGCCGAGGCCCGAGGCGGCCTTCGTGGAGAAGGACGGCATCGTGGTCCTGGAGGCGGAGAGCTTCAGCTCGAACGAGCGGAACGGGGCGACCACCGTCTGGTGGGACCTGGAGGCCGCGAGCGCGGGCTTCTCGGGCGCCGGGTACATGAAGGCCCTCGAGTCGAAGCGCACGACGTTCCTCCAGCGGTACGTGGGCGTCGCGCCGGAGCTGCGCTACGCGGTCCTCTTCGAGCGGCCCGGCGCGTACCGCGTCTGGCTGCGGGCCCTCAACCTCGATACGAGCGCCGACTCCTGCTACGTGGGCCTCGGCGGCCTCGCGAGGAGCACTCGCTGGGCCCATCAGTTCGCCGTGGACCCGAGCGGCTTCGCCTGGGGGGGGGATTCGCGCCTCGAGGGCCCCCAGCAGGTCCAGGTGGAGCGCCCGGGGCTCCAGCTCTTCAGCGTGTACGTGCGGGAGAGCGGGCAGGTCATCGACAAGGTCCTCCTCACGCTGGATACGGCCTTCGCGCCGCAAGGCGCCGGCCCTCCCGAGAGCGGCAAGGCGCCGCTCGGCGGCGGGAAGGCCTTCGTGCGCGGCGACGCGAGCCCCGACGGCAAGGTCAACGTCTCCGACGCGATCCGGGTCCTCCTCCACCTCTTCGGGGGCGCGGCGCTCGCCTGCCTCGATGCGGCCGACGCGGACGACACGGGCAAGCTGGACCTCACGGACGCGGTCTACCTGCTCCAGTACCTCTTCCAGAGGGGTCCCGTGATCCCGCAGCCCTTCCCCGAGGCGGGGCCCGACCCGACTCCGGACGAGCTCGAGTGCGAGGGCTAGCCCTCCGGGGCGGCCGAGAGGTCCCATGAGAGCCCACCGCGCCTTGCTCCTCCTGGCCGCCCTCGCCGCCGGCTGCGCCGCGCCGCCTGCGGCCGTGCGCCGGACGCGGAACGTCGTCCTAGTGACCCTCGACGGCGCGAGGACCCAGGAGGTCTTCGGGGGCGTCGACCTCGACGTCCTCCGGGCCGTCACGGCCAGGGAGGACCCCAAGGTGAAGGTGGAGGACACGCCGGCGCACGGGCGGTACTGGGCGCCGACCGCCGAGGAGCGGCGCAGGAAGCTCCTCCCCTTCCTATGGGGCACGCTCCTCGCGGAGCACGGCGCCATCGCGGGGAACCGGGCCCTCGGCAACGTCGCGCGGGTCACGAACCGCCACCGCTTCTCCTACCCGGGCTACGCGGAGATCCTCACGGGGGAGGCGCAGGACGAGCTGATAAAGTCCAACGACAAGGTGCAGAGCCCGAGCCCCACGGTCCTCGAGCATTTGAGGCGGAAGCTCGGGCTCGACGCGAAGGGCGTGGCGGCCTTCTGCTCCTGGGACGTCCTGGATGCGATCGTCGAGCACGAGCGCGGCGCCATCACGGCCAACGCGGGCTTCGAGCCCTACGAGCACCCGGACCCGGAGGTCCGGCTCCTCTCGCGCCTCCAGCTCGAGACCCAGACGCCCTGGGACGCGGTGCGGCACGACGCCTACACCTTCCGCTTCGCCCTCGTCCACCTGAAGACCCACAGGCCGCGGGTCCTCTACATCGGCCTCGGCGAGACGGACGACTGGTCGCACGATGGCCGCTACGACCGCTACCTCCAGGCCCTCGAACGTTCCGACCGCTTCCTGAAGGAGCTCTGGGAGACGCTGGAGTCGACCGAGGAGTACCGCGGGAGGACCTCCCTCGTGATCACGACGGACCACGGCCGCGGCGACACGCCGGCGGACTGGAAGGACCACGGCGAGAAGGTGGAGGGCGCGCAGTTCATCTGGATCGCCGCCGCGGGACCCGACATCGAGCGGCGCGGGGAGATCAAGGAGCAGGGCCTCGTGCACCAGAGCCAGGTCGCGGCGACCCTGTGCGCCCTCCTCGGGATCGATTACCTCGCCGAGCGCCCGGCGGCGGGGAAGCCCATCGCCTGGCTCCTCGAGTAGCCGCCTACTCGTTCTCCTTGCCGAGGTACTCCCGGGTCGCGGTGTTGATCCGCACCTTGTCGCCGATCACGATGAATCGCGGCACCTTGACCTCGAGGCCGTTCCTGAGCGTCGCGGCTTTGGTCGTGTTCCCGCTGGCCGTGCCCGCCGAGGGCGGCGTCTCGACGACCTCGAGGACGACCGTCGGGGGCCGAGATCCTTAACGAACTGTCAGGAAGAATTCAGTTCAAAGAAGGGGGGGCCCTGACCTAGATTGGCGGCATGCGGATCCTTGTCGTGGAAGACGAGCGTAAGGTAGCGCGAGCCCTCAAGGAGGGGCTGGAGGCGGAGGGCTATCAGGTTGTCGTCGCAGAAAGCGGCGAGGAGGGATTTTTCCTATCGCACCAGGAGACCTTCGACGTGATCGTCCTCGATCTCATGCTCCCCGGACGGAGCGGCACTGAGGTTCTTGAGACTCTGAGGCGCCGCGGTGTCCAGACGCCGGTCTTGATCCTGACGGCGAGGGACGCAGTCGAGGACCGCGTCCAAGGCCTGGATACTGGAGCCGACGATTACCTCGTGAAGCCGTTCGCCTTTCCGGAGCTGCTGGCCCGCATCCGGGCGCTGTTGCGGCGAGGCAGGCAAGATCAGGCCCTTCGGTTGAAGGTGAGCGACCTGGAAATGGACCTCGTGACTCGCAGGGTCACGCGAGGCGGTTCACAGCTTGAGCTCACGGCCCGCGAATTTGGGCTCCTTGAGTACTTGCTCCGGCATCAACGGCAGGTTGTGTCACGGGAGATGTTGGCGCGCGATGTGTGGCAGGAGGCTTCGCGCGCCACGCCGCTCGATAACGTGATCGATGTCCACATGGCGCGGCTGCGGAAGAAAATCGACGCGGACCTCGGTGTGAAGCTGCTCCACACCGTGCGCGGGGTCGGTTTCGTTCTGCAGGAGGGCGAACCGTGAGCGCCAACTGGCGACCGAAAAGCGTGCGCGTGCGGCTGGCGCTCTGGTATGCGGGATCGCTCGGGGTCCTGCTCCTGCTCTACGCCGCGGGGGTTTTCACTTTCCTCGAGCGAAACCTCTTCAGGGAGCTCGAGCGGCGCCTCCATGACGACTTTGAAGTCGCTGAGGAAATGCTGGAGGTCAGGCCTGACGGCGAGGTTCGATGGCGTGTGCAGGGTCACGCTGAGGAGCACGGCGAGGAAGAGGGCTGGGTCGAGGTCTGGAACCTTGACGGGAAACCGCTTTACCGCAGCAAGTCCTTCGCGCGGGCACGAGTAGACCCCAGCCTCCTTCCCTTGCCGCAAGGGAGCACCGGGTACAGCTCGCTTGCGCTTCCCGACGGCAGCCGGGTTCGAGTGCTCACGGACCGCTACCCCCTGGGGGATGTCTCGGTTGTGATCCGGGTAGGTCGCTCTGAGGAGCGCCTCCGGCACGAGCTCTGGGAGCTCCTGGGCCTGCTCGCCCTTGGGTTCGTGATCGCGGTTGGAGCCGCCGGCGTCAGCGGGTACGTCCTTGCGCGTCGGGCGCTTGCCCCGGTGGGGAGGATGGCCGAGCAGGCGGTGAAGGTCACAGCCGATCGCCTGGGAGAGCGCCTGCCGGTGGCCAACCCGGACGATGAGCTCGGCCAGCTCGCGTCGGTGTTCAACCAGACCTTCGCTCGTCTGGAGAAGTCCTTTGAGCAGCTCCGCAGGTTCACGGCCGATGCCTCGCATGAGCTCCGCACGCCGCTCACGGCCATCCGTAGCGTGGGAGAGGTTGGCTTGCGCGAACCGCGGGATGAGAGATCGTATCGGGACATCATCGGAAGCATGCTCGAGGAGGTGGATCGCCTCGCAAGGCTTGTGGAGCAGCTCCTGATGCTCTCTCGGGCAGACGCTGGCCATGTGAAGCTAAGCCGGGAGCCGGTGGACTTGGCTGAGCTCGCCCGCGAGGTCGCGGAGCACCTCGCGGTCCTTGCCGAGGAGAAGAAGCAGGTGATCCAGGTAGGAGACGACGGTGTCGTGATGACAGAGGTGGACCGCCTCGTCCTGCGCCAGGCCCTCATCAACCTCTACGACAATGCCATCAAGTACAGCCCGGAGAGGTCCGCTATCTCCGTCTCGGTCAGAGCCAAGGATCTCTCGGCCATTCTAGAGGTCAAGGACAGCGGTATCGGCATCCCACGAGAGAGCCAGAAACACGTCTTTGAGCGATTCTACCGTGTGGATAAGGGACGCTCGCGGGGACTCGGAGGCACGGGTCTGGGGCTCTCGATCGCGCGCTGGGCGGTCGAGGTCCATGGAGGCCTCATCGAGTTCGAGAGCGAGGTGGGGAAGGGAAGTACCTTCCGCATCGTGCTTCCTTTGGCTGAAAAGGGAAGCGGTGCTGAGGCCACGAGTTCCTGACAGAGAATTCAGGAAGATGTCAGGAGCAGAACCTATAGCGGAACGATAGCCTGAGCGCGATTTCCGCACTTCCCGAAAGGAGGACTGCATGAAATTTGCGAGAACACCCCCGGCAGTCGGTGTAGGCGTTGCGATCGGAGTGTTGTTGGTCGGGGTCGCTTTCAGCGCTGCGGGGGAGAGGAAGTCCTGGAACTTCGACACGGGTACTCCCGGAGGTCTTCCGGCGGGTTTCACGCAAGAAGTGGGCGAGTGGAAGATCGCCGCTGACGAGACGGCGCCTTCGAAGGGCCAGGTCTTGGCTCAGGCAGCCAAGAGCTCGGGCCCAACTTTCAACCTGGCGCTCGTCAAGGAGAGTGACTACCAGGACCTGGAGCTCTCGGTCAAGATGAAGGCGATCAGTGGTGAGGTGGACCAAGGAGGGGGGCTCGTGTGGCGCGCCAAGGACAAGGGGAACTACTACATCGTTCGCTACAACCCTCTAGAGGACAATTTCCGCGTCTACAAGGTGGTCGACGGTAGGCGTACTCAGCTTGGGAGCGCCGACAGCGACAGCCTTCCTGGGTGGCACGAGATCCGCGTCACCATGAACGGTGACCACATCGAGTGCTACTTTGATGGCAAGAAGGCTCTTGACGTGAAGGACGCCACATTAAAGGGCTCAGGGAAGATCGGCTTGTGGACCAAGGCCGACGCGCAGACGCATTTCGATGACCTGGCAGCGAGCCGGCTGGGGGCAAGCGCGAGCGGCGAAACCAGGGAAGACGCGCCCAAACGATTGGTGTCCGCGCGCGTGGAGGCCGGGCCCGTTGTGAACGGTAAGGGAGATGATAGCGTCTGGTCCAAAGCGTCGCCTGCCAAAGTTGCGACCCGGCGGATCTTCCGCCCTGGAAGCCCCGAGGGTGCGGCCGCAACAAGTGGTGCCGTCGTCCAGATTCGATCTGTCCACACTGACAAGGAGGTCTACTTCCTCGTTGAGTGGGACGATCCAACGGACGATAGCGCCTCCCACAAGACATGGGTTTGGAACAAAGAGAAAAAGGCGTACGAGGAGGGTAGCGACCGCGATGACACGTGCGCCCTTGCCTTCGAGCACGCTGGCGTTTTCGACGCCGACATGCTTGCAGGTGCTGAGGGCGTTTGGGACGTGTGGCACTGGAAATCGTATCGCACGAATCCACAGGGCTATGCCATGGACAAGACCCACCACTTCAGCCTGGAGAAACCCTCCGGCAAGGCCAACTCCTATAGGGCGCGGAATGGCAAGACGGTCTGGATTGCCCGACCAGAGGATAAGGGTGAGACGGTTGAGAAGAAGCAAGCAGCGCCGAGCGAGTTCCAAGGGGACCGCGTTGCCCAGAACTTGCCGGGGAAGCCGAGCGGAAGCGCGGCCGATGTGGGCGCAAAGGGGGTTTGGTCAGACGGCCGCTGGACTCTCGAGCTAAGCCGGGCATTGAACACCAGCAACAGCGATGACACGGCCTTTGATGTCTCTCGAGCGTACAAAATGGCGTTAACCGTGTTAGATCGGACTGCGGACTTCCCACACAACGCCTCGGAGGTGATCGAGTTGACGTTCACCCGATAGCGTTGGCTGCCGCAGAAAGGCCCTGACGTCGAACTGGAGGAGGCAAATGCCAACGGATAGAGTTTGTGAGCCAAATGCAGTACCGCGACTTGTGGCGCTGGTGGCGGCGTCGGCTCTGATTCTCGTGGCCGGCGAATTAGCCCGTGGGCAAGACCAAAAGCTTGACACCGTCAAGATAGAGAAGATCACTGGTCTCGCGGGGGCCTTTAGCCAAGAAGAGAAGGTCTTCAAGGTGACATCGCCGCGGACCGACGTGCAAGTGACAGTGGACGAGTGGCAAATGCCGCCCTTCATGGGATTGACTTCCTGGGCCGCCTTCCAAGCCGGGAACAAGGCGGAGGCTATGGTCATGGGAGACCTCGTGCTCTTTGAAGACGAGGTAAACGTGGTGATGAGCGGCGCGCTGGAAGCGGGTCTCAACGTCACGGCGCTCCACAACCACTTCTTCTTCGACCAGCCGAAGGTCTACTTCATGCACATCGGTGGTGAGGGGGAGACGGCGGTGCTTGCAATGGGAGTACGCGGGGCCCTCGACAAGGTAAAGGCAGTCCGTTCGGCGAATCCAACGCCGCGCGCTAGCTTCAGAGGCCAAGAGTTTGCAAAGACAAGCTCCATCACCGCGAAGAGCATCGAGGATGTCCTGGGCGTCAAGGGGCAGACGAAGGATGGGATGTTCAAGGCCGTCATCGGGCGGAAGGCTAAGATGCCATGCGGCTGCGAAGTCGGGAAGGAGATGGGCATCAATACCTGGGCAGCCTTTGCCGGAAGCGACGCGCAGGCCGTCGTCGATGGCGACTTCGCTGTCCTCGAGGATGAGCTCCAGGTGGTCCTCAAGGCGCTCCGCAAGGCCGAGGTCAACGTCGTCGCGATCCACCACCACATGACGCACGAGGAGCCGCGCACGCTCTTCCTCCACTACTGGGGGAAGGGTCCTGCGGCGACCTTGGCGCGTGGCTTACGCTCCACGCTCGACGCTCAAGCGGAGGCCTCAAAGGCGATCCGAACGCGGTGATGGTCGAGGGTGAAGGCTCCGGCCAAGCGTACCCACGTAACAGGGTACATCCAAATGCGCCGCAGACGGTACTCTCCGTGGTGACGATACTTGTTAGCGCGGCGTGGAAGGAGGCGCTTCTCGCCCAAGGAGGGCCACCGCTCATGACCGATGACCCTGGCACACCTGGAGATGGTAACTGGGAGGTGAACCTGGCGATCGCCGCCGAGAAGCGCGATAGCGAACGGACCATTGAAGCGCCGCTTCTCGATGTCAACTACGGCGTTGGAGAGCGGATTCAACTGAAGTTCGAGTTGCCGTGGTTCTTTCTCCGTGAGGAGGGAGAGGAGAGCAAGAACGGCCTCGGCAACTCCCAGATCGGCGCCAAGTGGCGGTTCCTAGACCAGGAGGCGCATTGGCTGGACGTTTCCGTCTACCCCCAAGTTGAATTCAACAACCCGACCTCCTCAGCCCGGCGCGGCCTCGTTGAAGAAGGCATTGCGTGGGTCTTGCCTTTCCAAATGGAGAAGAGCTTCGGTCATCTGTCTGTGAACCCCGAGCTGGGGTACGTGTTCCTTGAAGCTGAGGATGAGTGGCTCTACGGGCTTGCGGTCGGCTTTTCACCTCTCGACGGGCTTGAGTTGCTCGCCGAAGTCCACGGCAGCGCCGAACGCGACTTCGAAGACGACGAACTCCTCGTTCAGGCCGGCTGTCGGTGGAGCGCCCACCCAAACCTGACCCTGCTCGGCGCCGTGGGCCGAGGGATCAGACATTCCGAGGAGGGCGGGCTTGAACTCGTCGCCTACGTCGGCGTACAGCTCCTCTTTGGCAAGGATTCGACTGAGGGGCGAGGGCCACACATAGTGGAATAAACGAGGACTTTTGATCATGAAGTGGATCACCCGTGAGAAGGTCAAGGTCGACCGCGTGGCCTGCCCTTGGCTGATCAGGAAGTTCATCGACCCGGAGGCCGAGTTCTTCTTCGTTCCCGGAGATAAGGTGAAGAGCGAAGCGGCGCGACTTGGGGCGACTCCGTTCGACGTCCCAGATGCCGAGGTCGGCCACCACGGGAAGAAGTGCTCGTTCGAGGCGATCCTCAAGAAGTATCGCCTCGAAGGCGACCCCGCTCTGATGCTCCTCGGAAGGATCGTCAACGGCGCCGACACCGACAACACGCTCTGGAACCAGCCCGAGGGGCCCGGGCTTGAGGCCATCGCGGAGGGATTCCGTCACCTCGGCTTCCGAGACGACCACGAGATCCTGGCCGCCGAGGGGATCGTCTACGATGCGCTCTACGCCTACTGCCAGGAGATGGTGCGGCGAGGTAAACCAGAGGGAGATTTCAAATCGTGAACGGCCGGCAGAACGCGGAATCCAAGGACGGGGGCTTGGCGACGGAATCCACCGCCGGCGCAGATGACGCTTCTCCCCTTCCGCGACACCCGAGCTTCTGGGAGGCTTTCCGTTTCTGGCTCAAGCTCGGATTCATCAGCTTCGGCGGTCCCACGGGGCAGATCGCGATCTTGCATGAGGAGCTGGTCGACCGGCGCAAATGGATCTGCGAGAGCCGGTTCCTGCACGCGCTCAACTACTGCATGCTCCTTCCGGGTCCGGAGGCGCAGCAGCTCGCGACGTACGTGGGCTGGCTTCTGCACCGAACGTGGGGCGGGATCGTGGCGGGCACACTCTTTGTCCTCCCCTCCGTCTTCATCCTGTATGCGCTGAGCTGGGTTTATGTCAGCTTCGACACCATCCAGTGGGTCGCGGCCAGCTTCTATGGGCTCAAACCCGCAGTGCTCGCGATCGTCGCGGCAGCGGTCCTGCGCATAGGCAAGAGGGCGCTCAAGAACGAGGTCTTGTGGTCGCTTGCCGCTGCCTCCTTCGTGGCGATCTTCTTCCTCAAGGTTCCCTTCCCTCTGATCATTCTCACGGCGGGTGTTCTTGGACTGCTGGGTGGACGCCTGGGGTGGAAGAAGTTCCTGGTCGTCACTGGGCACGGCTCCAACAGCGAAGATCCGACGGTGATCCGGGACGACGCCGCACCGATGGCCCACAGTCGGCCTTCTTGGGCACGCGCGATGAGAGTCCTGAGCCTGTGCCTCATATTGTGGTGGTTCCCCGTGGTGCTCGTGGGTGTTTGGCTGGGGTGGAGCCACACCCTCGCTCGCGAGGGCGTGTTCTTCAGTAAAGCTGCCATGGTCACCTTCGGCGGAGCGTATGCGGTTCTCCCCTACGTGTCGCAGCAAGCGGTCGAAACCCATGGCTGGCTCAGTACCGGGCAAATGCTCGATGGACTGGGCCTTGCGGAAACTACACCTGGTCCCCTCATCATGGTGCTCCAGTTCGTTGGCTTCCTCGGCGGATGGCATCACCCCGGAGGGCTTCCGCCGCTCGTCGCAGCCACGCTGGGAGCCTTGATCACGACCTGGACGACGTTCCTCCCGTGCTTCCTTTGGATCTTTCTTGGCGCGCCTCACATTGAACAGCTTCGGGGGAACGTGAAGCTCACGGCCGCCCTCTCCGCCGTGACAGCGGCGGTAGTTGTAGATGGGATGAAGAAATGGCGGAATTGGGTGACACTCTTGGGCGCCGAGCCGGGCCAAGAGACTGGCTTCAAGCGTAGAGGCCCTGTGGTGACTTGACATGGGAGGTGTGTCGAGGGAGTTGGGCTCCGGTGGCCGTCTGGCGGGTCCGCGGGGGCGCTTGGGGAGATTGACGGCAGCCAAGGAGTTGCCGCAGATCAACGAAAGGGGCGAGTTTTCAGGGGTCCCTG
>JACQVW010000537.1 GCA_016209535.1 Planctomycetota bacterium | reverse complement strand
CGGCGTTGACCCACGCCCCTCCCCGGCCCGGCTCGAGGGCGTCGGGCGTCGGGTCGGCGCCGGGGCCGGGGAAGGGGGGCGGGATGGCCGGGCCGTGGCGGAAGAGGGCGTTGCCGATGTAGACCGCGTCCGTCGCGCTCACGGCCCCGTCGTCGTCCGCGTCGAGGGCGTCCTCGCAGGCCGGCCGCCGGGCCTCGCCCGAGAAGAGGATCGCGAGCACCCGCACCATGTCGCTCACGTTCACCTTCGCGTCCTCGTTCGCGTCGCCGCGGAGGAACACGCCGCCCGCCGAGTTCGGGCTGCCCGGCGATGCGTCCGGGAGCCTCGAGAGGGCGCCCGTCCCGTCGGGGTGGCGGCCCAGGGATGCGTCGAGGGGCAGGCCCGTGAAGTCGAAGTCCACGGCGTCGAGGACGCACGTCCCGCGCGCCTCCGCGTCGATGAGGAAGAGCGTGCCCGTCTCGGCGGTCCAGGGGAGATCGGCCCGGACGTGCGGCGGGCGCGCGAGGCCGTTCGTGAGGACGAGGAGCGCGCCCCGGGGCGGGATGCGCGAGCCCTCGGGCAGCATGGCGCGGCGCGGGTTCGTGGTCTCGCTCGAGAGGAACATGCCCGAGGCGTCGACCTCGGTGGCGGACAGGTTGAAGAGCTCGATCCAGGGCCGCGGCGCCGGGTCTCCGGGCACCGGGTGGGCCCGGTTGACCTCGTTGATCACGACCGCCGGCCGGGCGCCGGCCGCCGTGCCGAAGCTCGCCCAGGGCGACTCGAAGACGTTCCCGCAGGCGTCCGTGGCCTCGAGACGGTAGCGAACGACGGGGGAGGGGAAGGGGCCCTGGAGAACGAGGCGGAAGGCCATGTTCGAGTAGCCCGCGGGAGGCAGCGTACAGCCCGTCGTGGTCACGGGGGGAGCGCACCTCGGGAAGGACGAGACCCCCGCGGCGGGGATCCTCTCCTCGCCGGCCCCGCGGTCCACGACGAAGACGGCCGAGGCGATCCTCCCGCTCAGCCCGAAGGCCTCGCGCAAGGCCTCATCGACGAAGGCGACGGCGTTCAGCTCGACGTTCGCTCCCGGCGGCACGCACGCGTTCCTGGCTCCCCTGGGGACCCCCGGCGGGAAGGGCGGCCCGAGCTCCTGGTGGTACGCGTCGTGGAAGAGCATGTCGCGGACCCCGGCGTCCCGGTTCGACGCGCCCGGCGTGGGGACCTCGAGCTCGACGGTGCACTTCGGACCCTCGCAGGCCTCGCACAGGCGGCCGGCGGCCCGGTCGACCTTGCACGACTGGCCATCCACGGGCTGCGCGAGGCTGAGGTCCCAGCTCAAGGTGTCCACGACGCAGTTCGCGCCGAGCTCGGGCGCGTCCGGGGCCACGAGGTGCAGCGTCTCGCGGCACTGGTCGAGGCCCAGGCCCGCCACCTCGATGTAGGGGTACGGGAGGTCGGGCGGCAGGGCCGGCGGCGGCGGCCCGAAGAAGACCGGCAGGAAGCCGCGCGGCGGTAGGACGGACCCCGGGGGAAACTCGAACCCGCGGGCGAGCTCGAGGGGCTGCGTGGCGGACCCCGCCACGGCGAGGTGGAAGCCCGAGAGGTCGACGGCGGCCTCCGAGGGGTTGAAGACCTCGGCGAAGTCCGGCGTCGGGAACGGATCCAGGCCCTTGAATGGCGGGAGCTCCGTGCGCGTGTTCCCCGGCAGGACCTCGCTCAGCCGCGGAGATCCGGCGGGCGGGGTGAACCCGACGAGGTAGACGAAGGAGGCGCGGGGGCCCGAGAGCTCGTCCTCCTCGGCCTGGTTGCGGACGGCGCCGAGGCCCAGACGCCTGTCGCGCGCCCTCAGCTCGAACTGGACGAAGGTCCCCGCAAGCTGGCCCGGGATCACGGCCGTGAAGTCGTAGAGCTTGCTCGCCGGCAGGGCGGGCGACTGGTCCGCGGTGAGCTTCAGCTCGACCGGCGCCGCGATGTCCGGGCCACGGTCGAGCTGGAAGGTCAGCGCGACCTCGATCTCCGCGAGCGGCGTGTCGCTGTCGGCGTTGAGACGCGTCCGCACCGTGACGGCCTCCCCCGCGGCGGGGCGCCGGGCGCCCGAGGCCGAGGAGATCGAGACGCCGCGCTCGAAGACGGGCGGGACGTCGCACGCGCGCACGTTGGGCGCCTCGGGCGTCGGGCAGTCGGTGATGGTGCCCGGTCGCAGCGCCCTGGTGAGGTAGTCCTCGGGCTCGAAGCGGCCCACGGACTTGTCCTGGCCGATCCCTCCCGTCCCGGAGAAGTCGAGGGTCACCTTGTCGAGGATCGTGTGGGTGCGCGAGTCAACGAGGGCGAAACCGTCGGGGAGCGCCCCCGGGCCGCGGTTGGGATTGAGCTCGAAATGGGTCGAGAAGTACCGCTTGTCGGGGGCGGGCTCCGTGACCCACCCCCTGACCCACGTGTACTCCCGCCGCTCCCCCACGAGCCGATTGTCGTCGTTCGCCAAGACGAGGAGGAGGCCACCCGGGGGGAGCGGCTCGGGCACGCGGCCGTGCTCGCCGAAGAGCCACGTGTCGTACCGCGGGAGGCAGTGGGGCGAGATGTCCAACTCGCAGATGTCCCGCAAGCTCACGAGCGCGAGATGCCCTATGTCCACGAGCTTGCCGCCATGGTTGATGAGCTCGATCCAGTCGGGATCCTCTACGTGGGTCGTGCCGTCGTCCTTGTCCACAAAGGTGAAGACGAAACCATGCTCGCGGGAGTTCAGCGGCTGGTATTCATTGATGAGCACCTGCGGCTGCTCCTCGCAGCAGGTGACGCAAGGCGCGACCGTCCGGCTCGCCAGCCTGTCTCGGGCCGTTATGCGGAGAGCTCGCACGGTGCCGCAGTCGGCCCTGGGCAGGAACGCGGAGTAGGTCAGGGTCACGATCTCCGCCGGCCGCGGCTGCCCATGGACGTCGAGCCGCGAGGCATCCGTGCGGACGGGGTCGCCGCCCGCGGGCATGACCCGGATGACCGGAACCTGCGTCATTTGGATCCCGGCAGTGCTGCTCGGGCATTCGATGAGGTCCGCGTGCTCGAGGGTCACCTCCAGTTCGTCGGGAGCCTCCAGGTCCCTGTCGACCTTGATCTCGACCTCCATCTCGCCCGCGTCGCATGCCACGCTCTTCGGAACGGCGTCGGGGAGGCCGTGCGGCTTCACATAGACAGGCGCGTTCGGCCCCCTCGGCGTCGGCACGTACTCGACGCCGTACTCCCCCGTCTCGGGGTCGATGCCGTTCGAGAGCCCCGCGGGCTGGGCCCTCACGCCCACCTGGTCGGCGACGAGACCTCCGGGGCCGAAGAGGAACAGCGTCTCGGCGGCGGCGCTCAAGTTGAACTCCGCGACGAGTCCGGCGGGCCTCCTGCAGGCGGAGGTCTCCTCGTCGAGCCGCTCCTCGCACCGCGCGAGCTCGGCCGAGTCGCGCGCGCGCCCGCGGCACTCGCGGGCCGCCGCCTCGGCCAGGACCTGGCAGCGCTCGTGGTCGTAGAAGAAGACCAGGAGGTAGCCGCGCGCCCCGATCACGGTCCCCCTCGGAAACTCGAACTTCCTCGGACTGTCGGCGCGGTCCGAGAGGGACCAGCCCGCGAGGCCCACGGCGGAGCTCGACGCGTTGTGGAGCTCCACCCAGTCCGAGTAGACCGTATCCCCGGCATCGTCCTGGACCCCGAAGCCCAGGAGCTGGTTCGAGGCCATGAGCTCGTTGAGCCGCACCCGCGCCGCGACGCTGCCCCCACCCGAGCGGCGACAGCCGCCCGCGAGGCCGGCCAGCGCGGCGGAGCAGGCGAGCAGGCAGAGGCTCACGACCAGCCGGCGCGTCTCGGGTCGTCTCATGGCAGGGAGGATCCTCGTTCCGGTAAGGTTGGGGTCCCTCGATCTTACCACAGGGGCACGATGCGCCGGGATCAACGGTCCGCGGCCCGCAGAAACCCTCAGAGCCTGAGCAAGAATCCCCCCTGGCTTCGGCCGGCTGCACGGCCGCGATGCTGCGTCGCAGCTCCTCAGCGTACGCTCCGCTGTACGCGATCGT
>JACQVW010000536.1 GCA_016209535.1 Planctomycetota bacterium | reverse complement strand
GGGGAGAGGAGCGGGGGGGAGAGGAGCGGGGGGAGAGAGGAGGAGGCGGTCCGGTGAAGCGGCGGGACGTCCTGGAGACGCTGCTCACGGGGCTCAACCCCTACGAGCGGAAGCTCCACAGCCGGCTCGCGAAGCCGCTGGTCGACGCGTTCCTCGAGCGGCTCGACTCCATCGGCCTCGACGGGCGATCCGAGGCGCCGGGCGCCATCGCGCGCCAGCTCACGGCGTTCCTCAAGCTGCGCTCGGCGGCCCTCCTCGAGTCGGCCCTCGACTTGAGGCGCAGGTACGCCGCCTACGCCCAGCGCTTCTCGAGGGCCCTCACGCCCGAGGACAAGGAGCGCCACATCCTCGACTTCGCCCGCGAGCTCGGGGCGACGGCGCGGGAGCTGCGAGGCGACGCGAAGGCCTTCGCGCGCTGGTTCGGCCACGACGCCATCACCGAGCGCTACGAGCGGCGGCTCGGGTCGATCGAGCGGGAGGTGGCCTTCGTCCTCGAGCGGACGGGCGTCCTCGCCGGCACGCTCCTCGCCTCGGAGCACGAGATCGACACGGCCGCGGCCTGGGAGCGCCTCGAGCTGGGGAGGACCCTGAAGCCTTTCTTCGCCTACGACGGCGACAGCCGCGTGTCGGTGGCCGCGTTCCGCTGCCTGGCGCGGGCCCTGAAGGCCCTGCCGGCGGAGATCCAGGAGCGGAGCGTCGACGAGGGGACCCTCCAGTTCATCTACCGCTCCGCCATGCACACGAGGCTCGAAGTCTGGCTCCAGTGCGAGGCCCTGGGCCTCCTCGAGAGCCTCTCTCCCTCCTCGCTCTGCAGGGTGCTCGAGCGGCGCCTCGCGAACCCCGCGTCCGGCGACGACATCTTCGTGCGCCGGCGAGCCGTCGAGATCCTCGCGAGGAGCCTCGAGCGCATGCCGGCCCTCGCCGAGTCTCTGCCCGCCGTCGCCAGGGACCCGAGCCCCTTCGTGAGGCAGGGCCTCGCCGCCGTCCTGCCCGTCCTGCCGGCGGACCTCGCGGCGGCCTGGTTGCCCTACCTGGCCCTCGAGGACCCGGCGCCCCAGGTGCGCGGCGCGGCGCTCGCGGCGTCGCTCGAGCTCGCCGGCCGCGCGGACCTCCAGGAGAGCGTGCTCGAGACCCTGGCGGCCGCCCTCGTGGGGGACCAGGACCCGTTCGTGCTGCGCGTCGCGGCGCACGTCGCGGCCGAGGGCGCGTCGCTCCTCGCCGAGGCCTCGAGCCCCTTCCTCGAGGCGTGGCAGGAGCGTGCCTTCGCCGCCCTCGAACGTCTCCACGTCAAGGCGAGGAGCATCCCGGCGCGGCGCTGGGCCGCTCAGGCCATGGAGCGCATCTGGTGCGCCTCCACCCCCGCCGCGCGAGGCCTCAAGGCGGTCCTCGAGCCCGTGATCGAGGCCCTCGAGGAAGGGGAGCGCCGGCGCATCCCGCGCTCGGTCTCGCTCCCGGCCGACGAGGAGGTGACGGGCAGGGTCCTCTCGGTCCTGAGCCAGGACTCCTTCGGCCTCGAGCTCGAGCGCACGCCCCTGGGGCCCGCGATCCGGCGCGGCCACGCCTTCGGGTTCCGGCTCTGGCGCTTCCTCCACGAGGTCCGGAGCCCGTCGCCCGACAAGCGCCAGGGCTTCCGGCACACGATCGGCCGCATCTTCCGGGGCCGCCTGCGCGCGCCGTCGGCGATCCTCGCCGAGCTCGCCGAGACGCGGGTGCCCGGCGAGCCGCTCGCCATCGCCGAGGAGGGGGGCTGGAGGCCGTACCTGCCGCTCCTCGACGAGGTGCTCTCGAGCCTTCGCCGGGTCCGGTCGCGGCCCGTCAAGGTCTTCACGAGCGAGGGCGTGACCGAGATCGTCCCGCCGCGGACGCTCTCGGGCCGCCTCCGCGCCTGGCGCGTCCTCACGACGCGCTTCGCGGCCCACGCGAAGCTCCGCAACTGGCGCAGCCAGCTCCAGGAGAGCCCGGCGGCCTACCTGCGCGCCCTCGAGGCGCTCGGCTTCCGGTTCCGCTTCCGGCCTCACCCCGGGCGCGGAGCGCCCGGGCCGGACCCGGCCGTGACCAGGTTCTTCCCGGTGGGCCTGCCCCTGGGCGCGGGCGAGCTGTGGGGACGCCTCAAGGAGTACTTCGTCTCGGTCTACGACAACTCGCTCCTCGACCTCGCGCTCTTCATCGGGGTCGCGACGGGCCTCTTCGTCGCCCGCCACGTCCACGCGACCGCGAGCGTGCGGCGCTGGAGGAGGAGGATCCCGCTCGTGGTGGGGGGCTGGGGCACCCGCGGCAAGTCGGGCACGGAGCGCCTCAAGGCGGCCCTGTTCAACGCGCTCGGCCACGGGGTCGTCTCGAAGACGACGGGGTGCGAGGCCATGTTCCTGAACGCTCCGGCCTTCGGGAAGACGCGCGAGATGTTCCTCTTCCGCTCCTACGACAAGGCCACGATCTGGGAGCAGCGGAACGTCCTCAAGCTCGCCCACGGGCTCGAGGCCGACGTCTTCCTCTGGGAGTGCATGGCCCTGACGCCCTCCTACGTGGAGATCCTCCAGCACCACTGGGTGCGGGACGACATCTCCACCATCACCAACGCTTACCCGGACCACGAGGACATCCAGGGGCCCGCGGGCGTCGACATCCCCGACACGATCGGCATTTTCCTCCCCCCGCGCTCGAAGGCCGTCACGACCGAGGAGGTCATGCTCCCGATCCTCGAGGAGATCGCGAGGAAGGGGCGGACGGAGCTCCGCCGCGTCTCGTGGCTCGAGGCCGGCATCCTCGCGCCCGACGTCCTCGCCCGTTTCCCCTACGAGGAGCACCCGTCGAACGTGGCCCTCGTCCTCGGCCTCGCCGACGAGCTCGGGATCCGGCGCGACTTCGCCTTGAAGGAAATGGCGGACCGTGTCGTCCCGGACCTGGGCGTCCTCAAGACCTCGCCCGTGGCCCGGGTGAAGACGCGGCGCCTCCAGTTCTCGAACGGCTGCTCCGCAAACGAGCGGCACGGCACGCTGTCGAATTGGGTCCGCTGCGGCTTCGACGCCCAGGACCCGGTGAGGGAGCCCGGCGTGTGGATCACCACGGTCGTCAACAACCGGGCGGACCGCGTGCCGCGCTCGCGGGTGTTCGCGAGGGTCCTCGTCGAGGACATCCAGGCCGACCGGCACTTCCTCATCGGCGGCAACCTGACGGGCCTCCTGGGGTACATCAAGGCGTCCTGGGATGCCTACGCGCCCACGATCAGCCTCTGGCCCAAGGACGCGCCCGACGACCCCTGCGCCGTGCTGCGCGAGATGGCACGCCGCTTCCGCCTCCCCTTCGAGCGGGAGCACGTCCTCGCGAGGCTCGCCGCCATGGTGCGCGGCCAGGGCCTTCCGGAGGACCTCGAGGCCTCGGTCGCCGGCGCGGCCATGGACTCCGCGGCGCTCCGGGAGCGGCTCGCCGTGGCGGGCGTGAAGGAGAATCTCGATGAGATCCTGCGCCACCACGAGGAGAACCTCCAGGCGCTCCGGGAGCACCAGGACCTCCTGCGGTGGGCCCAGGACGCCCCCCGCGAGCTCCGCGGCCGACTCGACGAGGAGCTGCGCGCGCACTTGTGGAGTTGGTTCCAGCGGAAGCTCGTCGTGATCCACGACTACCACGCGACGGGCGAGCAGATCGTGAAGGCCATCGCCGGCGAGACGCCGCCAGGCTACCTGAACCGGATCATGGGCATCCAGAACATCAAGGGGACGGGCCTCGACTTCGTGTACCGCTGGCAGGCCTGGGCCGCCTGCCACAGGGCCTGCGAGGATCTGAAGACCCTCGACGCGGCGGCGGCCGAGCGGGGCCTCAGGGCCCTGGCCTCCTTCCGCGAGTACGGAGTGCTCTCCGAGGAGCACGTCCAGGAGACCCTCGAGGCGGTGAAGCGGAGCCCCGCGGCCCAGTCCGAGGCCTTCCAGGCCGAGCTGGCCGTGATCTCCTCGACCTTCGAGGCGGCGATGCGGGAGCTGCGCGAGAAGCTGAAGGCGGCGCGCAGGAAGTCGAGCTTCGTCGAGAGGCTCGCGGCCCTCGTCGAGAGCTTCCTCGACGCGGGCGACGCCGTGCGCCGCAGGAAGACCGCGAACCAGATCTACGAGGACCTGATCGCGGCGAGGATCAGCCACGACCGCGCCGCCCTCGAGCTCCAGGAGCTGAACGTGCGCCAGAAGGGCGGCTGGCTGCTCGAGCGGCTCGCGAGCGCTCACCGGGCGCTGGCGCGGGGCTTCTCGGCGTTCGTGCTGCGGAGGGCGAAGGGGTAGGGCAGGGGTCGTTCCGCATGCGCTTCATCGCGAGGGTCCCTCGAGCACACGCTGCCAGCGCCGAGGCACGCCGCGGAAGGCCGACTGGTAGGTGGCGTCCAGCGGCACGTTGACGTAGGCGCCTGGCTCGAGGTAGAGCGGCATGTACGGGAGCACGCCACCGACTGCCATGGGTTCTATGTAGGCACGGACCGTGAGGCCGCTCTCGTACGCCACCAGGGTCAACGGGCCATCGGTCGGAGCCTCGTAGTCCTGACCGGTGATCTCACCCCAAATGGCCCCGTGGATCCCCTGGGGGTCCCGCGGGCTTGGCGGGAGCAGGTCGAGGACCAGCAAGTGCATCCGCTTGTCCAGCAAGTCGGTGGCCTTCTCCACGAACGATCGCAGGGCGCTGCGGCTGGACTTGTTGCCCGGAGACACGATCTCCACCATGGCGACGACCCGGTCGCCGCTCACATGGCGCACGCCGACCGTGCTCTGCTTCCGGCGGTAGAACTCCAGGTCTGTCTCCGCGGTGAGCCGGACCTTGGGCGGTGCGAGGAGCAGGCCGCCCCCCCCGGGCGATGGCGTCGTCCGGGGGCCGCTTGTGCCCCCCTCCTCCTCGGGCCCTTGCAGTGTGAGCACGTCCGGGCCAAACCCGGCCGCGTGCTGCTCCGCGAGCGCGTAGTAGTCTTCCGGCAACAAGCCACCGTTGAGCGCCCTCTTGATCTCCTCGATCCAGCCGTGGTGGAAGTCGTGGAAGATCCCCGCTTCGACGCGGGTCCAATCGTGGATGGTCATAGCGTTCTCCTCCCGGCGTGGACACTCATGGTCTCGCGGTGCATTATACTGGCTCCTGCCGCCTGCAGGGCCGAGGAGCCCGCGGTCGGGGCCGCGAACGTGAAAAGCCCGTTCGCGGCGGTGGCGGAGTCGGGCCTCAGGGCCCTCGCTGCCCTCCTCGAAGAGGCGGCGATGCGGGAGCTGTGCAGGAGGTGAACAAATGCAGGGACTGCAGGGCCCGCAAGGTCGTTGACCTCGCAGGGAAACTGGACGATCATCGCGTACGCTCGTCAGAGGACCCACTTCACCGTGGCGAATCCATCTCCGTGGTCGCTCTTGAAAGGGGGTGGCCCGTGAGGCTCACCTGCGCGCGTCCAACCTTCTCCGTTCCCCTGGTGCTCGCGGTCGGGGCCGCCCTGGGCTGCGCGGGGGGAGCCCCTCCGCCCAAGGCGCGGGCGCCGGTCCTGGGCGTGGGCACCCTGTCGAGGGCCTGGGTGGGCTCCGGATCGATCTTCCTCGAGGTCCTGGTCCAGGGCCGCCCGCACCGCTTCGAGGCATCCGTGGACCCGAGCACGGAGAGCGCCGAGAGCGTCCCGAGCGCTGCGAACGCCGGAGCGCGGCCCTTCGGCCGGACCGTCTCCCTCCGGCGCGTGGGCGACGAGCGCTGGCAGGAGCGCACGGCGTGCCTTGAGCCGGCGCTGGTCGCGCTCCCCGCCGAGTGGGAGCGCTTCCGGAACCTCGTCCTCCGCGAGATCGTCCCGCAGGAGCCTGGGAAGGGCGTGACGCTCTCGGTCGGGGACCAGGAGCTCTATCTGATCTTCACCGACGAGAAGAGGGACCGGGCCGTCTGCCTGACCCAGGCGCCCCCCGGCCGGGATCTCACCCGGCGCTACGACGTGCGCGAGCTGAAGGACCTCTGCCTGCGGATCTTCCCCCTCTGGAGCGGGCGACCCCTCGATCGGTGCCCCCCGACCGTGTTTGCGACTCGGGAGCTGGGCAGCGGGGCGTTCCCCTTCGCCTGCGTGCTCCCCTCCGCCGGCGATGCGGTGACCCTGGCGCTCGAGCCGGCGGAGCCTGCCCCGGAGGGGCGCTGGAAGCGCGTCGAGCGGGGGGCGCGGGCCGCCATGAGCCTGGTCTCCATCCTCGCGTCGAGCCACACCGTCGCCGTGGTCAACCACCCGCTGAGCGCTCCCGTGCGCCTCTTCCTCGCGCTCCGGGACTCCGTCGAGACGAAGCTCGAGCGCCTCGATGTCCGCCTGCGGCGGCTCCCGGCGCTCGAGGCGATCGCGGTCCCCCCGATCTCCGCGGAGGGCCTCGGGATGGACCTCGCGGCGTTCGAGGAGCGCCTCGACGAGACCGTCTCCGAGCGGCCCGCGCCGGCCAGGCTGCGGTTCCTGATCGACGGCGGAGAGTACTTCCCCCGGTTGCAGGAGGCCATCGAGGGCGCCCGGCGCTCGGTCCACCTGCGGACCTACATCTTCGACAACGACGACGTGGCGCTCCAGATCGCCGACCTCCTGAAGGGGAAGTCGAGGGAAGCGGAGGTCCGCGTGCTCTGCGACGGGCTGGGGACCCTGGGCGCCTCGCATCTGCCTCCCGCGAGCGGCTCCATCGAGCCCGTGAGGCTGCCCGCATCCATGCTCAGGCACCTGGAGGACTCGTCGCGGGTGCAGGTCCGCCGCCGTCCCAACACCTGGCTCGCCGGGGACCACTCGAAGTGCACCATCATCGACGGGGAGCTGGCCTTCCTCGGGGGGATGAACATCGGCCGCGAGTACCGGTACGAATGGCACGACATGATGGTCGAGGTGACCGGGCCGCTGGTCCCGATGCTCGAACGGGACTTCGCGGCGGCCTGGGCGGACTCGGGGCCCCTGGGTGGGCTCGCCGCCCTCACCGCCCGGGGAGACCGGGAGAGGGCCGCCGGGCCGCTGCCCGAAGGCCCCGCGGTCCGCCTCCTCTTCACGAGCCCGGGCCGGGCGGAGGTCTTCGCCGCGCAGGTCGAGGCGATCCGGCGCTCGCGGCGCTACCTCTACCTGGAGAACGCGTACTTCGCCGACGACCAGGTCGTCTACGAGGTCTGCGCGGCGCGGAAGCGGGGCGTCGATGCGCGGGCGATCCTCCCCCTGCGGGGGGACAGCGGGCTCATGAACCGGAGCAACGTGGTGACGATCAACACGCTCCTCCACCACGGGGTCCGCGTGTTCATCTACCCCCGCATGACCCACGTCAAGGCGGGGGTCATCGACGGTTGGGCCTGTTTCGGCTCGGCCAACCTCGATCAGCTCAGCCTCAAGGTGAACCGTGAGGCGAACCTCGCCACGTCGGACCCGGAGACGGTCTCGGTCCTCCTCGAGCGGCTGTTCCACAAGGACATGGACGAGTCCGTGGAGCTCACCGACGCGCTGCCCGAGGGCGTCGTGGACCAGCTCGTCGAGGTCGTGGCGGATGAGCTTTGAGCGGTGCGCCTGGCTCTTCGGGAAGCGCGCGATCGCGCAGAGGGCGCTCGCGCGGGGCTTCTCTGCGTTCGCCGTGCGGAGGGTGAATAGGATGAGCCATCCCGTGCAACGGCCCCGCTGGCGCTCGGCCGCGCGCGCGCTCCTCCTCGCCTCGGTGCTGGCGTCTTGCCGGGCTCCGGGACCCGCCGATGCCGTGGCGGAGCCGTTCCCGGAAGCCCAGAAGGAGGTCGAGCGGACCCTCCGCGACCTCCTGGACGCGGCCGGGCGGAAGGACTTCGTCCGGCTCGAGGCGCTGCACCTCCAGGGGCCGAAGTTCTCCAAGTGGGACGGGAGCGGCCCGGGCAAGCTGGACGCCGAGGCGAACCGGCGCGCCGAGCGGGCGGGGATCGAGGCCCTCGAGGCCTTCCGTGCCTCCGTGGAGGACCTCAAGGTGGACGTCTTCGGCTCGACCGCGGTGGCGACGTTCACGATGCCCTACGAGGCCGTCGCCGCGGGACAGACGTCCAGGACCGCCGTGCGAGCGACGCTCGTCTGGGTGAAGGTCGACGCGGGCTGGAAGGTCGCCCACGAGCACTTCTCGCCGGTCCCGGCGAAGCCGTGACCCGTCCCTCGAGAAGGGATCGCGGCCTGGACGCGCCCTTCGGTCGTAGAGCTATCCTCCATACGCGCACTGCCCAACACGGGGCGAGTTCACGACCGGAAGCAGCATCTCCTCGCCGCACTCATGTTCCTTGCCGCAGGCCTTGCACAACCAGCCGTCGGGTTCCCACCGGCAGCTCGAGCAGACCACTGCGGCGAGCTTGCCGCAGGCGCAAGGGATGGCCGGCGGCTCGTTCCTCGCCAGGATCCGCGGGCCCTTGCGCGGAGTGCCGCCTTCCCGTTCTGCCAGGACCCTGAGAGATAGCCGCGTCGTGGTGCCCATGTCGTACTCGTGGGTGAGCTTCGCCCCGACACGGACCACGTTCCCAAGGCGAGCTTCCATGCCATGATCGCTGAACGCGTCCTCTTCGCACGAGCTGTAGCTCTCTCCGTCGATCTCGAACACGCTCATGTGCCCGCAGCACTCGAGCCATGTGCTCCGGAGGAAGCCATCGAGCGCGTCCAGCCCGTCATCGGCCGAGGCTTCGACGTGCAGCCAGTACTCCGGCTTGTCGCGGCCTTCGACGAGGAGGCGGAGCAGCTTCATTGTCTTTCCCTTGTCAGAGGCCGCCGCAACAGGGCCGGCGGACAGGCAGGACTTGAGATGTCGGGTCATGGCCGCCTTGCCGAAGACGCCGCCACAGCGACTGCACTTCCCTTGCGACGTCGACTTTGCCACGCACCACTTCCTCTCTTACCTCACCGGATCGGCGAACCGCTCCAGGCCGGAGCTCCGAAAAGTCAGAAGGACCGGATCCAAGCATGCGAGAGCATTCCAACACCGGGCGGTCGCGGGAGCAAGCAGATGTTACCGGGCCGATGCCGCACCCCTTGCCCCGCCCCTCGCCCTGCCCCTCGCCCTGCCCCTCGCCCTGCCCCTCGCCCTGCCCCTCGCAAACGGCCTCTCCGCGCGGCTCCCGCCCCCGGGGCATCGTATCCTTCCCGAGAGGGTCGTCGCGAAGGGTCCATGACGGAGCCGCAGGCACTTCGAGATCCGGGCGAGGTAGCCGAGGCCGCGGCGGGGAAGGCCGCTGCAGTCAACCACCGTTACCGCACCTTGCGGCCCTTGGGCCGCGGGGGCATGGGGACGGTCTACCTCGCCGTCGACACGGCCCGGGGGGACCGCCTCGTGGCCTTGAAGCGGATCCGCAAGGACCGCCTCGACCACCGGGGGATCGCGAACCTCCGGAACGAGTTCCTCGCCCTCGCGGCGCTCCGCCACCCGAACCTCGCGCTCGCCTACGACTTCGGGGTCGACCGCGAGACGGACGACTTCTTCTTCACGTCGGAGTACGTGAACGGGATCCACTGGCTGAAGGCGGTCCAGCCCCTCGACCTCTCGCGCGCCTCGGGCTTCCGGGCCTTCGCCGAGCTCCTGGCCCAGGTCCTGAGGGCCCTGGAGTTCATCCACTCCCGCGGCCTCGTGCACGGCGACGTGAAGCCCGAGAACGTCCTCGTCACCACCGAGGTCGAGCGCGGGGACCCATCGGGGCCGGGGCTCCAGGCGAAGCTGATCGACTTCGGCCTCGCGAAGCGGGAGAAGGCCGCCGGCGGGAAGAAGATCCTGGGCACCCCGTACTACGTCGCGCCCGAGACCATCCTCGGGGCCCAGGTCGACCGGCGGACGGACCTGTACTCTCTGGGGGCCGTGCTCTACCACCTCGCCACGGGGTCGCAGCCCTTCCGGGGCGAGTCGAACCTGGAGATCCTGAAGCGGCACCTCGAGGAGGCTCCGGCGCCGCCGCACGTGGCGGCCCCCGGCGTGCCCCGCCCTCTGAGCGAGGTCATCGCGCGGCTCCTCGAGAAGAAGCCCGAGGACCGGTTCCAGGGCGCGCTCGAGGTGATCGAGCGCTTGAACAGGACCTGCGGCCTGGACCTCCCCCTCGAGACCCCGGAGACGGCCGCGAGCTACCTCGAGCCGGCGCGGCTCGTGGGCCGCCAGGGCGCGCTCGCGAGGCTGCGAGCGGTGTTCCACGCCGCCACCGGAGCCATGGCGGTCGATGCCTCCCTCGAGGGCGAGACGGAGGAGCCCCTCGCCGGCGGGCAGTCGAGCGCCGCGCCCGGCGGAGAGAAGGGCGCGCCGCCGGGCCGCCTGGTGGTGCTCCGCGGCGAGAGGGGCCTCGGGAAGAGGAGACTGGCAGAGGAGCTGCGGCACACGGCCCAGACGCACGGGGCGAGCTTCGTCGAGCTGGAGTGCGGCCGCGCTGCGGCAGAGCCGCCCGCGGCGCCGCTCCGGCTCGATCGGGAGCTCGAGCGGCTCGCCGACCTGCGCGAGAGGGGCCGGGCGTACGCCTTCCTCCAGTGCGCCGCGGCGTTCGTGGAGCGACTCCAGGGATGTCCCGAGGACGACCCGGCGATCGAGGGCGTGCTGGAGGACATGGCCCTCCAGATCGTCAAGACGAGCCTCGACGAGCCCGCCGTCCTCATGGTCCACGACCTGCACCTCGCCTCGCGACCCCTGGGCCGCCTCGTGGAGGCGCTCGTGCAGAGGCTGGCCGACCTGAAGGGTGCCTCGAGCCGCCTCCTCCTGTGCGCCACGGCGCTCGACGGGAGCGAGCCCGAGGGCGGCGACTACCACCGCTTCTCCGGCACAAGCCTTTACCGGTCCGCGGTGGAGGAGGTGCAGCTCAAGCGGCTGGGAGGCGAGGAGGTGGCCAGGCTCATCGAGACCGCCTTCCCCGGCTTCGAGGTCCCGCCGGGGTTCGCCCAGCGCGTCCTCGAGGAGAGCGACGGGAACCAGGAGGTCGCCATCGAGATCCTGAGCTTCCTCATCGAGCGCGGGAAGATCACGAGAACGCCTCTGGGCTGGCGCCTCAGCCCGGACTACGAGGGCGAGGACGTGCCGGGGAAGGTGCGTCGCGAGCTCAAGGAGAGGATCGCGCGGCTCCCGGAGGACGCGCTGCGGCTCGGCGCGGCCTGCGCTTGCCTCGGAGACTCCTGCGATGCCAAGCTCGCCGCTTGCCTCGCGGGCATGTCCGCGAGGGGCGCCGCGTCCGCCCTCCAGGTGCTGCGCTCGCGGAGGATCCTCCAGGCCACGGGCCCCGACGCGACCGAGGAGCACTCGTTCGTCCATTCGAGCGCCCGCGCGATCCTGTACGGCCGGATCCCTCCCTCGGACTTGCCGGCGATGCACGAGCGCGCGGGAGACCTGCTCGAAGGCCTCGGCGAGCCGGCCGGCAGGGAGCGCCTGATGAGCCTCGCACACCACTACCTGCTCTCGCGAAGCAAGGCCAAGGCCGCTCGCTACGGCCTGCAGGCGGCGCGCGAGCTGGCCCGTGAGGCCTCGCCGCTCGAGGCCATCGGGCTCTACGAGCGGGTCCTGGCCGTGGCGGGCCCCGAGGACCCGGGGCTCGCCTCGCGGGTCCGGCGCGAGATCGCCGCCCTGCGCTTCCAGGTGGGGGACCATGCCGGCGCCTTGGACCTCCTGGAGCCGATGATCGAGCCGCGGGGCGCCGCCGCCTGCGCCGGCGATGCGTGGCCCGTCTACCTCGAGGCGGCCCGGGCGCACATCCGCCTGGGCCAGTTCGCGCAGGCGGCCCTCCTCCTCAACCGCAGCGTGCGCCGGGGCAAGCGGAAGGAATCCCTGGCGCAGCTCGCGCCGATCATGTTCGTCCTCGCGGAGCTCCACCACTTCAAGGGCAACCACGTCGAGAGCCTCCGCTGCGCCGGCCGGCTCGTCAAGTCGAAGGACGGGATCGCGGACGGGAGCCTCCTCTCCCAGCTCTACATGCTCCTCGCGGAGTGCCACGCTTGCCTGAACAACGCGGAGGGCGCGGCGGACTTCTGCCAGCAGGCGCTCCGCATCATCGAGTCGCGGCACGACGCGCTGCACCTCGCCTGGAGCCTCTTCTGCCGCGGGAAGCACTACTCGTTCCGGCACCAGCCCGCCAAGGCGGTGCGGCAGCTCCAGCTCGCCTTGATCCTGCGCAAGAAGCTGGGGCTGCTCGAGGGGCAGGCCGACTGCCAGCGCGAGCTCGGGGCGATGCACCTCGAGCTCGGCTCGCCGGGGGAGGCGAGGGCGGCGCTGGAGGAAGCCCTCGCGGTCTACCGGAAGACCGGAAACGTCCCTTGCTCCGTCGCCGCCCTCTGCATGCTCGCGGAGGCCTGCAGGCTCCAGGGAGACCACGACGCTTGCCAGGAGGCCGCGGCCGACGCGCTCCGGCGCATGGAGCCCCTCGAGAAGCGCCGGTGGACGCTCGAAACGCAGCTCGCCCTGGCGCGCTCGGCCATCGATCGGGGCGAGGCTGCGAAGGCCGCGCGCTACCTCGGGGAGGCCGAGGGTACATCCACGAAGGGGACCGGCCTCGCAAGATACGCCGCGGAGCTCGAGGCGGCGCGCTCGGAGCTCGAGCTCGACCGAGGCCGGCTGGAGCCCGCGCTGGACCGCGTCCAGCGGGCCGTGCTGCTGGCCCGGGAGGCCAAGGACCCGGTGCTCCTGGCGCGCATGCTGGGGCAGGAGGCCTACCTGTGCTGTCAGGTCGGGAAGGTGGGTCAGGCCCGCAGGCTGATCGTGCCGATCTTCGACGTCGCGAAGGGTCATGACCTCCCGCAGCTCGAGGGCTGGGCACGCATGATCGAGGGCCTCGTCCTCGCGCGGGACGGGAAGCTCGATGCGGCCGAGAAGGTCTTCGCCCAGGCGGCTGAGGCCCTGGCCGCCCACGGGCACGAGCGGGACCTGGTCCATCTCCAGCTTGAGCACGGGCTCCTCTCGCTCCAGCGCGGGAGCCACGAGCAGGCCTATCTGGACCTGGAGGAGGGCCTGCACCTGGCCGAGAGACTCGATCTGCGCCGCATGCAGTGCCGCTACCAGCTCGCCATGGGGCGCCTCGAAGCATCGATCCCCGGGGGCCAGGCCGCGCGGGCGGAGCAGGAGCTCGTCGCCGCCGAGAAGCTGGCCCTCGAGGCGCCGTTTCCGGAGCTCGCCTGGCAGATCCAGTACCACCTCGGCCGGCAGATGTCGCGGTGCGGCCGCAGCGTGGACGCGGTCCGGCGCTTTCGCGGCGCCTGCGAGGGCTTGAGGGCCATCGCGCGCGGCCTGCCGCAGGCCCTCGCCGACGGATACCGGCGCGCCACGGGGGCCGAGGACCTCGAGGGGCTCGTCGAGGAGGAGGTGGCGGTCGGAGCTGCCGCCGCGGCAGGCTGACCCCGGGCACCGGGCATCAGCCGCCGAGGGTCAAGCCGCCGTCGACGACGATGGTTTGACCTGTGATGATGGCCACGCGTCCCTCGAGGCGTCTCATGCTGTTCCGAAAAGGGGCGTGGTTCAGATCAGGCTCCATTCGGGTAACAGAAAAGAGCTCAGCAGGGGCAGTTTGGTAGGGGCAGTATCGTGGGAATGAACGCGTGGTTCATAGCCGGGTGTAACCCGGCGTTGAACCACGCCCGAGAAGGTAGAGTGGAACCCTCGCGCCGTCAAGGCTTCCGGAAACGCTGAGGGCCGCGGCGAAGCGGGGAGGGCGGGCGGCCCGGGCCCGTCACGGCGGGCGCCGCCGGATGCCGATAGTCAGGATGGCCTCCAGCCATCATGGCCTCGCAGAGCGGACGATGAGCGGCAGCGACAAGACGATCCTCTTCCACGCCGAGGAGCTCCGGGCCCGAGGGCTCGGGTGCGGGAGGGAGCACGCCGTGCTCATCGTGCTCGATGAGCGGAAGACGAGCCGGCGCTACGAGATCAAGAAGGCCGAGTGCACGGCCGGCCGCGACGAGACCTGCGACATCGTCCTGCAGGACTCGAACTGTTCGCGGGCGCATGCGAAGTTCGTCTTCGCCAACATCGACGATGCCACGGCGCCTCCGAGGGTCGCCGTGCACGACCTCCAGAGCACCAACGGCACCTTCGTCAACGGGAGCAGCGTCGGCTCCGCCGAGCTCAAGAGCGGGGACAAGATCCTCGTCGGGAGGACCCTCCTGGGATTCTTCCTGTGGGACGACCTGACGCTCAAGGCCGAAGACGCCCTCCTGAGGAGCGCGTCCACCGATGGGCTCACGGGCCTCTACAACCGCGGCTTCTTCAACAGCGCGCTCGCGAAGGAGTTCGGCCGCGCCGCGCGCTACAAGCGGCCCCTCTCCCTCATCCTGATGGACCTCGACCACTTCAAGGCGCTCAACGACGCCCACGGGCACACGGCCGGCGACAGGGCGCTGCGCGAGGTGGGCGCCCTTCTCTTGAGGGAATCGCGCGCCCAGGATCTCCCCTGCCGCTACGGCGGGGAGGAGGTCGCGCTGCTCATGCCCGAGACGGGCCTCCCCGGGGCCGCGGCGCACGCTCAGCGGCTGCGGGTCGCCGTGCGGGACCTCTCGGTGCAGGCCGGAGAGGCGGCGCTGCGGTTCACGGCCAGCTTCGGGGTCGCCGCGTTCGAGGACTGGATGCGCGAGCCCGATCACCTCCTCCGGGCGGCGGACATGGCGCTCTACAGGGCAAAGCGCGAGGGCCGCGACCGCGTCGCGACGCACGAGGGCTACGGCGAGGAGTCCGCGCCGACGGAGCCGCTCCAGGGGTGAGAAGCTCAGGGGGCGGGTCGATCGCCCTTGAACAGCTCCCTCACTCCGTCTTGCGCAGGAATGCGCGGACTTCCCACCAGAGCCACGGAACACCCACTCCGAGGCCCGCTGCGCCCCACCACCACCCCGCCTGGAACTCCGCGAGGCTCGCCGCTTCTTCCCCCGAGAGGAGGAGAGCGTCCAGCGCCGCAAGACAAGCCGCGATCGCGTTGTTCGTGGCATGGATGACGAAGGGCAGGAAGACCGACCCTGTCCTGAGAAAGACCAGAGACAGGACGAGGGAGAAGACAAAGGCCCCCAGCAGATCTACATGGAGCGCCGCGAATGCCACGGAGGTTCCGATCACCGCCGTCTTCACGCCCCACTTCGCCTTGCAGACGGGAAGCAGCAGGCGGCGGAAGAGCAGCTCCTCGACGAAGGGGGCGAGGAGGACGAGGTCGAAGAGCTCGATGAGGTTGGCAAGGCGGTACGAGGGACCCTTCCACCAGAACAGCTCGGCCTCCTCGAGGAGCCACCACCCCACGAAGTCGGGTGCGATGGCCGAGAGCGGCAAGTAGAGCAGATAGATGCAACCCATGCTGGTGGCGATGGCGGGTGCCGCGCACCGCATGGCCCACAAGACCTGGGGTCGGTCCCGACCTGGAGTCAACAGCTCCCGAAGGGTCGTGCCGGATCGACGCAAGGGGCGACGCAGGAAGACCAGGAGGAGTCCATACCAGATGAGCCCCCAGGCCGCCCCAGGCAATGGCGGATCGGGGTCCCCGGCCAACCACTCGGGCCACAGGATGGCGACGATGACGCTGGTGAGCACCACGGACACGACGAAGTAGACGAGCAAGTGCCAGAGCGGGACGTGCGCCGCGGGCGAGGCGAGCGGCCCGGCATGTGAGCTCGCGGGCAACGGCAACTTATCAGGGCTGACGGGAACGATGCGCACGATGCCTTGGTCCTCTTGCTCGGCCCCTGGCTTCGCCTCCGTCGCGTGGAACGAGCACGGCGCTGGCTCGGGGCAGGCGAAGGAGGCGAGTCCCCGCTGTCTTCTCTTCGCCGCTTCGCTCGGTTCCTGGTTCATCGGGCCTTCGCTCCTCCTCCGGGAGCAGGCAAGGGTTGGACCGACTCAAGAGCCCTTGAGCACCTTCCTCGCGATCACCATGCGGTGGACCTCCGAGGGGCCGTCGTAGATCCGGAAGGCCCGGGCCTCCTGGAAGAAGTGCGCGAGGGGGAGCTGGTCCGTGATCCCGAGGGCACCGCAGACCTGGATGGCCCTGTCGATCACGCGGTTGACCGCCTCGGCCACGAAGACCTTGCACAGGGACGTCTCCAGGCGCGCCTTCTCGCCGCGGGAGAGCCTCCAGGCCGCCTCGTGGACCATGAGGCGCGAGGCGTGCAGGTCGATGGCGCTGTCGGCGAGCATCCACGCGACCGCCTGGTGCTCGGCGAGGGGCCTCCCGAAGGCCTCGCGCTCCCTCGCGCGCCGCGCCGCGATCTCCAGGGCGCGCTCCGCGGCCCCGATCCACCGCATGCAGTGCGTGAGGCGAGCGGGCCCGAGGCGCGCCTGCATCAGCGCGTAGCCCTCGCCGACCCTGCCCAGGACCTGCTCGTCGCCCACCCGGCAGCCCTCGATCTCGATCTCGCAGTGGCCCCCGGGGGTCCCGCCGCCCAGGATGGGTACCTCGCGCGTCACCCGGAGGCCCGGGGTGCCCGCATCGACGATGAAGAGCGTCATGGCGCCCTTGGGCCCCGCCCCCGGCTCGGTCACGGCCGCCACGATCACGAAGGCCGCTCCGGCGGCCCCCGTCGCGAACCACTTCTTGCCGTCGATGACCCAGGCGCCGCCCTCGCGCCTCGCCCGCGTGCGCATCATCGTGGGGTCGGAGCCCGCGCCCGGCGCCGGCTCGGTCATGGCGAAGGCCGAGCGGATGTCGCCGCGCGCAAGGGGCTTCAGGTACCGCTCGCGCTGCGTCTCGCCGGCCGCGAGGAGGAGCAGGTGCGCGTTGCCCTCGTCCGGGGCCGCGCACCCGAGCGCAACGGGGCCGAGGAGGCTCCTGCCCGCGGCCTCGAAGACGGGGCACACGTCCGGCAGCTCGAGGCCCTGCCCGCCAAGCTCGCGCGGAAGCTGCGGCGCCCAGAGCCCCTGCGACCTCGATTTCTCCCGGAGGGCCCGGAGGGCTCCAGTCACGAGGGGCCGCCCGTCGCGAGGCTCGAGGGGGATCACCTCGCTCTCGACGAACCGCGCCACCTTGTTCCGGAGCTCGAGCGCCCCGGCGCTGAACGTGAAGTCCATCAGCCTCCTCCTTCGCGCCGCGCGCGGGCGGCGCCCTCGTGGTGGTCGAGGTAGATCTTCTCCAGGGTCGTGGCCCAGGTCCGCTCCTTCGCCGCGTCGCAGGGCGTGAAGTTGACCTGGCGCACGAGGTACTCGCCGGCGCCGTGGACGTCGATCACGTTGATGCAGCCCGGCTCCTGCTCGATGCGGCCGAGCCGCTCCGGGCCCGCGCCGAGGGCGTGGAGCAGGATGACGCGGTTCGTGCCGCCGTGGGCCACGATGAGGAGGTTCTTCCAGCCGGGCCGCTCCACGATCTCCCGGAAGGCCGGGAGGACGCGGTCGGCGTGGGAGCCGAAGGTCTCGCCGCCGAGGAACGTGTCCTCGCGAGCGATGGCCCTCGAGAACGCGCCGGTGAAGTAGGCCTCGAAGGCCGGGCCCGAAGCCTCCTTGAGGAAGGGGCCCGGCCGCACCTCCTCGAGGGCCGCGCAGGCCTCGACGGCGACGCCGCGGCCCCGGAGCACGATCTCCGCCGTCTGGCGCGCCCGCGGCAGGCCCGAGTCCACGGCCAGGTCGATCGCCACGCCGCGGAGGGCCTCGCGGGCGGCCTCGGCCTGGGCGATCCCTTCCTCGTTGAGGGGCACGGCGCGCGACGGGTAGGGCCGGCCCAGAGCGTCGAAGTAGCTCACGTCGCCGTGTCGCATCAGGTAGACGCGCCGCCGGGCGGCGATCCTCTCGCGGAGCTCGCGGGACATGGGGCCCTGTATACCCGCAGCCGGGAGGGGATCAAGGCACAAGGGGCCCGGAGGCCAGGCCCGGGCGCCGGCGCGGGAGGAAGACGCCGGGCTCGGCCTGGAGTAGAATCCGCGGTCATGGAAGGGCGCGAGCTCAAGGGCCTCGCCGCGGCCGCGGGAGGCGAGCACAGGCGCATCCCTCGGTAGGAGCCGTCGCCGCGAGCGCTCGCGCCGATCCCACCCGTCCTCCCGCCATGCCCCTCTCCCCCGAAGACATCGCGAGCCGCCTCCAGGCCTTCCTCGCCAAGGAGACCGAGAGCTCCGTGCGCGTCGAGGGCCTCCGGTGGCTCGCGGGCGGCGCCTCGAGGGCTGCGATCGCCCTCGACGTCGTCGTGGAGAAGTGGGTCGAGCGCCCCCGGTGGCCCGCGGTGCTCCGCCTTGACCTCGGGGGGAAGATCTACGAGGCGGCGCTCGAGCGCGACGAGGAGTTTCAGGTGATCGCCTGCGCTCACCGCATGGGCGTGCCGGTGCCGCGGCCCCTCTGGACGTCGGACGACCCCGCCGTCCTCGAGCGGCCCTTCCTGATCCTGGAGCGCGTCGAGGGCGAGACGATCGGCAGGCGGATCGTGCAGCTCCGGGAGCTCGGGGAGGCCCGGAAGGCCCTGCCGCGCCAGATGGGCGAGGCCCTCGCCCGAATCCACGCGCTCGACCCGCTCGAGTGCGGCTTCCTGCCGTGGCCTTCGGCGGGGCCCGGCGGGACGATGTGCCCCGCGCGAGCCGTCCTCGAGCGGGCACAGGAGGAGGTCGATCGCGTCGGCGGGGCGCGCCCGGGCCTCGAGGCCGGGCTCCGCTGGCTGCTGCGGAATGCGCCCTCTTCGAGCGATCTCGTCTTCGTCCACGGCGACTTCCGTCTCGGCAACATGATCGTCGGGCCCGAGGGGCTCCGGGCGGTGATCGACTGGGAGTTCGCGGCGGTGGGGGACCCGCACGAGGACCTCGCGTGGCCCTTCGTGCGGGACTGGCGCTTCGGGAGGGACGAGCTGCGCTTCGCGGGCATCTCCGGCGGCGAGGACTTCCTCGCCGCCTACGAGGAGGCGAGCGGAAGGCGCGTCGAACGCGGCCCCCTGCGCTACTGGGAGGCCCTGGGCAACTTCCGCTGGGCCCTCGGGTGCCTCACCCAGGCGCACCGGCACCTGAGCGGGGCCGAGCGCTCCGTCGAGCTCGCGAGCCTCGGGCGCCGCTCGTGCGAGATGGAGCTCGAGATGCTCGGCCTGATCGCCGAGATCGACGGCTCGCGCAGGGCCTCGGGGCGCCGAGGAGTCTGAGGAGGCCGCCGACCATGCAGGACCGCCCCGACCTCGCCGAGCTCCTCGAGAGCGTGCGGCACTTCCTCGAGGAGGAGATCCTGCCGGCGGCGGAGGACCCGCGGCTCCGCTTCCGGACCCGCGTGGCGGCGAACGTCCTCGCGATCGCTGGCCGCGAGCTCTCCCTGGGGCCGGCGCTCCTCGAGGCCGAGCTCGAGCGGCTGCGAGCGCTCCTGCCGGACGTCGACCCCGTCGCCGCGGCCCCCCGCGAGGCGGTCGAGCGCCTCAACGGGGAGCTCGCGCGCCGCATCCGCGAGGGCGAGCTCGACGCGTCCCCCGGCGGGCCCGTGTGGGACCACCTGCGGCGCACGGCGGTGGAGAAGCTGCGCATAGCGAACCCGGGGTACCTGAGGCGGGCGGGGGAGCGCGGGTAGCCATGCCGTGGACGGGTGCGGGCCCGCTGCCCGCTACCCCTGGCCTCCCGGCCGCCCTCCGGATACAAAGGGGCCTCGAGGCCCTCGCGAGGGGCCCGCGGGCCCGGAGAGGAGAGCGACCATGGGCGGCAAGTTCATCTTGGGGGCGACGGCGGAGACTCAGGAATTCGACTGGGGCTTCTTCCGCTGGATCAGCCGGCCGTCGACCACGGGGGCGAAGAGCCTCGTCGTCTGCGGCGTGCACGTGTATCCCGGCAAGGGGCACAACTTCCACCGGCACCCCGAGCAGGAGGAGGTGATCCACGTCCTCGACGGCGAGATGGAGCAGTGGGTCGGCCGCGAGAAACGCGTCCTCGGCCCCGGGGACTCGGTCTTCATCCCCCGCGACGCGGTCCACGCGTCCTTCACGATCGGGAAGAGGACCCTCAAGGTCGTGGCGATCCTCGGCCCCTGCGCCGGCCCCGAGGGCTACCAGCTCATCGACGTGAGCGGCGAGGAGCCGTGGGCGTCGCTGAGGAAGTGAGGGCGCGAGGGGCCGGGGCGAGAGGGAAACGGATCAAGGGTTCACGATGAGCGCCTCGAGCTTGGCAGCGGCCTCCTCGAGGACCTCCGGCGGGACCCGCCGGATGAGGCGTGCGTCGCGGACCCTCCAGTCGACGCAGCGGACGTGGTCGGCAAGGATGGCGGCTGGCGAGCCGGCAGGGTCCGGCAAGCGGACCTCGAAGGGGTATCCTTTCACCTGCCGCGTGGCGGGGCAGAGTATGCAGAGGCCCGTCTTGCGGTTGTAGGCGCTCGGACTCAAGACCAGGGCGGGGCGACGTCCAGCTTGCTCATGTCCCAGGCGGGGGCTGAGGTCGATCCATACGAAATCGCCGCGCTCGGGGACATAGCTGGAGCGCGCCATCAGTCGGTGATCTCTCGGCCCACGTCAGGGCCGAAGTCCGTCTCGCCGTGAAGCCGGCCGGGCTTCATGGCCTTGAGCAGGTCGCGGAGCTTGTACTGCCGGCGGCTCGCGGGCTTGACGATGATGGCGTCCTTCCGGGCGACGACCTCCACTTCCGTCCCGGCTCTCAGCTCCGCCCGGCGCGCCACCGCGCTCGGGATCCTCACGGCCAGGCTGTTGCCCCATTTCTGGATCGTGGACATGGGCCAGGCTTGCGCTCCGTTCGAAGGATTGGGCGTATGTATCTACAAGGAAGATACATGCGAGCGGGGATATGTCAAGCTCCCCCTCACCGTATCGGCGAGTAGTCCGTCGGCTTCAAGTACTTCGACTCGACCTTCTGGACGATGGGGCCCTTCGCCTCGGTCTCCGTGCGGACCTTCTTCCACTCGGGGTCCTCCTGGAAGGCCTTCCAGGACTTCTCGCGCGACTCCTTGTCGGGGTAGGCGAGGATGTAGACGAGCGTGTTCTTCGCCTCCTCGCCCTCGGCCGGCGTCCAGTAGCCGATGAGCGCCATGCCGTGCTTCTCGAAGAGGCGGTTCGTGTGGTTCCGGAAGCGCGCGTTCAGGTCATCGAGCCTCCCGGGGTGGGCGATGTAGGTGCGCATCTCGAAGTAGCGCTCCTTCCCCTTGGGCTTCTCGTCGCTCGAGGCCCAGGGGGCCGTGAGGACGCCGGCGAGGGCCAGGCACGCGATGGACACGAACGTCGGACAGCACTTCCTCATGGTCGACTCCTTGGGGGTTCCCTGGTGGGTTGGCTCGATTCGGTGGATCTCACTGCCCGGCGGGGACGCGCAGCTCCACGCCGCTCCGGTCCTCGGTCACGTCCATGTCCTGAGGCTCCGGCCAGCTCCCGGCGTCCCCCTGGCCGCTGACCGAGAGCCGGTAGGTGCCCTTCTCGAGGCCGGCGATGCGGAACTCGCCCGCGGCCACGGACATCGTGGACCTCGTCAAGCGGACGCCCTCGGAGCCGCCCCGGGCGAAGACGATCCGGCCCGGGACCGCGTTCCCGGCCCCATCGAGGACCTTCCCCGACACGCTGAGGCCGGAGCGCAGCGCGAAGCCGACTTCCACCTCCTGCCCCGGGGCCGCCTCGACCCCGTCCCGCGCCGCCGGGAGGTACTCGGCGTGGGAGACGACGACCGTCTGCAGCCCCTCGGGCACGTCCTCGAGGAGGAAGGTCCCGTCCTCGCGGGTGAGGACGGCGTCGGGGTCCATCCACTCCTCGGCAAAGTGCTCGCCCAGGGCCTTCCTGTCGTCGCCCTCGGGCTGCGCTCCCTCACGCTCCAGGTTCCCGCCCCCGCGGCCTTCCCGCTCGGCCCTGCGCGCCTCGAGGCGCTCCTTGCGCCGCGCGCCGGCTTCCTCGGCGCCTCCCTGAGGCCTGCCCTCCTGGCCAGCCTCGACCTCCTCGGTCCGGGCCGCCCCTCGAGGCTCGCGCCGCGGAGCCTTCGAGATGCGCACGCGGGCGCCCGCCACGGGCCTCCCCGTCGCGAGGTCCGTCACGAGACCCCGGGCCCGGCCCGCCTGGGCGAGGAGGAAGCGCTCCTCGGCGACGGAGCCCGAGGTCAGGACCAGCTCGACGCGCGCCGGCGAGTAGCCCTGCGCCGAGACCTTCACCGTGTACCTGCCCGGCTCGAGGTCCCGCTCGACGAAGATACCCTCGGCGTCGGCGTGCTCGCGGTCGCCGAACCGCATGTCCTCGGGCGTGCCCTTGGGCTCCTCGCCCTCCTTCTGGATCTTCACGCGGAAGCGCGGGATGGGCGCCCCGGTGGCCGCGTCGGCGACCGAGCCCGCGAGCGACGCCGCCGGCTCGAGCACGATGCGCTGCGGGTCCCCTCCGGGCTTGACGCCCGGGACCTCGCGCTTCACGCAGCCCGGGTGCTCCGCGAGGAGCACGTAGCTCGCCGCGGGCAGGCCCTGGAAGCGGAAGGAGCCATCGTCGCCCGACCGCGCCGACTTGTAGGCGCCCCCGAACAGCTTCTGGATGCCGAACCGCTGCTTCTCCTGCTCGTCGTCGCCCGCCTCGCGGAGGAGGCGGAGGCGCGCGCCGGCGAGGGGCTCGCCCGTGGGGATCAGCACGAGGCCGGACACCTCGCCCCCGGGGTCCACGACCAGGGTCACCTCGCGCTCCTCGCCGGGTGCGAGGGTCACGAGCTGGGCGGGAGACTCGGTGAAGCCCTGCTTCTCGGCGCTCACCTCGTAGTCGCCCGGGAGGATCTGGGCGTGCTCGAAGCGGCCCTCGCGGTCCGTGGGTACGACGTCCCCGCGCTTGGGGAGCCCCAGCAAGCCGAAGAAGAAGGCCGCCTGCTCGCCGGGGCCCTTCTGCTTCCTGGGCGCCTTCGCCAGCCGGACCCCCGCTCCGGCCACCGGCGCCGAGCCGTCCGTCACGACGCCCTTCACCGACGCCGCGCGCACGAGCTGCACGCGGATCCCGTCGTCGTCCGGCTCGCGGGCGGGCTTGCTCTCTTCGTCGGGCGGCGCCAGGTCGAGCACCGCGAAGGGCTCCGAGAGGCCTCGCGCGTGGCCGAGCCTGTCCGCGCGGACCTGGAACCGGGTCTCCTCGTCGGCGCGGAAGCGCTGGAAGCGGAACCGTCCCTCGAGGTCCGCGACCCCCACGGCGAGGAAGACCATCCCGCGGTCGAAGAAGTCGAAGGGCAAGGGTATGTCCTCGGGGATGGCGGGCACGAGGCGGACGAGGGAGCCGGGCGCGGGCTTCCCTTCGGGGTCGAGGACGATGCCGCGGATCTCGGGCGCGCGCGAGAGCTGGATCGTCACCTCGAGGCTCGCGGCCTCGAGGTCGAGCTCCTCCTTCTTCTCGACGAAGCCCGGCGCCGAGGCCTTGAGCCTCACGCGCGGTCTCTCCTCCTCGCCGCCCTCAGGCCGGGGGCCGCCTCCCCCCGAGAACGGATCGAGCCTGCGGTCGCGGGGCGCCACGCCCTCGAGCCGGAAGCGTCCCTCGGCATCGGTGCGCCCGCGGGCCTCGCCCGCCTGGACCTTCGCTCCGGCGATGGGCTCGCCGCCGCCCGCGGTGACGACGCGGCCCGTCACGGTGCGCCCCGGGGCGAGGTCGATCGTCACGGGCTCGCCTCCCGCCTCGGCGCCGGCCTTCACGCCCGGCGCGAAGCCCGCCGCGCTCGCGATGAGCTTGTACCGGCCCTTCGCGAGCCCCGCGAGCCGGAAGTCGCCCCCGGCGCCGGTGTGGGCCGTCGTGCGGCTCGTCAGGAAGTCGTTCACCACGGCGCCCATGCCCAGGATGTTGGGCTTCGCGGGCGAGGCGAAGACTTTCGCCCCGGCGATGGGCGCGCCGTCGGGTCCCCGTACGGTGCCCGAGATCACCTCGCCGCGGTCGAGCTTCAAGAGGCCGAGGTCGACGACCTCGCCCCAGTCCAGGTCCACGTCGCGCGAGAAGGGCTCGAAGCCGCGCTCCTCGACCGCCAGCCGCCAGCGGCCCGCGGCGAGGCCCCGAACCTCGAGCTCGCCCTTCCTCCCCGAGACGGTCTTCTTCGACCCGTCGCCGAGCCAGCGGCTCACCGAGTTCGCGACCTTGTCGAAGCCGCCCATGGGGAAGAGGGGCTGGACGAGGTCGTCGAGGCGCTCGAGGCGGAGGGCCACGCCCGCGGCCGGGCTCCCGGCCGCGTCGGCGAAGCGCCCCCGCAGCACGGCAGGCTCGCCGAGGTAGACCACGGCCTCCGTGGTCCCCGTCTCCACCTGGGGCAGACGGCCCTCGACCCCGTCGTCCGTCGCCGCGGCGATGTCGTAGACGCCCGGCGGCAGGCTCGCGAGGGTGAACGAGCCATCCGGCGCCGTCGGGGCGATGAAGGGGCCCCTGAGGAACTCGCCGTTCAAGTACCTGAGGAGCCGCCTCACGATGAGCCCCAGGCCCGCCATGCCCATGGGCCTCGGCTCGGCGATGACCGTGGCGCCCGGGACGCCGTCGCCCGAGGCGCGCAGGACGCGGCCCGAGATCGACCCGCCGCGGTCGAGGGCGATGTCGAGGGTGCGCGTCGCGCCCTCCTCGAGGCTGACCACGTCGCCGTAGCGGAAGAGCCAGCTCTCGGCGAGGGTGAGGACGAGGTAGCCGCCGGGCGCGATCGAGCGGAACGCGTACTCGCCGTCGCGGCCCGACCTCGCCGAGAGCGCCGCGGCGCGGAACCCCTCGAGCTCTTCCCGGATCTTCGCGGCGATGGCCGGTATGTCCGGCAGCTCGCCCGCCTCGGGGGCGAGGGCCTCGAGGTGCTCGATGATCTCCTCGACCTTGCGCGTGGCGAAGAGGAGGACGGTCGCGCCCTCGATCCCCGCGCCCTCGCCCGTCACGCGCCCCGCGAGGAGGGGCGGCGCCCCGGGCGCGGCCGTCTCCGCAGCCTCCTCCTGTTCCGGGGGGGCCGCCGCCGCGTCGAGCCGCGCCGCCTTCGGAGCGACGGTGCCGGCATCGTCCGGCGTTTCGGTCGCCGCGGGCCCCCGCGAGAGCTCCGAGCCGGCCGCAGGCGGTCCCGGCCTCCCCCTGAGGAGGACGAGGGTCACGGCGAGCCCCGCGAGGAGGAGGGAGAGGGCCAGGCTGACGAGGAGCTTCTTCCGAGGGTTCGAGGCCGGTCTGCGCGCTGAGGGCAAGGGCGACTCCTTGAGGAGGTGACCTGGCACGCCATCTTATGCGGGCAACCTGCCGAGGGGAGGACGATCCTCGCCGGGCGACAAGTCCTGACAAGGGCGGCGGAGCGAACGGACTCGCGCGGCTCGAAAGGCTCCTCGCGGCTCAGGGCTGCTCGGCGAGGATCCGCTCGACGAACGCCGGCACCGTCGTGCCCGCGGGGCCGCGGACGCAGTGGTCGAAGATGTGGCTCTGCTCGCTCGGATCGAGGTTCAGCTCCACCGTGAGGCGGCCGCGCAGCCTCGCCTCGGCGGCCATGCCCGCGGCCGGGTACACCGTGCCGCTCGTCCCGATGGCCAGGAACACCTCGGCCTCGAGCGCCCGCGGGATCTCCTCCTCGAGGTGGAAGGGCATCTCGCCGAACCAGACGACGTGCGGCCGGAGCCGGTCGCCGCAGGCGGGGCAGGCGTCCTCGAGCGTGATGTCTCCGGGCCACGGCAGGACCGCCTCGCAGGAGACGCAGCGGGCCTTGAGGATCTCCCCGTGCATGTGGAGGATCCGTCTCGAGCCCGCGCGCTCGTGGAGGTCATCGATGTTCTGCGTGATGAGGGCGAGCCGCTCGACGAGGGCACCCTCGAGGCGCGCGAGGGCCTCGTGCGCCGCGTTGGGCCTCACGGCGCGGAGCTGCCTCCGGCGAGCGTTGTAGAACTCGAGGACGAGGCGAGGGTCCCTCAGGAATCCCTCGGGCGTCGCGACGTCCTCGAGGCGGTGCTTCTCCCACAGCCCTCCGGCGCCGCGGAAGGTCGCCACGCCGCTCTCGGCCGACATCCCGGCGCCCGTGAGCACGGTGAGCCTCCCGCGCGAGCCCAGGGCTCCGCGGACGGCTCGCGCCGCCTCGTCAAGGCTCTGCATCTCGGGTCCTCCGTGGACGCGCCCGGCCTGGGACCGCGGCCTCGAGCGGACTTTCTACTCCTTGCGCGGCGGCTTCACAAGCCTCGCGGGCCGGAGGGTGACCCTGTCGAAGGCGATGATCTGGCGCACGCCCTGCTCTCCCTCGGGCGGGCCCGCGATGGCGAGCGAGCTCCCGAAGAGGACGCCCTCATCCCAGGCGCTGAGCTGCCCCGAGCCGACGAGCTGGCCATCGAAGCGCAGGACGCGGGTCATGGACCCGATCCGGTACGCAACGCAGTCCCGGCCCACCGCGACGGCCTCGGCCTCGGCCGGCACGGGCCAGCTCAGGACCGTGCGTGCCGGCGAGTCCCGGTGCAGGTCTCGGTGGAGGACGGGCCGTTCGCCGGGCGTCCAGGCGCAGATGGGCTCCCCGCCGAGGCCCAGGGCCCAGCGCTGGCCGCGCCGGCCCTCGAGCAGGGCCTTCGGCTCGCCCGTGGAAGGGTCCTCGACGACGAGGTCGCAGGAGTGGGCGAAGCGGACCCGCAGCGCGCGGCCGAAGGTGCGCTCCAGGACCTCGTGCTCGCCGTGCCGCCGGCAGTGCGCGGGGTCGCGGTCCGCCACGCCGGGCAGGACTTGGAGGATCTCCTCGTCCTTCGGCTCGGAGGAGCTCGCGGCGGCGGCCGCCCCGGCGGTCGGGCCGGCCCCGGGAGCTCCACCGGCCGCTCCGCCGGCCTGTGCCGCGCGGCGCGCCGCGTCCTCCAGCGCGGACGCGGCCCCCTCGAGCCTCGGGGCCAGGGCCCCCGGTGCGCCGCCGGTAGACCCCGCGGCCGACCGCTCGGCCAGCGCGAAGGCTTCGCGGACGTCGCGGCCCGCGCGGCCCTCGAGCGGGACCGCCGCCGGCTTCCCGTCGGCGGTGGTCAGGCCCGGGAGCGCTCCAGGGGCGCCTGCAGCCGTCGCACCACCTCCGGGCGCGCCGGCGCCGCCCGCGGGGCCCGGCTCGCCGAGGCTCGTCCCCGCGCCGGCTCCCTCGGCGCCCGCGTCCACGGCGATCGCGCCGCCCGCGGGCATGGCGACCTTGAGCCCGCTTCTCGCGCCGTCCTTGGAGCCCTTGGAACCCTTCGAGTCCCTCGCGTCGCTCGTGTCCTTCGCGCCCTTCGTGCCCGACGCGTCACCGGCGACCTCGGCGTCCTTCGAGTCCGCGGCCCCCTGGCCCCCCCTTGCCCCCCCTTGCCCTTCGCGTCCCCGGCGCCGCCCTCAGCCCCGGCGCGGCCC
>JACQVW010000577.1 GCA_016209535.1 Planctomycetota bacterium | reverse complement strand
GGCGCGACGTCGACCTCGAGGCCCTCGATCAAGAGCCCGCACCGCTCCCGCAGCACGAGGGTCAGGGCCGCGCGGCCCGCCTCGAGGTCCCTCGACGCGAGGAGCGCGAGCGCCGCGGCGAGGCGCACCTGCTTGGCCGGGTCCTCGAGGAGCGGCCGCAGGGCCGCGCCCCGCTCCGGGTCGTTGCCGCACACGGCCGCCGCCCGGGCCCGCAGGTCCGGGTCGGGGTGCTCGAGGAGGGGCAGCGCGAGCGCCGCCCCGGCCGGGCCGAGCCTCTCGGCCTCCTCGAGGCCCCGGTAGAGGTCGATCGCGCGGCGCCCCGAGAGGAGCTTGCGCGCCCGCTCGGGGCTCGGAGGCGGCCGGCGGTCGCGGAGGAGCCAGATCCGGGCGGGGATCGAGACGGCGGTGGAGAGGGGGACGAGGGTGGACTCCGGGGACTGGTCCTCCGCGGGCCCGCGGAGCAGGAAACCGTGCGGCACGAGGCCGTCGGGGCTTGGGCGATAGAAGAACCGGTGCGTGGGCTCATGGAGGACCGCTTTCACCCAGCCGTCCGACGCGAAGTCTTCTTGGTCTATCCATACGCGTTCGGGCATCTCCACGGGCGCACGCCCTCCCGCCACACGGCCCCTCGCGTCCAGGAGGAAGAGGAAGAGGAAGAGGAAGAGCTCTCGAGCCTCCTCTCGCCAGTAGCCGACGAGGTACAACTCGCCCCCACCGCTCGGCTTGAACCCTCGGAGCATGACGTCGCCCTCCCCGTCGGGGGAGAGTCCCGGCACCTGCGCCCTCAAGAGGTCCCTCAGGGCGGGCTGTAAGGCCTCTCCGTCCTCCGCCTCCATCGCCCGCTTCACCTCCCTCCACCGCGCCGGCACGACGAAGAGCTCCACCCGCATCGAGTACACGAGCGCGCCCGCGACGGCCACGGCCGCCGCGCAGGCGAGGAAGGCGACGGCCTTCTGGGTGCTCCCGCGGCGTGAGGCGCTCATGCTCTTCAGGATACACGGTATCGGCGGTCTCTGGCGTGACTTCGGCGCCGGTGGATAGGATGGCGGGACCCATGAGAGTCACGATCCTCATCCTGACGCTGCTTCCTCTGGCCGGCGGCGCGCTCGCGGCGCAGGAGGGCGCGCCGGCAGGCGCGGTCGTTCCCCACCGCCAGGATCGCGCGCCGAACCGCCCCTACTCGCCCGAGGAGGCCCTGGCCCGCATGACGGTCCCGGAGGGCTTCACCGTGGAGCTCGTCGCGGCCGAGCCGGCGATCGTCAATCCGCTCGCGATGACCTTCGACGACGGCGGCCGCATCTGGGTCACCGAGAGCGTCGAGTACCCGCGCAAGTCCGCGGGCGCCGGCCGCGACCGCGTCAAGGTGCTCGAGGATCTCGATGGCGACGGCCGCGCCGATCGCGTCACGGTGTTCGCCGAGGGGCTCAACATCCCATCGGGCATCGCCTGGGGCCACGGCGGCGTCTGGGTATTGAACGCGCCCGATTTGCTCTTCTTCGAGGCGGACGAGGGGCTCCCGGCGCCTCGCGCGGCGCCGCGGGTCGTCCTCACCGGCTTCGGCCGCGCCGACACCCACGAGCTGCCCAGCTCGCTGACCTGGGGTCCGGACGGCTGGCTCTACGGCTTGAACGGCGTCTTCAACGGCTCGCGCGTCGCCGGCTCGGACGGCGTCGCGCACGAGTTCACGTGCGCCCTCTGGCGCGTCCACCCGCGCACACGCGAGCTCGAGGTGGTCTGCGAGGGCACGAGCAACCCGTGGGGGCTGATCTTCGACGAGACGGGCAGCGCGATCGTCAGCGCGTGCCACTGGGCGAAGGACCACATCTTCCACTTCGTCGAGTCGGCCTACTACCAGCGGCAGGCCGGCCCTTACCCGCCGTACACGTGGCCCATCGGCTCGGCCAGCGACCATGGCCACCAGAAGACCGCGTTCTGCGGCCTCGCCTGGCTCGACACCGACGCCTACCCGCCGCTCTACCGCGGCCGCCTCGTCCTCGGCAACGTCCACGGCAACTGTCTCAACTCCGACGTCCTCGAGCGCGACGGCTCGACGTACGTCTCGCGCGCCGCACCGGATCTGCTCACGGCCGGCGACGCGTGGTTCATGCCGGTCGTGCAGAAGATCGGCCCCGACGGCTGCCTCTACGTCCTCGACTGGTACGACCGCTACCACTGCTACCAGGACGCCGGCCGTGATCCGGAGGGCATCGATCGCGCCCGCGGTCGCCTCTACCGCCTGCGCCACCGCGACGCGCCGGCACGGGCGGTGAGCGCTCGGAGCGGCAAGAGCGACGCCGCCGATCTCGCCGCCGACCTCGCGAGCCCGGTCGTCTTCCACCGTGAGCGCGCTCAGCGGCTCCTGACCGAGCGCCTTCTCGACGGCGGCGAGGAGACGGCCTCGGCGGTGCGCGGCCGGCTCGTCGCCCTGACGCGCTCTACCGAAGCTTCGCCGCGGGTCAGGCACCACGCCCTCTGGGCCCTCGTCGGCGCGGGATCGCTCGAGACCGACCATCACCGCGAGCTCCTCGCCCACCCCGATCCGGTGCTCCGCGCCTGGGCCGTGCGCGCGGCGGGCGCGGCCGGCACGGTCGAGTCGGCGATGCGCGAGCGCATCGCCGCGCTCGCTTTCGACGCGTCTCCGGACGTCCAGCTCCAGGTCGTGATCGCCGCGCGCAAGATCGCCGAGCTCGACGCGCTGCCGGTCCTCATCAACGCGCTCGCGAGCTGCGGCGAGGACCGCCTCATTCCGCCGGTCGTGTGGCGCAACCTCGAGCCGTTCCTCGAGGCGCGGCCGCGGCGCGTCACCGATCTTGCGGCCGGTGTCGATCTGTCGCGCTCGCCGGCCGTGGCGCGCCTCCTGCCGCGGCTCGTGACCCGGATCCTCAGCGGCCCGGCTCCAGACCCCGTCGCGGCCCACGAGCTCGTGACCCGCATCGCGCCGCTCGAGCCGAAGCTGCACGAGGAGCTCCTCGCGGCCGTGGCGGCCAGGATCCCGGAGCTCCCGGAGGTCGCGATCGACTCGCTCGCGCGCGGACTGCGGCCGCTCCTCGCGAGCTCCATGGCGAGCGAGGCTGCCGGCGCCGGCGCCGGTGCTTCGATCGCGCGCGTCCTCGCCCTGCGCCTGGGCATCCTCGACACCGGTGACGCCGGCGTCGCTTCGCTCGCGCGCACCGTGCTGTCGCACGAGGCCGACGACACCGCGCGCCTCGCGGCGCTCGATACGCTCATCGCGATCCGTGCGGCCGGCGTCATCGCCACCGTCGACGCGGCGCTCGAGGACGCCGGCGCGCCCCTCGCCGCCGGCATCATCGCGGCGCTGGCGCGCACCGACGCGGCCGCCGTCGGCGACGTGGTCCTGCGCCGCTACGCGTCGCTTCCCGCCGATGTGCAGCCGCTCGCCGTCGAGCTCCTCCTCGAGCGCCAGCACTGGGCGCGCCGCCTCCTCGACGCCGCGCTCGCGGGCCAGGTGCCCGAGGGCACGCTCCACGCGGTGCATCTCGAGCGCTTCCTCGAGGGCAACGACCGCGAGGCGATCTGGGCGATCGAGAAGCGCTGGGGGAAGCTGCGGCGCGAGCGCGATCCCGAGCGCCGGCGCGTCGTCGAGGAGACCGCGCTGCGCTTGCGGGAGCATCCCGGCGACGCGCGCGCCGGCCAGAGAGTCTTCGCGAAGGTCTGCACCCAGTGCCACCGCATCTATGGCGAGGGCCACGACGTCGGTCCCGACCTGACCACCAACGGCCGCGCTTCCTGGGAGCAGCTCCTCTCGAACATCCTCGACCCGAACCTCGTCATCGGCGCCGGCTACGAGACCACGACCGTCACGACCGCGGACGGCCGGGTCCTCGCCGGTCTCGTCGTCGAGGACTCCCCGGCGCGCGTCGTCCTCAAGCTTCCCGGCGGCCGCCGCGAGGCGGTGTCGCGCGCCGAGGTCAAGTTCCAGCGCCCGAGCGGACTCTCGTTGATGCCCGAGGGCCTCGAAAGCCTCCTCGCGCCGCAGGACCTCGCCGATCTGGTCGCCTTCCTGGCCCTCGATGGTCCACCGGACGACCCGCCGCCGCGCGCCATCCCGGGCGCGCCGGCATCGGAGTGAGTTGAGCCGCCGGGCGAAGCGTTCGCGCCGCTCCCACGGCGGGATTCTCCGCGGGATTCTCCTGTTGACCGCAACCCGCGAAGTGGTTAGGGATACGGTGCGGGTGCCTGGTCGTAGATGATCGATGCCTCTCGCCGTCCACGGAGACTCCCATGAACCCACGCTTGTCGATCCTGCTCTTCCTGGCCACCTCGATGGCTCTGCTGCAGAAGTGAAGAACGAGTCCACGTTGAGCGCGTTCCAAGGAACACTGCTCGTCGGACTTCTTTCCATGGGGGGCGGCCCTGCGGCGGCCGCCGCCGATGAGTGGACGGAGGACTCTTTCGACGAATTCCGCGATGGCTCGTTCCTCGACGCCGGGAGCAATCTCTACGTTTCGGCCCGGGGCCGTATCCAGATCATCAACCGGTGGGACCTGAACGGCGACGGCTTCCTCGACGTGATCATGCCGGCC
>JACQVW010000576.1 GCA_016209535.1 Planctomycetota bacterium | reverse complement strand
GAGGAGCAGTACTCGCGTGCCGCGGGCTCGACCTACGTGGGCTGCCTCTCGACGAGCGACTTCCGCGAGGTCCTCGCGCGCGGCGACGTCGACGCCGTGGCGATCGCGTCGCCGGAGAACTGGCACGCGCTCCAGTCGGCCCACGCGGCGCGCGCCGGGAAGGACGTCTACTGCGAGAAGGCGCTCTCGAGCACCGTGGCCGAGGGGCGCGCGGTGGTCGAGGCGGTGCGGCGCCACGGGCGCATCTTCCAGTTCGGCACGCAGCAGCGCTCCGACAGGAGCTTCCGCCACGCCTGCGAGCTGGCGCGGAACGGCTGCCTCGGCAAGGTCCACACGGTGATCGTCTCCGTGCCGGGCGGCCGCGTGCTCCCCGTCGCCCCTCCGACGCCCGTCCCGCCCGGGCTCGACTACGAGATGTGGCTCGGCCCGGCCCCCTGGACGCCCCACAACGACCTCAAGGGCACCCACAACTGGTACTACATCCGGGACTACTGCATGGGCTGGATCGAGTCCTGGGGCATCCACCACATCGACATCGCCCTGTGGGGCTCGCCGGGCCTCGCCCGCGGCGTCCTCGAGGTCGAGGGCACCGCCGTCTTCCCGGCGCAAGGCCTCGCGAACACATCGGTCACCTGGGACGTGACGCTCCGGACCTCGGACGGCGTCCGCGTCCTCTTCTCGGACGAGGGGAAGCGGCCTCACGGCGTGCGCTTCCAGGGCGACGCGGGCTGGGTCCACGTGGTGCGCGGCGGGATCTGGGCCGAGCCCCAGAGCCTCCTGGGGCTGAAGCTCAAGCCGGGCGACGAGCGCCTCCACGAGTCCCACGACCACCACGACGACTTCGTGCGCAGCGTGCGCTCGCGCCGCGACCCCGCGGCGCCCGTCGAGGGGGCCCACACGGGTACGGCGGTCACGCTGGTCTCGGACATAGCGACCCGCCTGGGGCGCAAGCTCCGGTGGGACTGGTCGGCGGAGCGCTTTCTCGGCGACGACGAGGCGAACCGGCTGCTCCGGCGGCCCATGCACAGCCCGTGGATCTTGTGATCCGAGCCAACGAAGGGAGAAAGCGACGATGAAACGCAGAACGTACGACGGCCGCCGCCCGCTCCGCGCCGGGCTGCGTGCCGCCTCGGTCCTGGCCTTCGCGCTCGCCGCGAGCGCAGCGCCCGCGGCTCGAGCCGCCGAGGAGCCAAGGACCGATGCCTTCGCGCGCCTCAAGTCCTACGAGCCGGGCGCGGACGACGCGGTGGTGCACGAGGTCGAGGCGCTCGTCGACCGCGCCGTGCCCGACGCGGCGGCCCGCCGGAGCGCCGCGGAGCGCCTCGCCGAGGTGGCTGGGGACGCCCGCGCGACCCCCGCGGCGAGGTCCCTCGCCTTGCGGCTCCTCCAGCTCGTGGGCTCGGAGGCGCAGGTGCCCCTCCTCGAGCGGCTCCTCGCCGACGCGAGCCTGCGCGAGGCGGCCCGCTCGGCCCTCGAGGCCATCCCGGGCGATGCCTCGCTGCGCGCGCTGCGCGCGGCCCTCGAGAGGCTGCCGGCGGAGGCGCTCCCCGGCGTCCTGGGGTCGCTGGGCGCCCGCCGCGACGGCGCCTCGGTGCCCGCCATCGCGCGGCACCTCAAGGCCAGCTCCGCGGCCCTCGCGGTCGCGGCGGCCGACGCCCTCGGCCGCATCGGCACCCACGAGGCCGCGGAGGTGCTCCTCGCCGCACGCGACGGCGCCACGGGAGCGCCGCAGGCCGTGCGCGTTGCCCTGATCGACGCGCTCCTCGCAGCGGCCGGCCGCGCCGCTTCGGCGGACCCGGCCTCGGCGGCGTCGGCCGCGGAGGTCTACCGGTGGCTCGACGCGCCCGGGGAGCCCGCCCGCGTGCGCGTCGCGGCCCTCCGGGGGCTCGCGTCGGCGGCCCCGGGCGCCGCGCTCGAGCGCGTCCTGGCGGCGCTCTCGAGCGAGGACGCGCTGCTCCGCGGCTCCGCCCTCGAGGTCGCGGCGCGGCTGCCCGGCGAGGCGGCGACGAAGACGCTCGCCGGCGCGCTCCCGGGCCTCGCGCCGCCCCTCCAGGCGGCCCTGCTCGAGGCCCTCGCGCGCCGCGGCGACCCGTCGGCTCGCGGCGCGGTCCTGTCTCTCCTCGAGGGCGGCGGCGCGGCCGAGGCCGCCCGGGCGGCCGCCGCGGCGGCGTTGGGCAGGCTCGGCGGTGCCGAGGACGTCGCGCGGCTCGCCGCCCTCGCGGCGGGCCGCGGCAAGGACGCTGGTCCCGTGGCCGAGGCGGCCTTCCGGAGCCTCTGCGCGCTCCAGGCCGCCGGCGCCGACGAGGCGGTCCGCGCCGCCGCGCTCGAGGGCGACGCCGCGACGCGCGCCGCCTGCCTCCGCGCCACGGCCGAGCGCCAGGCGCCGGGCGCGCCCGACCTCCTCCTCGAGGCCGCGAGGGACCCCGAGGCCCTGGTCCGCGTCGCGGCGCTCGACGGCCTCGGGTCGTGCTCGGGCCCCGAAGTCTATCCCCGGCTCGCCAAGCTCCTCGAAGCCGCGCGAAGCGCCGAGGAGGATGCGGCCGCTCGGAAGGCCGTCATCGCCTCGGCGGCCCGCCTCCCCGATGCCGCGTCGCGCGTGAAGCCCCTGGCGGAGGCCCTCGAGAAGGCCGCGCCGGCGAGGAAGGGGGCTCTCCTCGGCGCGCTCGGTGCGCTGGGCGGGCCCGAGGCGCTCGCGGTCGTGCGAGCGCAGCTCGCCGGCCCAGATGCCGCGGCGTGCGCCGCGGCCTTCGAGGCGCTCGTGCGCTGGCCCGACCCGTCGGCCCTCGGCGACCTCCGGAGGCTCGCCTGCGAGGGCGGCGACGCGGGGCGGCGCGCCCGGGCCCTCGAGGGCTACTTGCGCCTCGCCCGTCCCCTCGTCCGCAAGGAGCGGGAGCGCTTGAAGGAAGAGCTGAAGCAGGTGCTCGCCGCGGCGAGCGCAGGCGTCCCCGAGCCGGTCCTCGCCGAGGCGAAGCGGCTCCTCGCGGAGGCCGAAAAGACGCCGGCCGACGCCGTCGCCGCCCTCCGCCGCGACCCGGCCCGCAGCGCGGCGCGGAAGCAGGAGATCGCGGCGCGCGCGCCCCGGCGCTTCCGCCTCGCCGCGTACCTCGACTGCGGCCCGGACGTCGAGGACGGCGCGGCGGGCGGCCCCTGCCTCCGGCGCGCGGCCGGAGAGCCGCACCTCTGGCCCGACTCGGTCCTGGCGGCGCCCCTCTCGCAGGCCACGATCCTCTTCGACTCCGCCGAAGTGGTCTTCGAGGCGAGCGGGCTCAAGCCCGAGAGCGGCTACCGCCTCGGGTTCACATGGTGGGACTACGACTCGAACGGGCGCACCGAGACGGTCGTCCTCGCGACGGGGAAGGGCGAGCGCCCGAAGGCGGTCATCGAGAAGGCCAGCCTTCCCGGCTACACGCGCGGCGGCGAGCCGCCGCAGGAAAGAGTGGTCCCGGTCCCGCGGGACCTCTACCAGGACGGCACTCTCCGCATCGCCTTCCGGAACGAGGGCAGCACGAACGCCGTGGTGGCCGAGGTGTGGCTCTGGGAGCGGCCCGCAGCCGCGGGGGAGCGCCCGCAGCCGCTGCGCATCTTGATCCTGACCGGCGACGACTACCCAGGGCACCAGTGGCGGCTCACATCGCCGGTCCTGCGCGCGGTCCTCGAGGAGGAGCCGCGCTTCGAGGTGGCCCTCGTGGACAAGCCGGACTACCTGGCCTCGCCGGAGCTCGGGCGGCATGACGTCGTCGTGCTCCAGTGGATGAACTGGGAGAAGCCCGACCCGGGCCCGGCCGCGCGCGAGAACCTGAAGCGCCTCGTCGAGGGCGGGAAGGGCCTCGTCCTCATCCACTTCGCCTGCGGGGCCTTCAAGGACTGGCCCGAGTTCCGGAGCCTCGCGGGCCGCGTCTACGACCCCAAGCTCCCGCCCCACGACCCCTACGGGCGCTTCCGGGTCGAGATCGCGCGGCCCGAGCACCCCGTGACGCGCGGCCTCCAGGACTTCGAGACGACGGACGAGCTGTACACGTGCCTCGCCGGCGAGGCGCCCGTCGAGGTGATCGCCACGGCGCGCTCCAAGGTCACGGGGAAGGACGAGCCCATGGCCATCGCGCACGGCTACGGCAAAGGGCGGGTCTTCCAGAGCCCCCTGGGACACGACGTCCGGGCCCTGGAGAGCCCGGCGGTCCAGGAGCTCCTGCGGCGGGGCGTGGCGTGGGCGGGAGGCATCGACCCATGAAGATCGGATTCCACACGGACGCGTTCAACTCGGCCTTCTTCAGCTTCGAGAAGTGCCTCGAGTGGGCCCAGACGAACGGGGTCCACTGGATAGAGTGCGGGCTCATCGACGGCGTGAGCTGGGCCCACGGCCTCGGCTACCAGCCGCACGTGGCCATGTACGAGGACCCGGTCCTCCTGGCCCGCAAGATGGAGCGCTTCGGCCTGCGGTTCTCCCAGGTCGACGCGGCGTTCCCGCTCTCGCAGAAGGACGGCCCGCTGCGCGGCGTGCCTTACGTGATGCGGGCGATCCAGTGGGCGAACCTCGCCGGCTGCTCGCGCGTCGATACGACGGACGGGCTCCACGCGCCCGAGGGCCTCGACGAGGAGGAGGCCATGGACCTCATGAAGCGCTCCTACGAGCAGATCATCGAGGTCGCCGAGGCGCACCGGATCACGGTGAACATCGAGCCCCACGGCTACTTCACGACGAAGCCCCGGTTCATGGAGCGCATGCTGCGGTTTTGCGACAGCCCGTACCTCTGCATGAACATGGACACGGGCAACACGTTCATCGCGGGGCAGGACCCGGTCGAGTTCCTCCAGCGGTTCGTCAAGCGCGTGAGCCACGTCCACTTGAAGGACGTCTCGGAGTCCCTCGCCGCCGCGACGCGCGGCAAGCAGACGGGGATCGCCATCAGCCACCTGGCCCTCGGGGACGGCGTCAACGCGGCGAACATCCGCCGCTGCCTCGAGGTCCTGCGCGACGCGGGCTACGACGGCGTCCTCTCGATCGAGTGCGAGGGCCAAGGCGGCCCCATGATCGAGCGGTCCCTGGCCTGGATGCGGAGGACGCTCGAGGAGCTGCGGATACCGGTGGAGTGAGGACAGCCCCATGAACCAGGTCCCGACGCGCGGCGGAGCCTTCGCGCTCCTCGCCGCGCCGTGCTCCGCCCCGCTCCTCGCCGCCCTGTGCTCCGCCGCGGTCCTCGCCGCGGTCCTCGCCGCGCCCGCCCGCTCGCTCGAGGCGGCGCCGGGGGCCCAGGCGGCCGGCGACTCCCGGCCCGTCCTCGACCCCGAGCCGCGGCCGAACCAGAAGCCATACAGCCCCGCCGACGGGCAGGAGGTGGAGGTGACGCCGCCGCCCTTCATCTGGGTGCCGGTGCCCTCGGGCCCGGGCGCGGTCTACTCTCTCCAGGTCTCGACCTCGCAGAGCTTCGAGGCGGACCGCACCCGGACCTTCCGCGGCCTCGTGCGCTCCGTCCACGTGCCCCGCGAGCCCCTCCCGGCCGGCCGCTGGCACTGGCGCTACGGCGTGGAGACGGCCGCCGGCACCGTCTGGGGCCGCGCGCGGCCCTTCACCGTCCCGCCGTCGGCCCGCCCGTTCCCCTTCCCCGACATCGACGAAGCGGTGAAGCGCGTCCCCGCGGCCCGGCCGCGGCTCTTCTTCGCGGGCGAGCGCCTCGAGCGCGCCCGCGAGGCCGCCCGCGGCGAGCTGCGGCAGGCCGCCGAGGGGCTGGTCCGATCCTGCGAGAAGGCGATCGGCGAGGAGTTCGTGGCCGAGCCGGGCTACCAGCCGAAGGACCCCGCGGAGCGCGGCCCCTGGGCGGTGAAGGTGATGCGCACGACCCGCCCGCCCATGGACGCGATGGAGCGCTGCGCGCTCGCCTACCTCCTCACGGGCGACCGCCGGCTGGGCCTGGAGGCCAAGCGACGCCTCCTCCACTTCTTCTCCTGGAGCCCCGAGGGCCCCACCAGCTTCTTCGCCTACGACGAGCCGCCCATGTGGGTCATGATGCGCGGCACCCGCGCGTACGACTGGACCCAGGACCTCTTCGACGCGGAGGAGCGCGGGCGGGTCGAGGCGAACATGAAGGCGCGGGCCCTCCAGTTCTTGAAGCGCCTCCAGTCCCTGCCCTTCGAGTCGAGCCCCTACGACAGCCACGCGGGCAGGCTCCCGGGCTTCCTCGGCGAGTGCGCGCTCTCGTTCATCCACGAGTGGCCCGAGGCCCGCGAGTGGCTCGAGTACGCGACGCTCCTCTACTGCACGTCGTACCCCGCCTGGGGCGGCGACGACGGAGGCTGGCAGGAGGGGCCGGGCTACTGGAGCGCCTACATGGGCTTCGCCCTCCACTTCGTCGTGGCGCTGCGCCGCGCGGCGGGGATCGACCTCATGGCGAAGCCCTTCTTCAGGAGCACGCCGTTCTACGCCCTCTACACCGCGACGCCCTACCACGAGCACACGCCCTTCGGCGACGGGCAGACGAACCGGCCCGGGGGCGGCCTCGGCGCCGTGCTCCACGCGTTCTCGACCCTCGCGCGGGACCCGCACCTCCGCTGGTACGCCGAAGCCGCGGGGTACCGGCCGGGCGCGGACTCGCTCGGCCTCGCCACCCACGACCCGTCGATCGCCGCGCGGCCGCCCGTGGACCTCCCGCAGGCGCGGGCGTTCCCGGCGGCGGGCCTCGTCTCCATGCACACCGCCTTGGGGCGGAAGGAAGAGGACGTGAGCTTCCTCCTCCGCTCGAGCCCCTTCGGGAGCGTGAGCCACGGCCACGCCGACCAGAACGCGTTCGTCCTCGAGGCCTTCGGCCGCGGCCTGGCCATCGCAACCGGCTACTACCCCTGGTACGGGTCGCCGCACCACCACGACTGGACCCGCGCCACGAGGGCCGTGAGCTCCGTCCTCGTGGACGGCGAGGGCCAGGTGCGGCGCAGCCGCGACGCCCGGGGCGCGATCGTCGCGTTTCGCTCGGAGGCGGGCTACGACTACGCCGAGGGCGAGGCGGGCGCAGCCTACGGGGGCCGCCTGAAGGGCTTCCGCCGGCACGTGGTGCACGTGCGGCCCGGGATCTTCGTCGTCTTCGACGACCTCGAGGCCGCGAGGCCCTCGACCTTCCAGTGGCTCCTCCACGCCTACGACCGCATGCGCGTCGACGAGAGAGGCCGCGCGATCCGGATCGAGCGGGCCCCGGCCGCCATGGACGTGCGCCTCCTCCTGCCGGAGGAGGTCGCCTTCGCGCAGACCGACCGCTACGACCCCGCGCCCGAGGACGCGAAGGGCGCCTGGATCGACACCTGGCACCTCGCCGCGAGCACGGTCCGGCCCGAGGCCCGCGGGCGCTTCCTGGCGGTGCTCCTGCCCCACAAGCTCGGGGGCGAGGCGGCGCTCCCCCGGGTCGAGCTCCTCCAGGGCCGCGGCGCGGCCGGCGTGCGCCTCGTCCACCCGGGAAGCGGCGAGGACGCGATCGCGTTCCGCACGGGCCGCGAGCCCGCCCGCATCGCCTGCGGCGGCCTCGAGGGCGAGGGGCGCGTCCTCGCGAGGGGCACGTCGAAGGACGGCGCGGTGGTCCGGAGGCTCGAGGTGCCGGAGTCGATCCCGGAGTCGGCGCCGGAGCCGGGGATCCGGCGATGAGGGCGACCCGAGCCCTCGCGATCGGCCTCTGGGCGGCCGCCTTCTCTCTGGCCTGCGCCGCGGCCGCTCGAGCCGCTGGCGAGCCGCTCAAGCTGCACCCGGACAACCCCCGCTACTTCCTCTTCCGCGGGCGCCCGGCGGTCCTCATCACCTCCGGCGAGCACTACGGCGCCGTCTTGAACCTCGATTTCGACTACGTCCGCTACCTCGACGAGCTCAAGGCCCGCGGCTTCAACTTGACCCGCACCTTCTCGGGCACCTATCGCGAGGTCCCCGGCTCGTTCGGGATCACGGGGCCGGTAACTCCCACGGATCCTGCCCCGCTGGCGCCCGCGCCAGAACGCTTCATCTGCCCCTGGGCGCGCAGCGCGGCGCCGGGCGCTTCGGAGGGAGGAGCCAAGTTCGACCTCACGAGGTGGGACGAGGCCTACTTCCGCCGCCTGAAGCGCTTCGTGGCCGAGGCGGGCCGCCGCGGCATCGTGGTCGAGCTGGTCTTGTTCTGCACGATGTACGACGACGCGCTCTGGGCGGCCAGCCCGATGAACGCGCGCAACAACTCAAACGGCGTCGGCGCCGTGGGCCGGACCGAAGTCTACACCGGGACGAACGACCTGCTCCCCGTGCAGGAGGCCGTGACGAGGAAGCTCGTCGAGGAGCTCAAGGACTTCGACAACGTCTACTTCGAGGTCTGCAACGAGCCCTACGAGCGCCCCGGGCTGACGCGGCGGTGGACCGAGCGGATCATCGACGCGATCGCGGCCGCCGAGGCCGCGCTGCCGGCGAAGCACCTGATCGCCGAGAACTTCGCGCACGGCGCCGTCGAGGCGGCCTCGCTCAGCCCGCACGTCTCCGTCGTGAACTTCCACGCGGCGACGCCCGCCGACGCGCTCGCGAACCTCGGTCTGAAGCGGGCCATCGCCTTCGACGAGACCGGGGGGGCCGACCGGAGCGACCGCAAGTACCGGACGGAGGGCTGGCAGTTCATCCTGGCCGGGGGCGCCGCGTACAGCCACCTGGACTTCTCCTTCACCCCCGGCCGCGAGGACGGCACGGCCGTGCCGCTCCCGCCCGGCACGCCGGGCGGCGGCGGGCCCGAGCTGCGCCGCCAGCTCGGCGTCCTCAAGGAGCTCATCCACGGGCTCGACTTCGTCCGCATGGCGCCGGACGACGCAGCCATCGCCGAGGCCAGGATCCGGCCGGCCGGAGCCCCGGCCGGCGCCGGGGGGCTGGCGCGGCCGCGGGTCCGGGCGCTGGTCGAGCGGGGCAAGGCCTACGCAATCCACGTCGACGGCGGGACGCAGGCCGAGCTCGTGCTGGACCTCCCCGGGGGCGACTACAGGGCCGAGTGGGTGAGCACGAGGACCGGGAAGGTCGAGAAGGCAGAGACGTTCCGCCACGCGGGAGGGCGCCGCGCGCTCGCCTCGCCGGCCTACGAGGAGGACATCGCGCTGCGGGTGACGCGGCAGCCGGCGGCCAGGTGATCGCGGGCCGGTGACCCGACAGCCCTGGCGCCCGCCGGCCCGCCCCGCGAGCGCCCTCACCTCGCGCCCGGCGCCGCGGGGAGCGCCGGCGGATGGTCCGCAGGAATCCGCCGAGGGTGCCCAGCAGGTCCCCGTAGTCGCCGTCCTCGCCGCCGATCGGACGGCCGCGGGAGTCGGTCCCCACCGCCCGGCGCGCCTCGATGCCGTCGTAGGCATCGTCCAGGAACGTCGCGAGGCCGAAGTTCTCGTCGTCGCACCAGTTGCTCGGGGCGGGGTCGTACAGGCACCAGTGCTCGATCCCGATCACGAAGCCCAGCCCGTCGTCGCCGCGCAGCGAGAGCAACGCCTCGTAGTGCCGGATCATGTCGCGGGCGCGCTCCTCCTGGGTGCGGCGCGGGTAGGGGTACTTCCCGTGCTTCCACGTCTCGATGTGCATCCCCGGCCGGAGGTGCCCCGTGTAGTCGCCGGGAACCTCGACGATGTCCCACCAGGCCGAGGTCACCCTGGGGCAGGGATAGGGCTTGCCCACGCGCCGGTAGCTCTCCAGGAGCTCGGGCGCGTCGGGGAAGGTGATCGCCTTCGCCATGCGGAAGACGTAGCGCAGCCGCGGCGCGGTGATGGCCGTGGTCCCCCGGGCCGCATCGAAGCGGACCGACGCGATCGGGGCCTTGAAGTGGCAGGGCGAGTCGGGGTCCGCCGTGAGGTAGTCGGCGACCACGAGCGGCTTGCGCCCGGCGTCGTAGATCCGCAGGGCGTCCTTCGCGTCGGGGACGCTGACCCAGAAGCCGTCGGCGTACGGCGCGAGGGCCTCGTAGACGAACCCGGGCCCGTTGTAGATGGGGAGCAGGAGCACCGGGTGGGGCACCTGCGCGAACGCCTTCGACAGGACGCGCCCGTAGCGCCAGGCGAAGCACTTGACGAAGTCGTCGAGGTCCTTGCGGAGCGGGGGGTGCGCCGGGTCGGTGAAGGCCTTCTCGAAGCCGACGGAGCGGCAGCCCGGGGCCAGGATGCCCTTGCCGTCCTCGTCCATGAAGCCGCTGCCCGTCCCCCAGGCGTTGTCGCCTCGGGCCAGGTCGCCCGAGGACGTGTCCCACGTCGTGTAGCCCGTGCCCCAGGCGGCGTTCAGGTTCTCGAGGGCGGCGAGCTCCGGTCCGGCGGGCCGGCGAGCGTAGCCGTACGCGGGGACCGCGGTGCCCGGCTGGAATGCCGGGAGGTCATCGCCCGCGGCCCGATAGCGGTCGCGGAGGAGGTCGCGCAAGGCGTACTTGGCGTAGAGCCGCGGGTCATCGTAGGCGATCTCCTTCCCGTCGATCGACGCGCGGGGGTGGAACGGGTTCTGCGACAGCGCAACGTAGCCCAGGTGGTCGTGGGTGAGGCTGTTCAGCCCGAAGAGGTAGTCGGCCTCCTCGGGGATCAGCGCCCAGCTCCAGGGACCGGTCGCGGACCGCTCGCGCGCCTCGCGGCGCACCATCTCGACGTAGCCTCTCTCGAAGGCGGGGTCGAAGGCGTCGGGCTGCAGTCCCTGGTAGAGGAGCTCCCGGCTACCGGGCGGGAAGACGGCGCCCGCGTAGACGTTCTTCGCGTGGTAGGGCCGGTCCTTCCGCGTCACCCACCCGCCGAGGGCCCAGGTCGGCTCCACCGGCAGCCGGTCGCCGAGCCCGGGCGCCTTCTCCACGTAGCGGTAGGAGTACTGCCCGGCCGCGTTGAAGCCCCAGGACCGGAGCCTCTCGGTGACCGCCTCGGCCCACCGGGCGTCGTGGTCGCCGGGGCCGTACTTCTTCGCGATCACCTCGGCCAGCTCGGCCCGCTCGTAGCACTGGTTGAGCACGGCCGGCACGGAGAAGCCCTCCCGCACGACCCCCTTCAAGTACCAGCGCGGCGCCGCGTCGCCCGCGAACCGCACGGCCGCGAAGTCGTCCGGGAAGCCCTGCGCCATGTCCCACCACGTGACCCGGTTCGCCGCCGGGTGCTCCCACCGGCCGAAGCCGTCCTCGCCGGGGCCCATGTAGTTGCCCGCGTCGAGGCTCCAGCTCCCACCGGGGCCGGGAACTCGGACCTCCTGCGGGCGGCCGTCGCCGCCGATCGGCTTCCAGCCGCTCTCGGTGGAGTAAAGCCACTCCAGGCGCCCGCCTCGCCCGAGCTGGTGGAGCCAGAAGTAGGTGTAGTTGGGCTTGAACCGGGAAGAGCCCAGGTAGATGGCGTCGCCCACGCTCTTGAGCGTGAACCCCGACGCGGGATGGACGACGTCGCCGGGGCGGCTGTCCTCGGCAGCCGCGTGGAGGTCGGGGGACAGGGCTCCCGCGGTCTCGAGGTACACGCCGTCGTAGGCCTGGAAGCCGCCGCTCCCGCCGTAGTCGGCGGTATCGACCTTGCTGACGGCGCGGATGAAGATGCCGTGCCCTTCCGGGGTGACCAGCCACCAGCGGCTCCCGATCCGCTCGAGATGGAAGGACTCGCCCGGCGTGCCGGCGACGTCCAGCCAGCCGCCGAACTTGTCCACGGCCTCGCCGGCAGGTGCGGCCGGGGGGGCCGGGGCGGCCCACGCCGCGGCGCCGCTCAGCCAGAGGCCGGCGGCGATCAGGGGCAGGGGTGTCTTCGGCATGTCTGGGCCTCTTCAGGGCAAGCTCAGCTTCCACACCGCCTTGACGAAGTACCGGCACATGCCAGCGTAGGGGGCGTCGGAGGCCATCTTCGCTCGAAGCATGGCAGCCGCCTGTTGCCGGAGAGATGCCGGCACGGCAGGGTCCTCGAAGACACGCCTACAGAGCTCGAGCTCGCTGAGCGACCTGTGACGCTCGCGGCGCAAGTCCTCACGGTTGAGCCCGCAGAACTTGACCACCGCCGCGAAAGCGCCCTTCGCAGCAGTGGACGAGTCCCGGGGCGCGACCTTCACCTCCTTCAGGACGTCGTCGGCCTCCCAGGCGAAGAGCGGCTCCGGAGCCCGCTGGTAGGGGTCCACGAGTCCAGGGGCCTCTTGACTGGCAGAGGCTATGAAGCTCTGGAGCGGCAAGCCGGCCGCCCCATCCAAGGGATCCGGCGCCAGCTTGCCGGCGATCGCCTTCAGCTGCGCGTCGGTGGCGGATGGCTTCACGTTCGGTCCCTTCATGCGCGGCGCGCCGACCGGGAAGTGGTCACTCTTGAAGCTCTGGTTGCAGAGCTGGCACGCGTAGAGCATGTTGTCGTAGCAGTAGGCGAGCCACCAGTAGATCTTCTTGGGTCGGAAGTGCTCGACATCCCCGTGCGCCACCGTCGCTGTCGTCGACTCGCAGTACGCGCACTTGTGCGCCGACTCCTTCTTGAGCTACTCCTTCGCAGCCTTCCACTTCTTCGGATCGAACTCGATCTTCCCGTCCCTCTTCCCCTTGAGCAGCGCATGCTCATTCTTGACGCGCGCCTGGCCGCGCAGCCCGGGAGGGATGGCCGCAGCGGTGCGCTCGCGAGTGAGCTGGATCACGGCCCCTTGCCTCACTTCTCCTTCGCGCCGTGACCCCCCAAGGCGCGCCGGACGGACGTCATTAGCTCCAGCAGCTTGCGGTCGCGGGGTGTCTCGCGGCTCCAGTCGGGGATCTCGCCAAGCTGCTCGGCCAGCTCCGCCAACCTCCTCCTCTCGGAGCTGGAAAGTCGGCCCTTGTCGCGAAGCTCCTCGTGCTCGCGGCGCAGCGCCAGGACCTGAGGGGAGCTCAGCGACTGGAGACCGAAAGCCTCGCTGAGGAAGACCTGGTGGAGCATCAGCTTCTGCGGGTCCCCCGAGTACTGGACGAGCTGCTCCGCACGTCCTCTCCCGCCGCGCCGCAGGAAGAAGAGCTCCATTGCGCCGGCCTGCTGCGCCGTGAGCGCCGAGTGCGTGGTGACCACGAGCTGCATGTTGGGCAGCTTCTCCGTCAGGAACTCCCGCAACTTCCGCTGCCAGAGCGGATGGAGGTGGAGGTCGAGCTCGTCGACGAGGAGGAGGCCACGCGTGGAGAGTGGATCCTCGTAGTCTTCGAAGGCCTCCGTGACCCGATAGAGCAAGTCCCCGCACCAGGCGACGACGTTCTGATAGCCTTCGCTGAGCACGCTCAGAGGCAGCCGGCCGTCCGGGGTCTTGAAGAGCAGCCGGCGGCGCGTCCGGTCGATCTTGTCGAAGGAGACGCTGGGGAGGAGCTTGTCCAGGGCCTGCCGGATGACTCGAAGGGCCCGGGCGCCTCGGCGGTAGTGGAGGTCCATAGCCCAGGTCTCTACGGAGTTCAGGACCGCGTCGGCCTGGAAGAGCGTCGCAACCGACTTCGCGCGCGGGTGTCTGAAAGCCTCCTCCTTGGCGACCGCCGAGTCCGCGCTCCCGCTCAGTCGGCGCGACACCCCGTAGCCCACCGTGAAGTAGCTGCGCGGCGTGTGCTTCAGCGCCCTGTCGAGCTGGAGGAGCCCCTTGTGGTTCCGCTTGATCACCTCGGAGACGCCGTCTCCGCGCCGGATCGCCAAGGAGACCGACCTGAGCTTGCGGTCCTCGGTCACGAGCTCCGCCTCGAGGCGACACTCCCGGGCCCCGAGCCGGATCCACGAGGCGGGGTTCCCCAGGAGCTCCGGCAGCGCCTCGCTCCCAGCCAGGAGCAATGCGATCCCCCGCAGGACGGTGCTCTTTCCGGCGCCGTTCTCCCCGAGCAGCATGGTCCACTGGCGCAAGCCACCCTGCTCCGCCTCGAAGGAGAGCTCGAGGCGGCGGAGGCACCGGAGGTTCTCGATGCGGATGCTCTTGAGGAACATGGCGCTGCGCTCTGTGCTCTCCCGGACCGAGCCCCTTCGGCGTGTCTCGCGGCCTCTGTTGTATGACAGCGTACGGCCTGAGGTCAACTGCGGAGCCTATCGTGTCCCCGCACTCGAGGCCTCCGCACGACCCGAAGCCGCGGGAGCCCGCGGCGGCGAACCACTCGCGGATCGAGAGCCGGAAGCCGGGGAGGACCTCTCCCTCGTCGAGGTCGTGCTGCTATACTGCCCCCGTCATGCGCGAAGACGAAGTCCTCGAGATCCTGCGGCGGGTCATCGACCCCGAGCTGGGCGTGAACGTGGTGGACCTGGGGCTCATCTACAAGGTCGAGGCCGGCGAGGACCGGATCCGCGTGGCCATGACGGCCACCACGCCCACCTGCCCCGTGGGCCCGTACCTTGCGGGGGACGTCGAGGCGGCGATCCGCCTCCGCGCTCCCCGGCTCGCGGCCGTAGAGGTCGAGATGGTCTGGGATCCGCCCTGGTCGCCCGAGCGCATGTCGGCGGCGGCCAAGGAGCAGCTCGGCTGGTGAGGCGGCCGCGGTGAGCCGTGTGAGCGTCGCGTCCGGGGCGCGGGGGTCGGCGCGCCTCGGGAGGTTCCCGTTCCTCGTCGCGGGTGTCCTCTGCCTCGCCGCGGGGATCTGGGGCGGCCTCGCGCGCCTCCAGTGGGGGCTCCCGCTCCCCGCGAGCGCTGCGAGCTGGATCTCGTTCCACGGCCCCCTCATGGTCTCGGGCTTCCTGGGGACCTTGATCGGCCTCGAGCGCGCCGTGGCCATGGGCCGCGCCTGGGCGTACCTCGGACCGCTCCTCTCGGCCGCGGGCGGCCTCGTCCTCGCCTCCGGAGCGTCCGAGAGGACGGGCCAGGTCCTCCTCGCGGCGGCGGGCTTGAGCCTGGTCGCGGTCTTCGGCGCCTTCCTGCGGCACGAGCGGGCGCTCCACACCGCGGCCATGGGCGCCGGCGCGGCGAGCTGGCTCGCGGGGAGCCTGCTCTGGCTCTCGGGCTGGCCCATCGCCCAGGTCGTCTTCTGGTGGGCCGGCTTCCTCCTCCTCACCATCGCCGGCGAGCGGATCGAGCTCGCGCGGCTCCGAAGGCCCTCGCGCTGGGAGCGCCCGCTCTTCCTCGCCTCGGCGGCGCTCTTCCTCTCGGGCCTCGCGCTCAGCGTCGCGGCGCCGGCCCGGGGCGAGCGGACCGCGGGCCTCGGCATGCTCGCCTTCGCCCTCTGGCTCCTCCGCTTCGACGTCGCGAGGCGCACCGTGCGCCAGGCGGGCCTGCCCCGCTTCGTCGCCGTCGCGCTCCTCTCGGGGTACGTCTGGCTCCTCGCCGCGGGCGTCCTGGCGGCCGCCCTGCCCCCCTGGGAGCACAAGCAGGCCTACGGCGCGGTGCTCCACGGGGTCTTCCTCGGATTCGCCATGGCGATGGTCTTCGGCCACGCGCCGATCGTCTTCCCCGCCGTCCTCGGCGTGCCGATCCCGTTCCGGCGCGCCTTCTACGCCCACCTCGCCGTCCTCCAGGCCTCGGTCGCCCTGCGCGCCGCCGGCGACCTGGGCGGCTGGCTCCCCGTCAGCCAGTGGGGCGGCCTCCTGGGCGCGGTCGCCCTGGCGCTCTTCTTCGCGACGACGGCGATCACGGCCGCGTCGGCCGCGATGGGGGGGCGGGCGAGCACGAGGAGCGCGTGAGGTCTCCTCCTTGCCCTGGCCGGGCCCTCCCTCGACCCCCCCTACCCGCACACCGACTCCTCGCACGCGAGCGGGCTCGGCTCCGCGGTCGGGTCGCGCGGCCGGGCCGCTCGATCCGGGATGCCCCATGCCCCCGAGCTCCCCTTCCCAACGCCCGGCCGGTCGGGCATCATGCCTGGCCCTCGAGGATCGCGCCTCGAGGAGACCAACCCTTCCCCAACCCCGGACCATCTGAGTTGCTGCATTGACTCCTGAGCCCGACGCTCCGACGCTCCGCCCGCCGCCCTCACCTTCTGCGGATTCCCCGCACGCTCGTCACTCCGGTTCGCCTGCGCCGGTGGCTCCGGCGATTCCCGACATGCCGGTGATCCGCCTGCTCTGCGCCTGCGCGGCGCTCCTCCCGGCGACTCCCGCCGCCCGGCTGCGCGCCGCCGAGCCGCCGCCGCCGGGGCGCGTCGCGCCGCTCTTCGACGGGCGCACCCTCGACGGCTGGGAAGGCGACCCCGCGGTCTGGCGCGTCGAGGACGGCGCCATCACGGGCGGATCGCTCGCCGCGGCGGTGCGGCGGAACGAGTTCCTCTGCACGACGCGCGAGCTCGAGAACTTCGTCCTCAGGCTGCGGTTCAAGCTCTCGGGCACCGAGGGCTTCGTGAACGGCGGCGTCCAGGTGCGGAGCCGCCGCGTGAGCGGATCGAACGAGGTCGCGGGCTACCAGTGCGACCTCGGCGACCCCGACTGGTGGGGCGCCATCTACGACGAGGCGCGCCGGGACCGCGTGCTCTTCCCCACGGACATGGTCGCGGTGGGGCCCGCCCTGCGCCGCGGGGACTGGAACGAATACGTGATCCGGGCCGACGGCCCACGCTTGACGCTGTGGTTGAACGGCGTCCAGACCGCCGACTACTACGAGGACGACCCCGCCATCGCGAGCCGCGGGGTCCTCGGCATCCAGGTCCACGGGGGCGGCAAGACGCTGATGCAGGTGAAGGACATCTCGATCGAGGAGCTGCCGCCGACCCCGCCCGGGGCTCGGTTCATCGGTGCGCCCGCGCCGGGGACGGCGCGGAAGCCGTCGCCGCTCACCCCCGAGGAGGAGAAGGCCGCGTTCTCGCTCCCGCCGGGCTTCGATATCGAGCTGGTCGCGAGCGAGCTCGAGGGCGCGGCCAAGCCCATCACCGTCGTCTGGGACGCCGGCGGGCGGCTCTGGACCATGACGGCGCTCGAGTACCCGGTGGACGCCAACGACAACGTGGAGGTGGCGGCGGCCCTCTACGCCCAGCCGCGCCGAGACCGGGTCCTCGTCTTCGACGACCCCTACGGCCCGGGCCCGCACCGGCCCCGCGTCTTCGCCGAAGGCCTCGCGATCCCCCTCGGCCTCCTGCCCTACAAGGACGGCGCCTTCGTACAGCACGGCTCCGAGATCCTGTTCCTCCGGGACTCCGACGGCGACGGCCGCGCCGACCAGCGCGAGGCGGTGCTCGAAGGCTTCGGGATCGGCGACTCGCACCTGCTGCCGCACCAGCTCACGAGGGCGCCGGGCGGCTGGATCCTCGTCGCCCAGGGGGCGTTCAACGACTCGTTCGTGCGCACCCGGGCCGGCGAGACCGTCGAGTTCCACCGGACGCGCCTCGGGCGCTTCACGCCGGACGGCATGCGGTTCGAGTCGATCGGCTGGGGCCCGTGCAACATCTGGGGCCTCGTCCTCAACGGCGAGGGCGAGGTGTTCATCCAGGAGGCCAACGACTACGGCTACCCGGTCATGCCGTTCCACGCGGGCGGCTGCTACCCCGGCTGCACGCCGTTCCCGAAGCCCTACGCGCCGCCCTACCCGGGCCTCTCGCGCCTGGGCATGGGCGGCACGGGGCTCTCGGGCCTCGCGCTCTCCGACGCGGCGAGCGGGTGGCCGGAGCCCTACGCCGGAGTCTTCTACGTGGCGAACCCGGTCACGCAGCGCGTCCAGGCGGTGAAGCTCCTCCGCGACGGCCCGCGCTGGTCGCTCCTCAAGCTCCCGGACTTCCTCCGCTCCTCCGACGAGTGGTTCCGGCCCGTGGCCATCCACTTCGGCCCCGACGGGTGCCTCTACGTCGTCGACTGGTACAACAAGGTCATATCCCACAACGAGGTCCCGCGGGACCACCCCGACCGCGACAGGAGCCGCGGGCGGATCTGGCGCGTGCGGCGCGTGGGCCAGGCGCGGCGCGCGGCGGTCGACTTCACGAGGCTCTCCGGCGCGGAGCTACTCGGGCACCTCGGCGGCGACTCGCTCTGGCGCTCGCACGCGGCGTGGCAGCAGGTCATCGACCGCGGCGCCGAGGACCTGGCTCCGCGGCTCGAGGAGATGGCCCGCGATCCGGGCCGGCCCGCCGCCGCCCGCATCCAGGCGCTCTGGGCGCTCGAGGGCCTGTCGCGCGCCTCGTCGGCGCTCCTCCGGGGGCTCCTCGGCGAGGCGAGCCGCAATGTCCGCCGCGAGGCCGTGCGCGCGCTCGCGGCCACAGCGATCGGCGCGCCGGAGCTCCTCGATGCCCTCGAGCCTCTCGCGGATGACCCGGATCCTGAGGTGCGGGCCGAGGTCATCCGCTCGGTCGCCCCTCGCGCCGGCGAGGGAGAGCGCTCGCTGGCCTTCCTCGTGCGCATGGGCCGCGAGCCCCTCTCGGGGCCGCTCGCCCGCGGCACCCACAGCGGGGGGCCGATCAAGGTGCGCGAGGCCTACGACCGGGAGTTCGAGCGGTACCTCATCCGCGCCGCGCTGGAGCGGCACGCGTCGGCGGTCGCGGTTTTCCTCGGCAGCGAGGCTGCGCAGAGGCTGCCCGTCGAGAGCCGCCTGCTCGCGGCGCTCGCCATCGAGCCCAGGGCCTCGGCGTCCCTCGTCGCCCGGCTCCTCCCGGCCCTGGCGCGGCGCGCGAACGAGGAGGAGCTCCTCCGACTCGCCGAGTTCCCGGACCAGCCGGGGGCGGGCGACGCGCTGCGGGCGGTGCTCGAGAGCTCGCCGACTCGCGCCGCTGCCGCCGAGGCGCTCCTCCGCGGCCGCACCCGGTTCGATGCGGCGCGGCTCGAGCCCATCGTGGCCGAGGCGGCGCTCTCGCTCCTGGGCGCCGACGAGGCCGCGCGCGAGCTCGCTTTGCGCTTGACCTCGGGCTTCAAGCTGAAGGCCCTCGAGCCGAGGCTGGCCTCGGCCCTCGAGCGGCCGGGGCTGCCCGCCCCGCGGCAGGCCGCCGTGCTCCGCGCCCTGCGCGAGGTCGGCTCGGCTCGCTCCGAGCTCTTCGCGCGGCTCGCCGCGGACTCCCCCGACGCCGCGGTGCGCGGCGAGGCCCTCGCGGCGCTCGCCTCCGCGCCGGCCGAGGACGCCGCCCCGCGCCTCTTCGAGCTGTGGCCCAAGCTCGACCCCGTCCAGCGCCGCGCCGCGCTCGACCGGCTCGCGTCGTCGAAGGCCGGAGCCGCGGCCCTCGTCGGCGCCGCGCGCCGGGGGGCGCTGCCCGAGCGCGACCTCGACGCCCCGCTCCTCGAGAAGGCGCTCGCCCTCCTCGGCGACGACCCGGAACTCGAGGCCCTGCTCGACGAGCTGGGCAGCGTCGCGCGCCCCGTCCTGCGCCTCGACGGCAAGGAGGGCAGCTACGCCGACAGCGACATCGCGCTCGAGGGGCCGTTCACCGTGGAGACCTGGATCCGCCTCGACCCGGGCATCGGCAACGACGACGGAATCCTGGGCCGCCCCGGAGGGGCGGACTTCAACTTCCACGACGCCCTCTTCCGCGTCTACGGCGGGCCGGCGCACGGCGACCGCATCATCGCCAAGCGGAAGATGACGCCCGAGCTCTGGACCCACGTGGCCGCGACGCGCGACGGCGATGGCAGGTTCAAGATCTACCTCGACGGCGAGCTGGACGCGGCCGAGTGCAGGCCGCTCGCGGAGCCGCTGACCGGCCTCGACATCGGCCGCGTGTCGCCGGCGAGGGGCACCGGGGCGATGCTCGCGGAGTACCGCGTCTGGAGTCGCTGCCGCTCCGCCGAGGAGGTCCGCGCGGACTTCGATCGGGCCCTCGAGGGCCCCGCGGACGGCCTCGTCCTCCGCATCCCCGGCGTCGGGCCCTGGGGCGAGCTGCGGGGCACGGCGCGCGTGACGCGCACGCTCGACGCGCCGCCGCTCGCCACCGCCGAGGAGACCCGGGCCCTGACGGAGACGCTCGCGAGGTTCCGGGCGCTGGCCGAGCGCCCCGGCGACGCGGCCCGCGGCCGCGAGGTCGCCGCCAGGGTCTGCCAGCGCTGCCACGCGATCCGAGGCGAGGGCGCTCAGATCGGCCCCACCCTCGACGGCGCCGGCGCGAAGAGCCTCGATGCGCTCCTCAGGGCCATGCTCACCCCCAACGCCGCCATGGAGGGAGGCTACCGCGTCTACCGCGTCGAGCTCGAGACGGACGAGGTGCTCGACGCGTTCCTCGTCTCCCAGGACCAGGACGCCGTGGTCCTCCGCATGCCGGACCGCGAGGACCGCCGCGTCCCGCGCCGCGAGGTCCGCCGCGCCGGCTTCATCCGCCGCTCCCTCATGGCGGAGGGGCTCCTCGAGGCCCTGCCCGAGGCGGAGGCGGTGGACCTCCTGAGCTACCTGAGGAGCCTGAAGTAGGCCGGTCTTGCGAGCTTGGAGAAGCGGGGCATTCCATGTTCGGGAACGCGCCAGATCGGGGCGCCCCAGTCATCCGGATCATCTCGGCTCGAAGGGCCGACAGGCAGGAGCAGGAGGACTACTTGAGATGAGAGAGCACTACGACTTCTCCAAGATGAGGGCACGCAAGAACCCTTATGTGAAGCTGCTCAAGCAGCCGGTCACGATCCGCCTGGATCGCGATACCGTGGCCTACTTCAAGGCGATGGCCGTGAACACGGGGCTCCCGTATCAAAACCTCATCAACCTTTACCTTCGGGATTGCGCCGTCCATGGCAGAAAGCTGTCCCTGAAGTGGGTCTCCTGACGAAGATCGCCGCGAGGTCCGCCGCGCCGGCTCCATCCGCCACTCGTTCATGGCGGAAGGGGCTCCTCGAGGCCATGCCCGAGGCGGAGGCGGTCGATCTCTTGAGCTGCCTGAGGGGCCTGCGGTAGGGCGCCCTCGGGGGCGGCGAGGATCGTGTGCCGCGTCCTCTGCGCAGTGACCCGAGTCATGGAGTCTCCGGGAGCGATTCGTCAGAAAGAGGACAATCGCTCGATCGTCGTGTCGTTCTTCGGCACCACCGGTGAGCCTGGACGCTGCTCTGAGGGTCCTCCTTGCTTCACTCCTCCGGGAAGAGCTCCGTTCCCGCCTGCCGGCTCGCCGGCCCGGTCTCGCACGCCTCCTGCATCCTGTCCTGCCTCCTGGCCGCGGTCCTGGCGGTCGCGCTCCCGGCGGTCGCCGGACGTTGTTTCCGCTGCTCCCGGTGCTCCCTGCTGGCCGAGGCCCCTCCAGGCGAACGTCGACGGGTCGAGGCGGTCCGCGTGGCCCGCGCTCCTGTCGTCGACGGCCGCCTCGACGATGAGGCCTGGAAGCTGGCGCCGGATGCCGGCCCCCTCATCCAGGTCGTCCCCGTCGAGGGCGCCGAGCCCAGCGAGCGCACCGAGTTCCGGTTCGTCTACGACGACCACGCGCTCTACGTCGGCGCCTGGTGCTTCGACCGGGAGCCTCAGGCGATCCTCGCCCGGGAGATGGCGCGGGACGGCCCGATCTACGTCGACGACTACGTCGCGATCTCCCTCGACACGTTCCACGACCGGCGCAACGGCTACCTCTTCACGGTGAGCTCGAGCGGCGCCCAGCTCGACTTCCTGATCAGCAACAACACCGAGGCCGACTCGAACTGGGACGGGATCTGGCGCGCGGCGGCCCGGATCGACGGCGAGGGCTGGAAGGCCGAGATCGAGTTTCCCTTCAGGAGCCTGGGCTTCGATCCCTCGAAGGAGACCTGGGGGCTGAACCTCATGCGGTATATCGCGCGGAGGATGGAGCGGTGTCACTGGTCGGGGGCCCGCCAGAACCTCTGGACCTTCAACTTCGCCGAGGCGGGTGACCTGACGGGCCTCCGCGGGCTCGAGCCGGGGCTCGGCCTGGAGCTGGTCCCCTACGCGCTCTCGAGGTACCGGGACGAACGGATCCAGGAAGACCGCGACTTGACCTTCGATGCCGGCGGCGAGCTCAACTACCGCATCACGCCGCGCCTCGTGGCCAGGCTGAGCTATAACATGGACTTCGCCGAGACCGAGGTCGACGCCCGCCAGATCAACCTCACCCGCTTCCCGCTCTTCTTCCCGGAGAAGCGGGATTTCTTCCTGGAGGACGGCGGCATCTTCCGCTTCGGCGGCCTCGGCCAGGAGCTGATCCCATTCTTCAGCCGGCGCATCGGGCTGACGGAGCGCGGCGAGG
>JACQVW010000535.1 GCA_016209535.1 Planctomycetota bacterium | reverse complement strand
CGGCAACACCTACGTCCGCTGCGGGCCGTTCATCTACTCCTACATCCTCGCCCGCTGCGACCCGGACGGCGCGAACCTCTACCTCGTGAGCTACGGGAACGAGCCCGAGTGGACGCCGGCGCTCCTCGAGGACGGCCGCGTGATCTACTCGCGCTGGGAGTACACCGACAAGGCGCTCTGGCGCGTCCAGAGCCTTTGGACCACGAACCAGGACGGCACCGGCACGGCGGTCTTCTGGGGGAACCAGAGCGTCTGGCCGGACCACCTCTCGGAGCCGCGGCCCATCCCCGGCACGAACCGCATCATGTTCTCCGGCGTGGGCCACCACGACTGGTTCTCGGGCTCGATCGGCATCATCGACCCGGCGCAGGGCTCCAACTTCCCTCACGGCATCACGAAGGTCACGTGCGACCTCCCGTGGCCCGAGTGCGGCCCGCCGCCCGTCGATCCCTGCGAGGCCGCGGACTACCACTCCTCCGGGCGCTTCACCGGTTACAAGACCCCCTACCCGCTGTCGGAGGAGGAATTCCTCGTCTCGGCGCGCCGGCCCGAGGGCAAGTTCCTCCTCTACCTCATGGACGTCCACGGGAACCGGGAGCTCCTCTACGAGGGCGCCCACAACGTCTGGCATGCCGCGCCGCTCGCGCCGCGGGCCGCACCGCCGGTCCAGCCGGACCGCGTCGCCTGGCCCGGCACGGGCAAGGACCGCAGGCGCCCCGAGCCGGGGACCTTCTTCAGCCCCGACGTCTACGACGGCGTCCCGGACCTGCCGCGAGGCTCCGTCAGGCGCCTCCGGGTCTTCCAGATGGACTACAAGACCTACTCGACCTGGCGGAAGACCTACCGGCACTCGGGCCCGCCCGTTTCGATCGTGCAGGAGGAAGGCGTGAAGCGCATCCTCGGCACGGTCCCCGTCGAGGAGGACGGGTCGGTCTACTTCCGGGCGCCTGCCGGGCGCATGCTCCACTTCCAGCTCCTGGACGCCGACTCGCGCTGCCTCCAGACCATGCGCAGCTTCACGGGCCTCATGCCCGGCGAGGGGCGCGCGTGCACCGGCTGCCACGAGTCGCACTCCCGGGCGCCCCCTCGTGCCGGGCCGGCCCTCGCGCTCCGCAGGCCTCCCTCGGAGCCGGCGCCGCCGCCCTGGGGCGACGAGACGATCGGTTACGAGCGCTTCGCGCAGCCAGTGCTCGACCGCCACTGCGGCGCGTGCCACGCGGGAGAAGGCGACGCGCGGAAGGTCCTCGACCTCACGCTGCGCCCGGGGCACTCCGTGTTCAAGGAGCCGTACCTGACGCTCGTGGGCTCGGCCGGCTGGTACAACCCGGTCCGGGACGTGGGCCAGCCCGGCTACGGCATCGCCGGCGCGATCCCCGTCGAGAGCGCCGACCTGACTACGCAGGACCCTAGGAACTACGCCACCCTGCGCCCCATGCGGTACCTGTCGTACGCGAGCCGGCTCGTCCGCCTGGCCGGGAGCGGCGAGCACTACGGCGTGAAAGTGGCCGGCGCCGACCTCGAGCGCCTCATCGCCTGGGTCGATGCCTGCTGCCCGTACCTCGGCGACCCCGAGGTGCGCGCCCTCGGGGACCCCGACTTCCCGTGCATCGAGGAGCTTCCCATCCGGCCCCGCGTGGCCACGGCGCCCGTGATCGAGAGGCCCTGACCCCCGCGAGAGGACCCCATGAACCCCACGATCCGCTCCGCCTGCGTCGCGTGCATCGCCTCTTCCGTCCTCTGGGCCGCTGCTCCCGCCGGGGCGGGCGCGGAAAGCACCGAGGGCACCGAGGGCGCGGTGGGCGCTCCCGGCCTCGCGAACCCCTTCTTCCCCATGGAGACGGGGATCAAGGACGCCAAGCACTCCACGCCCGAGGCCCAGGCGGACATGCTGAAGGATCTGGGGTACCCCGGCACGGACCACATGGGCTTCGCGGGCCTCCGCGAGAAGCTCCAGGCCCTCGACGCGCGGGCCCTCAAGCTCTTCGCGGTCTACGTCGGCGCCACCATCGACGGTGACCCCCGGTACGACCCCGCGCTCCGGAGCGGCGTCGAGGCCCTGCGCGGCCGCGACGCGGTCCTCTGGGTCTTCCTCCAGAGCCGGAAGCACAAGCCCTCGGCCCCCGAGGGCGACCCGCTCGCCGTCGAGGTCGTCCGGGAGCTGGCCGACATCGCCTCGGGCGCGGGCCTCCGCGTGGCCCTCTACCCACACGTGGACTTCTGGCTCGAGCGCGTCGAGGACGCCGTCCGCGTGGCCGACAAGGTCGAGCGGAAGAACGTGGGCGCGACCTTCAACCTCTGCCACTTCCTCAAGGTCGACCGCGAGGAGAACCTCTTCCCGCGGCTCGCGGCGGCGATCCCGCGCCTCACCATGGTCTCGGTGAACGGCGCGGACCCGGGCGGCCCGAGCTGGAAGGAGCTGATCCAGACCCTGGACCGCGGGTCCTTCGACAACGCCCGCCTCCTCTCCACGCTCGAGGCCCTCGGCTACCGGGGCCCCGTGGCGCTCCAGGGCTACGGGATCGGCGGCGACGTCCACGAGAACCTGAAGCGCTCCCTGGAGGCCTGGAGGAGGATCTCGGCGAGGGCCGCCGGCGCCGGCGCCGACCTCCTCGCGCCGGGCCTCGCGGCCTGGCGCGAGCCGCGCGGCGAGTGGCTCATCGCCGGCAAGGCGTCCCTGGACCCCCGCGACGAGGGCCGCCTCGCCTCGGAGCCGGGCTCCGGCGTGGCGATCAACGGGGCCCGGGGCAGCACCGCGAACCTCATCTCGCGGCTGGAGCATGGGGACGTGGAGGCCCACGTGGAGTTCCTGGTGCCCCGGGGCTCGAGCTCGGGCGTATACTTCCAGGGCCGCTACGAGATCCAGGTCCTCGACAGCTTCGGCGCGAAGGACCCCAAGCACTCCGACTGCGGCGGAATCTACGAGCGCTGGGCCGGGGGCCGCGGCTTCGAGGGCCGCCCGCCGCGCTCGAACGCGTCGCGGCCGCCCGGGGAGTGGCAGACCTTCGACGTCGTCTTCCGAGCGCCGCGCTTCGACGCCTCGGGGAAGAAGACGGCGAACGCGGTCTTCGTCAAGGTAGCCCACAACGGCACGGTCGTGCACGAGGACCAGGAGGTCACGGGCCCGACGCGCGCCGCGGCCTTCGAGGACGAGCGGCCCGCGGGTCCCCTCATGCTCCAGGGCGACCACGGCCCGGTGGCGTACAGGAACATCCGGGTGCGGCCGATCGGCTCGGGGGCCGGGGCGGACGCTGCGCCGGGCGCCGGCCGCTGAGGATACACGGATACACGGATACACGGATACGCCTGCCCTTCGCCCGCTGCATCCGGTATCCTGTCGCCATGCACCCCCATCCGAGCACCACGAGGCCCGTCGTCCACCTCCGGCCCGAGGACAACGTCGCCGTCGCCGCGCGCCACCTGCGGCCGGGCGAGACGGTCCGGGCCGGCGGCCGCGAGGTGGCGCTGCGCGACGCCGTCAACCTCGGCCACAAGGTGGCCCTGGCGGACATCCGCGAGGGGCAGCCGGTCCTCAAGTACGGCCAGATCATCGGCTTCGCGTCGCGGGACATCCCCGCGGGCTCCCACGTCCACGTCCACAACTGCTCGGCCCAGGCCTTCGAGCGCGACTACGCGTTCTCGACGGCCGTGCCGCCGCCCCCGCCGCCTGCCGCGGAGCGGACCTTCCAGGGCTACCTGCGCTCCGACGGCCGCGCCGGGACGCGGAACTACATCGCCGTGATCTCCACGGTGAACTGCTCGGCCTCGACGAGCCGCTACATCGCGGCCCGGATCGATCCCGACGTGCTCCGCGACTTCCCCAACGTGGACGGGGTCCTCCCCATCACCCACAAGGGCGGCTGCGGCCTCCAGCTCGGGGGCGACGACCACGCCCAGCTCGAGCGGACCCTCGCCGGGTTCGCGCGCCACCCGAACGTCGGCGCCTACCTCATCGTGGGGCTCGGCTGCGAGGTCGGACAGGCCTCGCACTTGATCGAGTCCCAGCGCCTCGTCAAGCTGGAGGGCGCCGCCCGCACGCGCGACCGCGACCCCGGGCCGGCCGTGATCACGATCCAGGAGGCCGGAGGGATCGCCAGGACCGTCGAGGCGGGCGTGCGGGCCGTGCTCGAGCTCCTGCCCCGGGCGAACGACGTCCGCCGCATGCCGGTGTGCGCCTCGAAGATCGTCCTGGGCACCCAGTGCGGCGGCTCCGACGGAAACAGCGGCGTCACGGCGAACCCCGCCCTCGGCGTCGCCTCGGACCTGGTGGTCCAGCAAGGGGGGACGGCCGTCCTGGCCGAGACCACGGAGATCTACGGCGCCGAGCACCTCCTCACGCGGCGCGCCGCGTCGCGCGCCGTGGGCGAGAAGCTCGTCGAGAGGATCCGCTGGTGGGAGTGGTACACGAGCGTCTTCGGGGCCGAGATCAACAACAACCCCTCGCCGGGCAACAAGGAGGGCGGCCTCACGACGATCTACGAGAAGTCGCTGGGGGCCATCGCGAAGGGCGGCTCCACGGCGCTCGCCGAGGTCTACCGCTACGCCGAGCCGGTCACGGCCAAGGGCTTCGTCGTGATGGACACGCCGGGCTACGACCCCGTCTCCATGACCGGGATCGTGGCCGGGGGGGCCAACGTCTGCGTCTTCACCACGGGCCGCGGCTCGGTCTACGGCTGCAAGCCCGCCCCGTGCATCAAGGTCGCCACGAACACCCCCATGTACGAGCGCATGGAGGCCGACATGGACGTGAACGCGGGCGTGATCCTCGACGGCGTGCCGGTCGAGGACGTCGGACGCGAGATCTTCGATCTCGTCCTCGCCGTCTCGAGCGGCCGGAAGACGAAGAGCGAGCTCGCGGGCGTGGGCGAGGAGGAGTTCGCGCCGTGGAGCATCGGGCCGACCCTGTAGTTG
>JACQVW010000534.1 GCA_016209535.1 Planctomycetota bacterium | reverse complement strand
GTTCCAGAGCGCCGTGATCATCATGACCTCGAACCTCGGGAGCGAGGCGATCGAGCCGGCGGGGTTCGCGGGAAAGCCCGCGACCTCGTTCGAGGCCGAGGTCCGGCGGTTCTTCCGGCCCGAGCTCTACAACCGGATCGACGCGGCCGTCACCTTCCACCCCCTGAGCAGGGAGACGATCGAGCGCATCGTGGAGAAGGAGCTCTCGGAGGTCGCGAGCCGCGAGGGCCTCGCCCAGGCCGGCCTGAGGCTGGCCTGGACGGCCCAGGTCGTCGAGCTCCTGGGCGAGCGCGGCTTCGACCGGAGGTACGGCGCGCGGCCGCTCCAGAGGGCGATCGAGGAGCTGGTGGTGACGCCGCTCGCGAGGTTCCTCCTCGAGAACCCCGGCGCCGCCCAGCGAGAGCTCCTGCTCGAGAAGGGCGAGGGCTCGACGGTGACCGTGCAACCTGCCAAGGGCCTTGGCAGGAAGGGCTGACTGACCTCGGAGCCATGCCCAGCCTCATGGACAGCCTTGAAGGCCGAGGCTTTCCGCCGGCGGTAACGGCACGCGAGGACGTGGCCGCCCCGAGCGCCTATGGCTCCACCGCAGCGTACCCCATCGCCCGGTACCCCCTGAGCCGCCTCTCGAACATCCTCTCGAGCACCGGCACCTCCCGGTCCAGGTAGTCGTAGATCCGCACCTCGGTCTTGCCCGCGCGCTGGCGGTGGAGGCGGCCCGCGTACTGGACGAGCGTCCCCTTCCACGAGATCGGCAGCGCGAGGAGGAGCGTGTCGAGCCTCGCGTCGTCGAAGCCCTCGCCGATGTAGCGGCCCGTGGCCACGAGGAGGCGCTCCTCCCCCGGCGGGATGGCCGCGAGCTCCTCGGCCGCGCGGCGCCGCTCCTTCGCGGACAGGCCACCGCTCAGGACCACCACGTGCCGCACGGCGCGGCGCAGCGCGCTGGCCAGGCGCTCGAGGTGGTCCCTCCGCTCCGTCAGCACAATCGGCGACCGGCCCTCGTCCACGGCCGCGATCGCGTCGTCGATCACGAGGCGGTTCCGGTCCGCGTCGGCCGCGAGGGCGCGGTAGAGGTCCTGGATCGAGCGGGGCTCCTCGGCCCCGGGCCACCGGAAACGCGTCTCGCGGACGATGAGCCGGTGCGCGAAGGGACACGCCGCCGCCTGGCTTCTGCCCGTCGCCTCGAATCGCACGGGCCCGAGCTGCATCTCGAGGATCGGGTGGTGGCCGTCGCGGCGCCGGGGCGTGGCGGTGAGCCCCAGGAGGTACCGCGCCTTGACCTCCGAGAGGACCCGCTCGAAGCTCGCCGCGGGCACGTGGTGGCACTCGTCGACGATCACGTGGCCGTAGGCGGCGACCAGGTCGCTCACCTTCACGCCCGAGACGAGGCTCTGGAGCATGGCGACGTCGATCCTTCCCGCCGGCGCGTGCTTCCCGCCGCCGATGCGCCCGATCTCCCGGGGCTCGAGCCCCAGGAAGAGCGCGAGCTGCGCGATCCACTGCTCCATCAGCGGCCGCCGGTGGACGAGGACGAGGGCGCTCCGGGCCCGCCGCGCGATCATGCACGCGCCCAGGACCGTCTTCCCCATCCCCGGCGGCGCCACGAGCAAGCCCGTCTCGTGCTCGAGGAGGGCCTTCGCGGCCCGCTCCTGGAGCGGCGTGAGCATGCCCTGGAAGCGCGCCTGGACCGGGACCCCGTCCTCGCGCTGATCCTCGCAGAGGAGACGGCTGCCGCACTCCCCGAGGAGAGCCTCGAGGTCCGGCCGGCACCCTCGCGGGATGGCGAGGTGCTGCGGCAGCTCCTCGGCGCAGGAGATCACCCTCGGCGTGAGGGCCGTCGAGAGGCGGAGCTTCTGGCGCTTGTAGAACTCGGGGTTCTGGAAGGCCGCGAGGCGCTGGATGCGGTTCAGGAGCGCCGAGGGCAGCCCGGCCTTCTCGACGAAGAGGCGCTGGGCGAGGACGGCGCGGACCTCCGGAAGGACGCCCTCCGCGATCGGAGCCTCCTGCCTCCGTCCCGACGGACGGCGCTTCCAGGGAGCCGCCGACTCCTCGGGGTCGAGATCGATGTCGCCGCCCGAGTCCGGGAAGCGCACGTCGAGGATCTGGCCCTTCGAGCGGGCGTCCTCGACGAGGCGCTCCACGAAGCCGCGCTCGAGCCTCCGCACCGAGGCGAGGAGGGCCCACTGGTCCGGGCAGGGCGCGAAGCTCTCGTCGAGGAAGACCGTGTTCCCCTCCTGCCGCGGCCCGTGCTGTAGGGGCAGGGCGATCAGGTTCCCGAAGCCGCCCCTGGGCAGCGTGTCCTGGTTCGGGAAGAGGCGGTCGTAGGATGCCATGCCGAGCTGGTGGCGGCGCTCCATGGCCCTCGTGAGGAGGTGGGACCCGAGCTTGCGAGCGAGGCTCGCGGGCACGGGCGACGCGAAGAAGAGCCAGACATGGGCGCCGTTCCCCGATCGCGAGCGCTCAACGTAGGCCGGGACCTCGGCGTCGTCGCACGCCGCCCGAAAGGCCGCAACGTCGTCCTGCCAGGACTCCCGGTCGAAGTCGGCGGCGAGGAGCCAGCACGCCTCGTCCTCGAGGAGCGGGTAGACGCCCACCACGTGGCGGCCCTGGAGGTGGTCGAGGATGACCTGATCCGTCACGGGCGGGAAGGCCTGGCTCGGGCACTCGCCGCACTTCACGCGGGGCTTCTCGCAGACGCCGCGGACCCACTCGTTCGAACAGGCGGGCGAGTAGCCCTTCTTCCCGGTCCGCGGGCTCACCCAGAGCCGCGGGTAGACATCCGCGCGGCCGCGGAAGAGGCTCCGGAAGAGCGCGACCTTCTCGGCCGGCGTCGCGGGGGCGGCGGACGCCGGCACACAACACAGCACCGGGAGCTCCGCCTGGAGGAGCCTCGGCGCCCCGAGGCCCGCGATCAGCGCGCGCAGGCGCTCCACGCGCGATGACTGCTCTCGTCGCTCGCTCTCGAGCTGGCGGAGGCGCGCTTCCTCTCGAGCGAGCTCCTGAGCGAGCCCTGTGCGACCGGAGGGAGGTTGGGATGCAGGGCCGGCGGGATCCATGACGGCGCCCATCATCGCCAGGGCTCTCGCCGGGTGCCAGGGCGCTTCCACGGCTGATTCCCCCACCCCCGTGCTGTCGCCCCGGTGCTGTCGCCTCCTGGGACCTCAACCTCGACGCGCCGCCGGCGTCCCGCCCGCCGCCCCGGGCAGCCACTTGCGCCGGGCGCGCTCGAGGAAGCGGGGGGTGGGGGGAGGTCGGCCCTCACCGTGGACCTCACGCTCGAAGGCCTCGAGGAAGCCCTGCTTGCGGTGGTGGCGCGAGCGCAGGCTCTGTCTCCTTCGCCTGGACGTAGATCCCGATCGCGTCCGCGAGCCGGAAGCGATCCGCCGCCTCGAGCGCCTTCTCCCGCCACCGCGGCCGCTCCCCTCGGGCGCTCGCCGCAAGAGCTCCCCGAAGGCGTAGGGAGAAGGGCCCTTCACGTACGCCTCCCAGGCACAGGCGACGGCCTCGTCCCCGCGACCGAGGCGCTTGAGGAGGTCCATCCGCAGGGTCGTGAGATCGTGGCTCGTGAGACCATCGCCGCTGAGCTTCAGGCCCCTCTCCACCCAGGAGAGGGCCTCCTGCGGCCTCCGGAGAGCCCTCGACACCTCCGCGAGGGCCTCGCAGTCCTCCGGCGCGAGCTCCATCGCCTCCACGACGGACAGGTAACCCTCCCGGTCTCGCCCTGCCCTCGAGATCGTCTTCAGGACCCCCGCGGCACGCCGGAGCCCGGAGGAGTCCGGGCCGAGGAGATCCTTCGTCCCGCGAGCCCGGAAGGCCTCGAGCTCGCGCTGGAACCGCGAGCGAGCCGCCCCGGCGAAGGCCGCGCGCCCCCGGCGGTCGAGCGCCTGCACCGCGGTCCTCTCCACCCCGAAGAAGAGCCCGGAACGGTCGCTGTCCATCCACGCGAAGAGCCGAGCCACCGTGTCTCCCGGATCGGCCTTTGCTTTCCCTTGGGCCCGGACCCAGGAGGCCACATCGACCCCTTGACCTTCTCGAGCCGGTGGTCGAAGGCCCATGCATCTCCGTGATCGATGAACCGGCCGGATTTGAGGGCGGCCTCGATCTCCTTCTCGATCGGGTCCAGCTTGCGCCTCACCATGGTCACACCTCCTCGGGTCATCCTCAGTTCGTCCGCGGCCCCTCGCTCTTCTCGACGACGCGGCCCAGCTCGGGCGCCCACTCCGGCGTCCGCCTTGAGAGGAAGGACCGCAGCCGAGAGACCTGCGCCGCCGGGCGAGGCCGCTTCACCTTCACTGCGCGTGCGCCCCGCTTCTCCTCCCCGAGCCAGCGCCCGAGGGCTTCCTGGGCCGCATCGAGCGGGAAGTCCCCCGCCCAGGCCAGGCAGCCGTCCCCCTCGTCCTTCCGGGCCTCGTAGAGGCCGAGGATGATCCCCTCGAGGGTCTCGAGGGCGTCCGCCTCGAGCCCCAGCTCGAGGTGCCGGAGCAACTCCTCGAGGTAGGGCTGGAGTGCCTCCTCGCAGAGCTCATGGGCCGCGTCCGTGGGGTCCACGTAGCCCCAGCGCTGGCTCCCGGCGCGTGAGTTCAGATCGTCGATGTCGAGCGCGCGCAGGTCCTCCGCGAGCGCCTCCGCGGTCCCCTCGGCCGGCGCTGCCTCGAGGAGATTCCGCGCCAGCGCCTCCGCCTCCTTCCGCAGCCCCGGGTGGCGCTCGAGGAGCCCATCGAGCACCTCCACGGCCTCTTCAGGCTTGAGCCTCTCGAGGGCCGACGGCTCCCTCGGGCCACCCCGGGGCCTCCTCCGGCGCTTCTCTTCACCTCCCATGAGCGGGACGTTAGCACGGGCAGGGCCCTCCAGGCAAGCCGCTGGGCGCTGCCGCGCCGCCGCGCAGCCACGCGGCGGATCTGCCGGGCCCGGCCGCCGGCTGCGGGCTGCCGCCGCCGCCCTGAGCCTTGTGTTGTGCATGGGCGATCCAGGACAACCTCGCCGTCCTGCCCGAGGCCCACCCTCGGGGGCAGAGCGATCTCCGCGACGAGTTCCGCCGGGACCTGCGCGCCTTCGCGCGCCGCCTGATGCTCACGGACCCCCAGAGGCTCAACTCCGCCGCGGACCTGATCCGGTCCCACCGCCACGAGCTCGAGTACCTGGCCGATCTCATCCGCTGGCGCCTGAAGGCCTGCCCGAGCTCGCCGAAGGTGGACCCCTGGAGCCAGGACGACCGCTTCTTCTGGCGCTTCGAGCTCCAGGGCGGCGACCTGCCGCCGGGGGAGGAGGGGTTCGCCTTGAGCTACTACAATCGCGGCCAGCTCGATCGCGCCGAGGCGGGCTTCCGGCTCCTCACGGAGTGCTTCGGCGGCTACGCGGACGGGCACAACAACCTGGGCACGATCGCCCTGGAGCGAGGGGACCTGGAGGCCGCCATGGCCAGCTTCCGCCGCGCCATCGAGCTCGGCCGCGGCCTCTTCCCCAAGCGGATCGCGAAGAAGCGCTACTGGAGCGACCACAGACGCACTGCTCGACGAGATCCGGCACGTCGTCCGCCGCCGGCACCACCAGCTCGCGAGGAACCAGCGGGAGGCCTTCGACCGCATGCTCGAGATGAAAAAGCTAGAGTTCGCGATGGAAAGGGCGCGGGAGATCTTCCCCGCGCTCTTCCGGAGCCGCCCGCCGGGCGTGAAGTGAGGGGCGAGCACGCGTCGCGCGGGCAGCCACCTCACCCGCCGCCGGCCTCTTGACGCACCGGCCTCACACCGATGCTTGCCGCCTGCCGCGCCCGCCGCCGCTCCCGCAGCTCGGCGAATTGCGCGCCGGGCAAGGCCGCGGCGCCTCTCCTCCTTCTCGTGCCTCAGGGCGTGCCTCGCACCCCCTGGGCCTCGATCGCCCGCACGATCCGGGGCGGGACCTTCCAGAAGCCGAGCTTCCCCTTGCACGGGATCGGCTTCCAGAGAGGCCGCGGGTTCCTCAGCACGAAGCCGTAGGGACCGAAGAACCACTTCGAGCGGCTGCGCTCCACCACGTCGACGATATCCACCAGGCCGACCAAGGCTCCGCGCACGAGGTCCCCGGCCCGGGGCCTGGGGACTCCCCGCGGCAAGTACTCAAGCCCGTCGAGCCCCATGCCGGCATGGATGGCCACGGTCCCACGGATCCGGGTGTTCCAGGATCTGTTCTCGACATTTTTTCCCGCGTGGATGATCGCCCACGCCCAAGGCTGTCTCAGAGTCAGGGCTCTCATGAGGGTGCAGGATACGCGGAGCGTTCCGCTCCAATCAAGGTGGGCCCGGCGGCCCGGCGGGCCCGGTGCCCCCTCCGCTATCCGCACTCCCAGAACCTCGCACTCCGCGAGCTCGCCCTATTCGCACGCCGAGCGCTCGCAGGGGAGCCGGTCGCGCAGCGTCTCGAAGCGCGCGCAGTCAGGGTAGGGCGGCGCCGGGGCCCAGCCCGAGAGGAAGAGGAAGTTCGCGAGGCGGGACGCGTCGCCCACGCTCACTCCGGTGCGGTGCCGATCGATGTCCATGGCCTCGAGGCACGGCGCCGGGCCTCCGGCGAAGAGGTGGAGGAGGGCAGATCTACGCCGCCTTCGGCCGCCGGAACCTGCTCATGTTCCCGTTCGTGCGGGGCGACGCGAACCTCGACCGCGCCGTGAACGTCTCCGACGCGGTGCGGACCCTCGACTACCTCTTCCGGGGCAAGGGCGAGACCGTGTGCCCGGACGCCTACGACGCGAACGACGACGCGGTGGTGGACCTCTCGGACGCGATCTACACGCTCCTCTTCCTCTTCGGCGGCGGCGCCGCCCCGCCCGCGCCTTACCCCGACTGCGGCCTCGAGGAGACGCACGAGGACGGCGTGAGCTGCTGGGACTCGGCGTGCCCCTGGGTGCTGCCGAGGGCGGAGTAGGTGCTCGGGTCCTTGCCGCCGCCTGCGGGCGCTCTTCCTCGCAGGGACGATCTACCCGCTACCCGCTCCTTCGCCGCATGCGGAGGAGCGGCATCCAGACGCGCCAGCGATCGGTGCCCCCGGTCGCTGGTGGTCTTCTCAGATCCCGCGGCGCCTGGCCTCCAGCGCCGTTGCCGAGGGCCCTGTGAGGGGCAGGGATCCCTGTTTGATTCCTACAATGAACGATCCCGATCGGGAACAAATGACCAGTTTCTCGCTCTGGCAAGGGGCCAAGCAGAGATTATGTTCCCAATCGGGAATCTTCCATTGACTTTCGACCCAAGCCGGCCAGCATCTCTGGCATGCCACCCCAGAAAGTTCCCGATCGGGAAAACAAGCTTGCTGCGTTCGTCCAGGCACGCAGGAAGGCCAACCGGATGACCCAGGCCGACCTCGCCGAGCTGGCCGGCGTGGGGAGGCGTCTCGTTGTGGAGCTGGAGAAGGGGAAGCCCACCCTCCGCATGGACGCCGTGATCGCCGTCCTCGCCGTCTTCGGGAAGACCCTCGGCG
>JACQVW010000550.1 GCA_016209535.1 Planctomycetota bacterium | reverse complement strand
CGTCGCCGCCGCCATCGACGAGCTCGAGGAGGGCGACCGGAGCCTGGTCATCCTCCGCGGGATCGAGGGGCAGCCATACAAGGACATCTCGCTCCTCCTCCGCAAGGACGAGAACGCCCTCAAGGTCCAGTACCACCGCGCCCTCGAGAAGCTCCGGAAACGCCTCCCCGGCGGCATCTTCGACGAGGTCGAGGGGGAGTAGCGGCGCGTCCTCCGCCGGCCGGTCGGCGCAGGGACCTCTCGGTCACTCGTCCCTCGCGGCGATCTGGAGGGTCCGCCCGTATTCCGCTCCGCACGGGAGACCTCCCACGAGGAGCTGCTGTCCCAGGGCCTTCCTCCCCTCGAGGAGGACCCCGAGCGGTCCTCGGGGCACGGTGCTCCAGTCCAAGGACTCCATCCCTCGGGAGCCGCCTTCGAGCGCCCTCGCGTCGCACTTGATGGGCAAGAGCATGGTCGTCCTCAATCCCGCCTTTCGTCCCGGCTTCACCGAGAAGGCTCCGCCGTACAGCGAGACGAAGTGGCGGATGGCCGAGAACCCCGAGGGGTCCAGCCTCCCCTTGCGGAAGTCGTCCAGGTCGCTGGCCCGAGGCCTGCGCCCGCGGTGCGCGATGACCAGCTTGCAGGAGCCCGACCTCGTTGCCCCGGTGGCTCTCACCATGCGGACGTCGAGCCGCCCCCCGTCTGGCATCGACTCGATGGCGTGGTCCACGAGGGTGCTGATGCACTCGCGGAACACGGACCCGTTGATGCTTGCGATGTCCTCCGAGGGCTGGAACCTCATCTCGATGCCCTTCGTGCCGGCGAACGTGACGTAGTCCTCGAGCACCTCGAAGATGAGGAGATCGAGGCGGTGCTGGGAGTCGCGGGCATGGATCTCTCGCTCGCGGCTCTTCTCCAGGCTCTCCAGGAGACGGGCCAGACCGTCCAGCTCCCGGCGGCACTCGTCGAGGATCGAGAGCTCCCTGAGACGCCCGTTCATGCCGGAGAGCTGGAGGATGCGGTCTCTCAGGTTCGCGACGCGCAGGATCACCGTGCTGGCCGCCTTCTCGGTGGTGCAGAGGACGGAGCTCCAGCTCCCCTCGACGTTGTGCCTGCGGATGCGCGCCAGGCAGCCGGCGAGCCGCTCCCTCATGTCCTCCAGGAGCCGCAGTCGCCACCGGGTGAAGAACCACCGCTCGCCGGAGGCGATGTTGAACACGCCGAGGGGCTCACCGTGGCGCTCCGAGATGGGGAAGGCGCCGCAGGAGCCGAACAGCTCGAGGAGATTCCCGATGAGCACGCTCCTCCCGGCGCTGGTGCAGCGCTCCAGGATCTCCAGCGACCTGGAGTCCTTCGCCAGCTCGTTGACGATCAGCGGGCGACCCGTGCTCGCGCAGATCGCCGAGCCGGAGCCTTCCCAGAGGGTGACGTCCTTCCTCCGCTCCTTGGCGGCGTCGTAGTACGCTCCGTAGCCTCCGACCAGCCGGAGGACCCGCTCCCCGGCGTCCCACAGGCGCACGTGGGCGGCGGAGGCTCCGAGGAGCTTCGCCGTCTCGACGACCCATCGAGCTGCGGCCTCCTCATCCGTGAGAGTCCGGGACTCGCACGCCTGCAGGAGCTTCCCCAGGCGTCGCGAGAGGTCGAGCTCCTCCGCCCGGAGGGCTCGACTCACGGCATCGCCTGCCAGCCTTCCGAGTATCGCCAGGCGGCCCTCCTCGTGGGACGAAAGGAAGCCCGGGCCGCGCCTGTCGCCCAGGTCGATCTGCAGGACGCCGAAGACCGAGCCGTCGATGTCCAGGAGCGCCTGAACGTACTGGCTGATCACCCCTCCGCAGCGGGCCAGCTCCTGGTCGCAGGAAGGGTCCGTCCGGGAGTCCCTGACGAACCTGGGCGTCTTGTCCCGGACCACGCACGCGAGGACGTCCATGCTTTCGCGATCGCGGCAAGTGTGCGGCAGCACGTCGCGCTCCCAGAGCCGCCCCTTGGCGGCGCGGGCGACGATCCACTCCTTCTCGTGGTCCTGGTAGATCAGGGAGATCATCGCCGCGGGATACCCGGCGCTCAGGATGCACCGCAATGCGGTGCACATGGTGGCGCGGAGAGGTCCCGTCGCGGGGCTCCGGACGTACTCGGCCAGCGCCTGGGCGAGGAGGGTCTCTCCCGCCCCCTCGGGGACCTCGTCCGACAGCACCAGGCGCGAGGTGCCCAGGTCGCTCCGGGGCGGCCCACCCTGACGGCGGATGCCGAGCGGCCAGTCCAAGATACAGCCGATTCGCTGCGCCGCCGAGGAGCGCCCGCCGGCATCCGGGAGCGCATCCAGCGCCTCGAGCCCGCGCAGCTCGGCGCCCTGCAGCGTGGCCGGGGAGCCGATCGTCAGCGAGGCGACAACCTTCGCAGGCTCGAGCCCTGCCTCCTCGAGGATCCACCGGGTACGGCCCCCCTCGAGGCACGTGTGCAGGGAAGCCTCCGCGCCGCCCTCATGCGCCGCGGGCGCCCGACCGCCCTCGAGCCCGATCCCGTGGCCGACGTGAGCGCTCACGAGCGCCGCGACGACCGCGCCCTCGTGCACGCCGTCCCCGAAGAACTGGGCGCCCCGCGGATGCCTCTCGCTGCTCGCGGACGCGCCCCCCCAGACGTCCAGCTTGTGGTGCGTCTGACGGTCGAGCTCACGCGCGAGCTCGAACGGCCCGGGCGCGAGCTCCCGTGGACCTCCCCAGCCTCCGGGGACGAATGCGATGAGGAACGGGTCGCCATGCGGCTCGGCGCCGCCGTCGAGAGGAAGCCTCTTCAGGAGGGCACCCGCCGCCTCGGCGGCGTCCATCGCCGTTTCCAGCGCCAAGGCGGCCTCGCACCACAGGAGCCTGGAAGACAGGCAGACGAGCACCGCCCCCTCCTCGTGGACGCCCCCGGCAAAGAGGCACGCGGCGACGGAGGCGCCTACCAGGGGCACGCCCCCCAGGCGTCTCTCCTCGAGCTCGGCGCGCACGGCCCCGAGCAGCGGCCCGTAGGGCTCGAAGCTCTGCGTGGCCCAGAGCACGAACAGCTTCGGAGGGAACTGCTCGAGGTCCTCGATGGCCTCGAGGCACCCTCGCACGAGGCGCGCCGCGTCTTCCTGCGAAGACGCTCCGGGCCGCCGGAGCTCCCCGAACGTGACCCGCAGGTGGGTCGGTTGCGCGGCGTCCATGGTCCTCGATTTCTCGAGGAGGGACTGGCACACGTCGCACTGTGAGATGTGCGCCTCCTCGGCCGCCGTGGGCCGGGCGAGGCCGCACCCGTAGCGATGGATGTCCACGAGGGGGATGCAGCCCGGGCGCAAGTTGAGGATCTTCCGGGCCCGCGCCTCCAGCGAGGCGGTCTCCTCCCCCTCGCCGGGGTGTGCGCCAAGGATCTCTGCCGGGTTCACCATAGGTTCCTACCTCCTCAGCTCAGCTCTCTTCGCTCTTCAAGTCCTTCAAGGGCAGGACCCCCGGCGGGGCCGGAGGCCGGGAGGGGCAGCTCAGCTCGCGGCGAAGGAGATCTCTGCCCCTTTCCACCCTGGAGTGGAAGGTGCTCCTCGGGATCCTGCACAGCGTGGCCCCGTCGCTCCTGCTCTTTCCTTCCTCGTACGTGGCCTCGATGGCCTCCCGCACGCCGCACGGCAGGGCCGCCACCGCCGCCTTCAGCCTCTCCTCCTCTTCCTTCCTCTCCGCTCGGGCCTCGGGGCTCTCCTCCCTGGACTCGGCCCAGGAGCCTTCGTCCGCATCGGGCAAGGCCGCCGGCAGCGTCTCCCTGTGCCTGTTCCTGCGCCTGAGGATGTCGTTGAAGTAGTTCTTGATGATTCGATAGAGCCACGCGAACGCGCGTTGGGGCTCCGTGGCGGTAAGCTTTCCGATACTTGGGAGGACCTTGAGGAAGACATCCTGCAGGAAGTCGTCGCGGTCGTTAGGCTGCAAATCGGGGAACATCCGGCCGATCAACGTCAACAACTCCCCCATGCGGGCCTTCAGCACCTCGTTCTGCCTGTCGCTGTCGCCTGCAGAGTAGGCTGCCTTCAAATCGAGGACCATAGTCCCCAGCAAACCGCCCCCACCTTCGCGGTCCCTTTCGGCCATGCTCGGATCTCCCCGCTGGTTCGCCATTACCCAACAGACGCGCGCGGGCGGCCAGCGTCCGATGCGGGGTTGGCGGCAAGCAGCCCGGGCTCTCGCTCGCGACCGTAAGCCTTTGGGGCGCAAGGCCTTGAAGCGCCGCGGCCTGCTCCGAGCGGATCCGGAGAGCTTCGCGATCCCCGCCGGTGGAAGCCCGTGACAGCCTTACCCTGAGCGACCTGCCGGTCCGCCCGTAACCAAACCACATCTACCTCTTCGGGAGCGCGGACCCGGCGGACTACGTCCTCGTCTTCGACCCCTCGGTCTCGAGCGGCAGCCCCTGGTCCGTGCAGGGCGTGCCGCCGAGCCAGGCGCGCGAGCGCCCCGCGGCCCTCGCCATCGAGGTCGCAGGCGTCGAGAAGGTGCTCCTCTTCGGCGGCACCTCCGGGGGCGCGCTCCTCGACACGATCGACCTCTACGACCCGGCCACGGGCGCGGTGACCCCTTTCGACTTGGTGCCGAATGCCGACGGGGAGATGAAGGTCGCGGCGCCCTGCAGCGGCGTCGCCTTCGTGTTCGACGAGCTCGGTACCTTCCAGGCGTACGACCCCCCGGCGAAGAAGTGGCTCGATGTCCTCGAGAGCTCGGTCGGATCGACCGCCTGGGTCCCGCTCGCGATCTCCCCGTACAAGTCGATCTACCCGTCCTTCGGGCTCGCCGTCGCCGCGGGGCGGGACGGCAAGGTGTACATGGTGAATCACTCGAAGGCGCACGTCTATGACCCGGCGACGGGGCTCTGGAACGCTCCCTCCGCGCCCCAGAAGCCGACTCAAGATCACTGGGACTTCCCCCTCGTCTCGCTGGGCGACAGGGTCTACGCCGTCGGCGGCTACATGACGGGCCAGAAGGGCCCCGTCCCCCAGGCGTACGTCGAGGCCTACGGTCCCCTGCCCGATGCTTGCTCGTCCCTCAAGGGCGACGGGTGGATGCAGGACGACGTCTCCGACCTCGGGGACGAGCCCAACTCGAAGACCGGCCAGGTCCTCTGGGCGAGCACCGACATCTGGGTCCGCAATGCGCCGGACGGGGGCACGGCACACCAGAACCCCGAGTTCGGCAACTTCCAGAAGCCCCACATCTACGTCAAGGTGCGGAACCGCGGGCTCGCGCCGGTCACGGGCGAGGTCCACCTCTACTGGTCGCGGGCCTCGACGGGCCTCGCCTGGCCGAACCACTGGGTCAGCTTCCAGTCCTCGGGTCTCGTGGCGGGGGACGTGGTGCGCGACAGCTTCGGCAATCCCCTGACCGCGACGGTCAAGGGCCTCTTGCCGGGGCACTCGGAGACGCTCCACGTCGAGTGGGGCAACATCCCGGACCCCACCGTGCACGGCACGCAACACTTCTGCCTCCTCGCCCGCTTCGTGTCGGCCCAGGACCCCATGAGCTTCGCCGAGACGTCGAGCGTGTGGGACAACGTCCACGGGAACAACAACATCGCCTGGAAGAACGTGACGGTCGTCGACTTGGACTCCACCAACAAGTGGCAGGGGGTGCTCGTCCGCAACATCCGGGAGGCCGAGGCGACCGTCGACGTCGTCTTCCGCGTCCCCGACCGCGAGCGGGAGGACTCCCTCCTCGAGCACGCCGCGGCGGACGTGGACCTGCGGGGGGGCATCTTCGATCGCTGGATCGAGGGCGGGACCCAGGGCCGCGGCCTCCTCGAGGTCGAGCCCGGGGTCTTCCGCCTGACGGAGCCCGAGGCGGCCCTCGAGGGCCTCCGCATGGGCCCCGGCGAAGAGCACCTGGTCCTGTTCCGGTTCACGAGCCTCGGGGAGCGCTACTCCGAGGAGGCGGAGCTCCGGCGCCTCGACGTGATCCAGCTCTCGAGCTCGATCGAGGGCCGGAGGACCGTCGAAGGCGGGGAGACGTACCTGGTCGAGGTCCTGGGCCGGGCCCCGGAGCCGCCGGCCCCGGTCTTCCATCGGGGGGATGCGGATGAGAACCGCTCCCTCCAGCTCACAGACGCGGTCCGCATCCTCGGCAACCTCTACCTCGGCCAAGGGGAGCTCCCGTGCGCCGACGCGGCCGACGCGAACGACGACGGAGCGCTGGACATCTCCGACGCGGTCCGGATCCTGGGGTTCATCTTCATGGGCGACGTCTCGCCGGCTCCCCCGGGCCCGCCGGGGTTCGAGTCCTGCGGCCCGGACCCGACCCCGGACTTTCTGGACTGCGCCGAGTACCGAGCCTGTCGGTGATCGGTAAGAGCCTCCGCGGGGCTTGGGAACGGGGGCGCCCTCGCGCTCGAGGGCGCCCCCGCTGTCTTTCTGGAGCCAGGGCTCCGGGCCGCTCCTGGCCCGGAGCGCCGGGTGCGCCCGCGCTCCGGAGCCGGGTGGACTTCCGCCGCTCGCTCGCGCATAGTGTCTCGCGACAGGTCCACCCAGGTGCGACGAAGGTTCACGAAGGTCGGGAGCCCATGACGCGAAGCATCTTCCTCGTCTCCGCGGCGCTCTGCCTGCGCCCGGTCGGAATCGCGGCGGCCGGCGATGACGGTCGCGACTTCGAGGCCCAGCGGCTCGAGAGCTGGCACCAGTGGCGCGGCCCGGACGGGAACGGCGTCGCGCCCAGGGGAGACCCTCCGCTCCGCTGGAGCGAGGGCGAGAACACCGAGAACATCCGGTGGAAGGTGCCGCTCTCCGGCGAAGGCCACTCGAGCCCGATCGTGTGGGGCGACCGGGTCTTCGTCCTCTCGGCGCTCCGGACCGATCGGACCGCCGAACCGCCCCAGAAGCCCGACCCGCGAGCGAAAACCGAGGTCCCGGGGCGGTACTACCGCTTCCTCGTCACCGCCCTCGACCGCGGGATGGGTGCGACGCGCTGGCAGCGCGTCGCCTGCGAGGAGGCGCCGCACGAAGGGCGCCACGAGACGAACTCCTACGCCTCGGCCTCGCCGGCGACGGACGGGCGGCGCGTCTACGCCTCCTTCGGCTCGCGGGGGATCTACTGCTACGACCTCGAGGGCGAGCCCGTCTGGAAGCGCGACTTCGGCGACATGCGCACGCGCTTCGGCTGGGGCGAGGGGGCGTCGCCGGCCCTCTGCGGCGACGCGCTCGTCGTCAACTGGGACCAGGAGGATGGCTCGTTCATCGCCGCCCTGGACGCGCGCACGGGCGAGACGCGGTGGCAGGCCGGCCGGGACGAGCCGACGTCGTGGGCCACGCCGCTCGCGGTCGAGCGCGCCGGAAAGACGCAGGTCATCGTCAACGCGACCAACAAGGTGCGCAGCTACGACCTCCGGACGGGGGAGGTGATCTGGGAGTGCGGCGGCCAGACGGCCAACGCGATCCCATCGCCGGTGGCCGCCGAGGGCTTCGTGGTCTGCATGAGCGGGTACCGGGGCTCGGCGGCGCTCGCCATCCCCCTCGACTCGAAGGGAGACGTCACGGGCTCGGAGAAACTCCTCTGGAGCCTGCGGCGCGGGACGCCCTACGTGCCCTCCCCGCTCCTCTACGAGGACAAGGTCTACTTCACGCAGGGGAACAACGCGATCCTCACGTGCGTGGAGGCGAGGACGGGGCGGGCGCTCATCGACGGCGCGCGCCTGCCGGAGCTGCGGAGCCTGTACGCCTCGCCCGTGGGGGCCGCGGGCAGGGTCTACCTGACCGATCGCGACGGCGCGACGCTCGTCATCCGGCACTCGGGCAAGCTCGAGGCGCTCGCCACGAACCGCATCGACGAGGGGACCGACGCCTCGCCGGCGATCGCCGGCCGGCAGATGTTTCTCCGCGGCAGGCGCCACCTCTACTGCCTGGAGGAGGCGTCGGAGGACGGGCCGGGGGAGGCAGCGGGGAACGCACCGGAGAAGGCGCCAGGCGAGGCGAGAGGCGAGGCACGAGGCGAGGCGCCGCCCTGGAAGGTCAACCGGCCCATCGCCCAAGTCACGAGGGAGCTCTACCGGCGGCACGCGACGCCCGGCGCGGCGGCGCTCGTCTCCGTGGCGTACGCCGGCCCCGGCCTCGAGCGCATGGAGGTCCACGCGGTCGAGGCTCGCGATGACGTGCCGAGCGACTCCCGGGCGCGCTTCTCCTCCGACAACGGCCGCACCTGGTCCGACTTCGCGCCGCTCCCGGCCACCTTGAGCCACCCGAAGGGCGTCGAGGTCTGGGAGGGCGGCGGCCCGAAGCTCTTCGACCCCGCCTCGGGCCTCCTCCTCGAGGCCTGGCTCCGCCAGATCAGCGTGAAGGGCCTCTACCACAACTTCACCTACCTGCGGACCTCGCGCGCCGGCGGCCGCACGTGGTCCGCCCCCAGGCAGCTCCTCTACGAGGCCGGAGAGCCCTTCGACCCGGAAGACCCCTTGAAGCCCGCCTTCCTCGAGCGCAACAACGCCTACATCGGGAGCTCGATCCTGCGGCGCAGGGACGGGGCCCTGGTCTACCCCGTCGCCCACGCGAACGCCCCCGGCGACCCGGAGAACGAGAAGCGGCCCTGGCGCATGGGCTCGCTTTGCTTCGTGGGCCGGTGGGATGCCGAGGCGGGCGAGCACGCGTGGACCCCGGGCGCGCGCGTCGAGGTCTCGCCGGAGGTCTCCTCGCGGGGCCTCATGGAGCCCGAGGCCGCGGAGCTCGAGGGGGGCCGGATCCTCGTCGTCTGGCGAGGGTCGGACGCGCCGGCCACGCCGGGGCGAAAGTGGTTCAGCGTCTCGCCGGACGGCGGCCTCACGCTGAACCCGGTCCAGGAGCTGCGCTACGATGACGGCTCGAGGTTCTACTCGCCCTCCTCCTACCACCGCATGCTCCGCCACACGGGGACGGGCAAGCTCTACTGGATCGGGAACATCTGCCCCGAACCTCCGAAGGGCAACTGGCCGCGCCACCCCCTCGTCATCGCCGAGGTGGACGAGGCGCGCCCAGCCCTCGTGCGCTCCACGGTCACGGCCATCGACGACCGGCGCCCGGACCAGGGGCCGGACGTGCAGCTCTCGAACTTCTCGCTCCTCGAGGACCGGGAGACGCACGCGCTCGAGCTCTACCTGACGACCTACGGCCAGGACCCCTCGAGCGTCTTCAGCGCGGACTGCTTCAAGTACGTGGTGAGGCTCGAGGGGTGAGCCTGTCATCGCCGGCCCGTCGCGCCCGGGAAGCGATCAGGGTCCGGTCCTTGAGGAGCCTGACCCAGCCGTCGAGGGCGAGGAGCTCGTGGCCAGGCTGTTCGCCACGCAAGCCCGCGTCGCGGGTCTCACTCCCCGATGACCTTGACCAGCACCCGCTTGGGCCTGCGCCCGTCGAACTCGCCGTAGAAGATCTGCTCCCAGGGGCCGAAGTCGAGCTTGCCCTTCGTGATGGCCTCGACGTCCTCGAGGCCCATGACCTGCCGCTTCAGGTGCGCGTCGGAGTTGTCGTCGCCCGTCCGGTTGTGGTGGTACTGGCTCGTGGGCGCGTGCGGCGCGAGGCGCTCGAGCCACCGCTCGAAGTCCTCGTGGAGCCCCGGCTCGTCGTCGTTGACGAAGACGCTCGCCGTGATGTGCATGGCGTTCACGAGGCAGAGCCCCTCCTGGACGCCGCTCTGCGCCACGAGCTTCTCCAACTGGGGCGTGATGTTCACGAACCCCCGGCGCGAGGGGATCTCGAAGGTGATGTGCTCGGTGAGGGACTTCATGCGCGAACTCTCGAGCCGGCGAGTCTATCGCGGCCGCGGAGCCGTTTCCATGGGGGGAGCACGGCGGACGGGGGCACGGCGGACGTTGACAGGATCCGCATACTGAATTACATTAACTCTGTATGCGGATAGGCGCTTCAGAAACGCGCCGTTCCGCACACTGAATAATCACGATGGCGCCGCTTACAGCCGAACAAAGAGAAAGCCCCTTCCTGGGCCGGGCCGCCGAGCTGGCGCTCCTCCGCGAGAAGTACCGTTCGCCCCGGAGCGAGCTGGTCGTGATCTACGGGAGGCGCCGGATCGGCAAGAGCCGGCTGGTGCAGCACTTCTCCAGGGACAAGCCGTCCCTCCAGTTCGAGGGGCTCGAGGGAGAGCGCACGCCTGCGCAGGTCAAGCATTTCGTCCAGACCTTGAGGCGGCAGGTCCAGGACCCTCTCCTCGACGCGGCCTCGATCCAGTCCTGGGACCAGGCATTCACCTTCTTGAGCGAAAGGGTCCTGCCGAGGCATGAGGAGAAACTGGTCCTGTTCCTGGACGAGCTGCCATGGATGGCCGCGGGGCGCAAGAAGCTCGTCAGCCTCATCAAGTACTTCTGGGACAACCACTGGAAGCAGAGGAACGTCCTGCTCATCCTCTGCGGCTCGATCTCCTCCTTCATGGTCGACCAGGTCATCCTCTCCAACGCCCTTTACGGCAGGGCCTCCCTCGAGATCTGCCTGCGAGGCCTGGCCCCCGGGGAAGCCAAGCTCCTCTTCCGCAGGAAACGGAGCAAGGACGAGATCCTG
>JACQVW010000549.1 GCA_016209535.1 Planctomycetota bacterium | reverse complement strand
TGGGCCGGGGTCCGGGGCCGCTGGGGGGGGGTGGGGGTGGGGGGAGGGGCTTGACCCTCCGCGTGTGTCGCTGAGCTTCGATGACCACCCACGGTCGGAGATCCTCGCATTGGCGGAGCCGAACCCTCGCAAGGTAGATCTCGTACCTTCTCGGGGGCATCCTCCATCATTTGGGACCGGATTCCCACTCGGGCTCGGGTGGATAGGGAAAATCAACCTTGGCGAGCTCAGCCTCGCTCAGGATCCGCCGACCACGCCACATCGTCCGGAATGCGGGCTGCCAGAGGCGCGGGACGGGGATGACCGTCGCGTCTGCGGCCGTGTTCCCGGAGTCACCCAAGGGGACGAAGACTTCGTCCTCCGTCGCGGAACAGAAGGAGACGATCTCCCCGTGGCTAGGTCGACCCTGTACGAAGACCGGAACGGCCGCAGTGTCGATCATGAGCCTCATAGCCTGCTACCTGACTGCGTGCTGGTCTGCGCCTCGACGGCTCGTACCTCCCACGCATCCAGCTCGTGCCGGTCGACCAGGAGCGAAAAGGTGTACCTGCCGTAGGCTGGAAGGATCAGGGCGAATTCCGTCACGGCCACGGCTCCGCCGCCGGCCTCGGGGATCCTGAACCCTCCGATGATATCGGGGGCGATCGACTGTCCTTCCTCGTTGAGGATCCGGAGCTGGAAGTCATGCTCTCCCGCTTCCGCCAATGTGCCCACGACGCGTGCCACCAGGGATCCCCGGAAATGGATGGGCTGGGTCCGCGGAGCGTGGACGCGGTCGATCCCGCCGCGGAGCAGACTGAACGTCCCGTCCGGGTGGGCTCTGACAGCGTCGGCGAGGAGAAGGACACCTTTCATCCGCGACTTGGTCTCCCCATTAGGCTCTTTCGACATCCGAGTCTACAGTGAGGCGTCGATCGGATCAATCGGGAGGATCAGCGACCTGAGCATCCCGAGCCTGCAGCGGACGTTACTCCAGTCACGGAAGCCCACAGAAACTCGGGTTTGAGCTATCCTGTTGTCCTGTCCGCAAGCGCAACGCTCTTTTCCTCTTGAGGCATCCGCCCATGAGTCCAACGACCCGTTCCCTCGCCCTCCCCCTCGCCGCGGCCCTGCTCGGCACGCCCATCGCCGCCGAGGAGTCCGCCCGGGCCTTCCGTTTCTCCGCCGCCTCGCCCGACGCGGCGCGGTCGTGGCAGGCCTCGGCCCGCGAGACGCTCTTCAAGCTACTCATGGGCGGCGCGAGGCCGGCTCGCGTGCCGCTCGAGCCGAAGGTGCTGCGCCGGATCGAGATGCCCGCCGGCGGCTACGTTCTCGAGGAGCTCACGATCCAGTCGCTGCCGGACCGGCGCGCCCACGCCTGGCTCGGGCGGCCCGCGGCGCCGCGGGGCAAGGTGGGCGCCGTCCTCGCGATCAACGGCCACGGCGGCGACGGCGAGCAGGTCATCCGCGGGCTCGGGCTCTACTGGTACGGCCGCGCGTTGATCGAGATGGGTTACGTGGTCATCGCGCCCGACGTGGGCCAGCACGACCTGCAGCACCCGAGCTGGACCCTCATGGGCGAGCGGACCTGGGACGCCCTCCGCTGCCTCGACCTCCTCGAGACCCTGCCCGAGGTGGACCGGAGCAGGATCGCCGTCGCGGGGCTCTCCCTGGGCGGCGAGACGACCATGTACGTCGCCGCGCTCGACGAGCGCCTGGCGGCCGCATGCTCGAGCGGCTGGCTCACCACCGTGGCCAACATGAAGACCGGCCACTGCCCGTGCTTCGACTTCCCCGGCCTGGAGAGGCACTTCGACTTTGCGGACATCTTCGCCTGCGTGGCGCCCCGGCCGGTCGTCCTCGAGCTCGGCGAGAAGGAGCGCGCGCCGGGGGGCTTCCCCGTGTCCATTGGCCGCGAGGCCTTCGAGGAGGTCCGGGCGGCGTACCGCGTCTTCGGAGCCGAGGAGAAGGCGACCCTCTCGGTGCACTCGGCCGGCCACGTCTTCGACGGCCGGGATTTCTGGCCCGTCCTGCGCGCGGCGATCGGTCCGGCCTTCCCCTGGGCGCCGGCGTCCGGGGATCCCCCGGGCGGCATCGCCGACCTCCTCCGCCGCGGCGAGGTCGCGCGGCGCTGCTTCGCGCGAGCCTTGGGCGTGCTCGATGGCTGGTGGAGGACGCGCGACGCGGCCACGGGGCTCTTCCCTCGCCGTCTCGACGAGCCCGTCTGGGCCCCGAGCGACAACGCGGCCGACATGCTGCCGTTCCTCGCCCTCACGGCGTACCACGTCGCGCCGCCGCGCCTCGAGGAGGTGCTGGCGGTTATCCCCAGGGAGCGGGCCCTGACGGCGCGCCTGGGGCCGCTCCCCGACTGGTACTCGCTCAAGGACCGAGCCTTCGTCCACCCCCAGCCGGACGCGCGGCGCCTCGAGTTTTGCGCCGCCGAGTACTCGAAGGACGGGCTCCTCCCCATGACCGAAGGCATGGGCCGCGGTCCCTGGACCGATCGGATGGTGGAAATGGTCGGCGCGATGTTCGAGCACGCGCCCGTCTCGAGCGACCACGGGGCGCTGCCGGCGGACGACACGGAGGTCAACGGCGAGACGCTGCTGGTCCTGAGCCGGCTCTACTTCATGACCGGCGACGAGAAGTACCTGCGGTGGGCCGAGCGCATCGGCGACGCCTACTGCCTCGAGGTCCTCCCGCGAGGGGGGGGCCTTCCGGCCCACCGGTGGGACTTCGGGGCGCACCGTGCCTCCGCCGACGAGCTGAACCTCAACGACCATGGGAACGAGATCGTCGGGGGCCTGAGCGAGCTGCTCGTCGCCGCGAAGGCCGGCGATCCCGGGAAGGCCGCCGCCTACCGCGACCCGCTGCGGACGATGGCCTTCCGGCTCCTCGAGACGGCCCGGAACTCCGACGGGCTCTGGGTCGGGCGGGTCCGCGCCTCGAGCGGGGAGGTGCTCGACGCCGGCACCCCGGACACGTGGGGCTACGCGCTCGCCGGAGTGGTGAACATCGGACGGGCCCTCGGGGAGCCCTTCGGCGACGAGGCGGCGCGGAAGGCCCTGAGCCGCATCGACCAGCCTCGCTACCTTCACTGGGAGGGCGCCGACGCGTACGCCGACTCGATCGAGGGTGCCCTGGTCCTCTTGAACCGGTTCCCCGAGGAGGCCGGCTTCTCCTGGCTCGAGAAGGTGCTGCCGATCTTCCTCGGGAAGCAGCGCGACGACGGCGTCGTGGAGGGGTGGTACGGCGACGGGAACTACGCCCGGACGGCGCTCATGGCCGCGCTCCACTACACCCAGGGGGTGCGCTGCGAGCCCTGGTCGCCGAGGCTGCGGTTCGGCGCAGTCCAGGCGGGCGGCGCGCTGCGGCTCGCGCTCGAGGCCGGCGAGCCCTGGGAGGGCGTCGCGAGGCTCGACACGCCGAGGCACCGGCTGCACTTGAGGCTTCCGGCGAACTACCCTCGCCTGAACGAGCTCTCCGAGTGGTTCACGGTGGAACCCGGCGCCGCGTACGTCGTCCAGCGCGCCGCCGGCGCCGCCGGCGCCGCCGGCCGCCCCGAGGAGGCGGAGATGACGGGCGCCGCGCTCGCCGCGGGTTTGCCCCTCCGCGTGCGCCCAGGCGAGCCGGCCGTCGTCGAGGTCAGGAAGAAGGGCGGATAGCCTTGACGAACCCCCTCACGAGGGACCGCCCTCACGGGGGCCCCTGGTACCCGAGCAGGCTCCGCGTCAGCTCGCCGCCCTCGACGACCAGCTCCCGGAGAGCCTCGTCGAGGTGGCGGTCCTGGACGATCAGCTCGCCGCTCCCGTCGGCCGCGAGCAGCGCGGCCTTGCGCAGGAGCTCGCGGATGAAGGCCGGGCTCGCGCCCTCGGTTCGTTTCACGAAGCCCTCGAGGCCGACGCCGTCGAGCGAGAGGCCGCGCCCGTAGAGCGCGAAGAGCCGCCGCCGGCAGGCCTCGTCGGGGAGCGGGATGCGGAACGCCTGGTCGACCCGGCCCGGCCGCGCCGCCAGCGCCGGCTCGAGGATGTCGGGGCGGTTCGTCGTCAGGAGGAAGAGCACGTCGGCGTCGTCGGCGAGGCCGTCCATCTCGTTGAGGAGCTCGAAGAGGACCGGGGCGGAGCAGCCGGACTGCCTCGTCCGCTCCTCGGCCACCAGGTCCACGTCTTCGAGGACGACCACCGAGGGCTGGAGCGCCCTGGCGAGCCCGCAGGACCTCTCGATCAGGCCGAGGCCGCGGCCCGTCAGGAGGAGGACGGTCCTGTCGCGCAGCGCGCGGGCGACGTACATGGCGGTGAGGGTCTTGCCGGTCCCCGGCGGCCCGTGCAGGAGGAGGCCGCGCTTCAAGTGGCGCCCGTGCTTGCGCAGGGTCTCCGTGTGCCGGGAGAAGCGGATCGCGTGGCGCTCGATCCGCTCGAGGAGTCCTTCCGGCAGGACGATGCCCTCGCGGTCCACCTCGGGGAGGCGGTGGAAGCTGACCTGGAGAGTGCCCATCATGTCGCGGCCGAGGGAGAGGACGCGGCCCCGGTAGACGCTCTTCGCGTGCAGGAGGGCCCGCAGCTCGGCGAGGAGCCTCTCGGCCCGCTCCCGGGAGGCCGCCATGACTTCGAGGCTCACCTGCGGGCGCGGCCGCTCGCTGTGGGGGCCCTGGAGGAGGACCGCCAGGCGCTCGGGGCCGTCCCGGAGGAGGACGAGCCCGCACTGGATGCAGGCGAGCTTCCGGTCGCCCTCGATCGAGACGTTCGCGTACTGGACGGGGCCGACCTCGAACCCGAGCCGGGCGTGCATGCCCGCGGCGCCCGAGGCGACGAGGCTCGCGAGGCTCAAGGGCAGCATGGGGTACCCGCAGGTGACGCCCACGACCTCGGCCGACCGGTCCTCGCCGGCGAGGAAGGAGTCGAGTGCCACCTGGATGTCGGGGTGCTCGTGCGGTGCGAAGGTCTCGGAGAGGATCGGCAGGATCGCGGGCTCCTGGCCGAAGTGTTCGCGCAGGCGGCCCACGAAGACGGGCTCCTGCTTCGGCGCCTGGGTGGCCATCTGGGCCATGAACTGGTGGAACGACTCGCCGAAGTCCTGGGGGGAAAGGGCCATGGCGGCCCCATCCTACCGCGCCGGAGCCCGACCTTCCCACCCTCAGAACGGGAGCTCGGCCTGCTTCGACCGGTCCCCATCGCTCGGCGTTGCAGCGCGGTGCTCGGCCTCGAAGCGGCCCTCGCCGGTCCTGCGCATCGCCGAGGGCACCAGGAGCTCCAGATCCACTTCCTGACCGGTCACCACCGGGAACCCGTACGGTCGGTTCCGGTGTTTGAGCGGCTTCCCGGCCGCCTCGCGCTCCTCCACGAAGCGGCGGTGCGCCTCCAGGCGCTCCTCGACGCGCCGTCTCGCGAGCGCCGGAGCGAAGAGGAGCGCCCTCTCGGCCGCGGCGAGGAGCGCCGGGTCCATGTCGAGGCCCACGGAGCTCCTGGCCGAGGCGGCGGCCGCCGCCGACGTCGTCCCCGTGCCGAGGAACGGGTCGAGGACCGCGTCGCCCTGCAACGTGAGCATCTGGACGAGCCTGTAGGGCACCTCGAAGGGGAAGGCCGCGCTGCGCTCGCGGGCCGCGGGGTCGCCGAGCTCCTGGGACGCTCCCCGCAGGTCCATCCAGACATCCGAGAACCAGGCGTTCCGCTCCTCCCAGAAGAAGGCGCTCCGCATCCGCAGCTCGCGGCCGTCGTCCGTCGCGAAGGCGCGCTTCGGGCCCTTGCGGAAGATCAGGATGTACTCGTGCTCGTAAGTGACGTAGGCGCCCGCGGGCAGCATCCCCGAGCCGAGGAACTTGTTGGGGGCGTTCGTCGGCTTGCGCCAGAGGATGTCCGGGAGCGGCGTGAGCCCGATCCGGAGCATCGCCTCGACGATCCGGGCGTGGTTGGGGTAGAGGCGGAACTCGCCGTCCAAGGTGCGCGTCGCGTCGCCGACGTTGATGCACGCGAAGCCGCCCGGCCTGAGGACGCGGGAGCACTGGGCCCAGACCCTGTCGAGCTCGCGGTGCATGAGCTCGAAGGCCTGCCAGGCCTCGCCGCGCTCGAGGCGCAGGCCGATCTCGGGGCTCATGGCCGAGAAGACCCCGTCCCACATCTCGATCATGGGGTACGGCGGCGACGTGATGACGCAGTCGATGGACTCCGCTTCCACGCCGGGCATCTCGCGAGCGTCCTCGAGGAGGAGCCGGTGAGTCGTCCGCATGAGGGTCCTGGCGCTCCCGGGGTTCCCGGCGTTCCCGGCGCTCTCTCCGCTCACGGCTCCCACGGCTCCCACGGCTCCCAAGGCTCCCACGGCGCCGGCGGCTCCGGGGGCTTCCCGGCGGGGTTGTAGCCCCCCCAGCCTCGCGCGAGCTCGAGGAAGTTGCCGAGGATCTTGCGGGAGACCTCGGGCGTCCCGTCCATCTCGACGTGGAACTGGGCCGCGTAGACGTAGCGGTCACGCCTCCGGATGCACTGGACCCGGGTGCGCGTGCCCGGGCCTCCGGCGGCGACGAGCTCCCAGCCCCGCGGCGGCCATTCGATCTGCCCGCAGTGGCTCTCCATGAAGGTGCCGGAAAGGAAGGCGCAGAGGGGCCGCGGCTCGAGCGCGAGGAACGACTCGCGGAAGTCCTCGAGGGAGACCTGCTGCGCCTCGAGCCTCGCCCAGCCGGGCACGGACCTTGCGAGCAGGATGAACTCCTGGCCATGGCTTGGCAGCGCCCCGTCGCCGGTCGCGTTCACGACGACGCAGATGTCCGTCCATGCGGTGCGGTCACCGCTCGCAGCCCAGACGTAGGCGCGCGGCGCGACCTCGAGGACGAAGGCGTGGCCCCCGTGGACCTGGAAGATCGCGCCCACGTCCCGCGCCTCGGGCAACTCGACCTGCCACCACCAGGCGGGCTCGCCGGATGCACTGGCCGCAACCGAGCGGGGCGCGATCGCGGCGAGGAGGGCGAGGAGGGCGAGGAGGGCGAGGAGGGCGAGAGGGCTGGTAACGCGCGCTCGGGGGGCGGGCATGCCCCCATTCTGCCACGGGAGCGGCCCCGCGGACACCTTCCCGCCGTGCCCCGTCCAGATCCTTGGCAGGGCGGTCCCCGTGCCTGGGCCCGTCCAGGAATCGGTGCTTTTTCGTGATGTTTGCCGCTGTTTCTTCTGCGTTCTATATTTCGAGGCGCAGCGGGTCGCGATGTCACTGCGGGAATCAGGGAAAGGGCCAGGGTGAGCTACAAGGTCTACAAGTTCGAGCCTGGGCAGTGTACTTGCATCCTGGGCGACCCCAGCGCCGGCTCCCTGGCCGTCAACGTGCGCCGGGCAAGCGGCCTCGAGGCGGTCCTCGACCCCGTCGAGGGCCTGCGCGAGAACCAGTACGTCTACGCCGAGATCAAGCTCCGGGATGGGCGCTCGGTCGCGGTCTCGGGCCACGTCGTGACCACCGCGGCGGGCGGGATTCTGGTCCAGTGGTCGCACGAGAGACCGAAGGACGCTGACAAGCTCGACCTCGTGCTGCGGGGCTCTCCCGGGCAAGAGCCGCAGGGCCAGGCCAAGGTGGAGGCCTCAGGAGAGGGTGCGCCGAAGCCCGCGCAACCCGACGCCGCGGCTCCCGCCGTGGCTCCGAAAGCCTCGGGGAGCCAGCGGGCCCGCCGGGCGCGGGGGGCTGCACAGGGAGCCCGAGCAGCGCAGGTGCCGGAGGGAGCTCTGGCGGCTCAGCCACCGCTGACGTCTCGGCCACCGGAAGCAGCCCAGCCGCAGGAAGCGGCCCAGGCACCGCAAGCATCCAAGGGAGCCCAGGCACCCAAGGCACCGGGAGCATCCAAGGCACCGGAATCTCCGCCGGCGGCGAAGCCCGCACAGGCACGGCTGGCTGCGCAGGCGCCCTCGTCGCCCTCGCCCTCGCCCTC
>JACQVW010000548.1 GCA_016209535.1 Planctomycetota bacterium | reverse complement strand
GTGCCGGGCGACGCGGGCGGGCCGAGGTACCTCGGGCTGTGAGGGGTGAGCCGTTCGGCCGCTGCGTCCTCCTCGGGCCCGATGCCCCCGGCGACCCGCGGCGCTTCCAGGAGCGCGGCTACCCCGCGCCGGAGGCGCCCTTCCAGGGCTGGCGGGGCCCGGTGCCCGAGCTTCTCCCCCTCGAGTGAGGGCGGTGAGCGGAGGCCAAACTTCAAGACTCGAGCTCGCTCCGCGGCACTCCGGACTGCCGTAGGATGGATCGCAGCGTGCCGATCTTGAGCTCGTTGTGGTCGGGAACCGGGACCGTGATCGTCCCGCCCTCGATCCGGCGCTGCATCACGATATGGCTGCCTCGCTGCCGCACCTGCACGAAGCCGTGCCGTGCCAGGATCGCACAGGACCTGCCTGCCGGAAAGGACCCGCAGCTTACCCAACGCCCACGTCCACCTGCGTGACGAAGACGTCGCCCGACCACCGCTCGCAGACCTCCGCGGGCGAAGCACACTCGAAAAACAGCTCGAGCGCCTCCCGCAGGTTATCCCGCGCGGCCTGGATGGTGTCCCCTTGGCTTGCGATATCAAGCTCCGGGCACAGCGCCACATACCCGCCGCCCTCCGCCCGAACGATCGCCGTCAGTCGTCTTGTCATCGCAGCCTCCAAGGGGCGATTCTACAGAGCCGCCTGGTCCCTGACAACGCCGACGAGCGTGTCCCAGTACTCCGAAGCGCGTCCCGCGCCTCGCCTTCGACCCCGCCCTCGGCCGCTGCGTCCTCCTCGGGCCCGATGCCCCCGGCAACCCGCGGCGCTTCCAGGAGCGCGGCTACCCCGCGCCGGAGGCGCCCTTCCAGGGCTGGCGGGGCCCGGTGCCCGAGCTTCCCCCCCTCGAGGGCGGTGAGCGGAGGCCGACGCAGAGCGCCCGCCGCCGCAAGTCCAGCCCGCCGCCCTCCCTACTCGAGCGGGAACATCGCCTCCAGGCGTGCCCGGTCCGGCCGGGCGCCCAGCTCGCTCAGCTCGAAGGCCTCGGCGAACTCGATGTCGGCGGCATGGTCGGGGCCGTAGCGCTCCATGAGCCTCTCGCGGCACTGGCCGGCCACGGCCTCGAGGACCGGGCCCCAGCGCCGCTCGAGCCACTCCCGGCGTGCCCGCTCGCCAGCCTCGGGGGGCGGGACGCTCCCCGCGGTCCCGTCGTTGTAGGGCAGCCACTCGTAAAACTGCGAGGCGTGGGCGTGGAGCATGGCCCACTTGAGGTCCATGACGGGGTCCACGTCGACGGCGATGTCCGCGACGAAGGGACACGGCCTCTTGAAGCGGTCGTGGAAGTAGGCGATGGCGGGGTTCTCGCGGAGGTGCGGCGTCTCGGGGCAGATGCGCGGCACCGTCACCAGGTAGGCCGAATCCTGTACGAGGGTGGCCGTGTAGCGGTGGTCCGGGTGGTAGTCGTTCGGCCGGTGCGTGAGGATCAGGTCGGGCCCGAAGCGGCGGATGAGGCGGATCACCTCGAGGCGCCGCTTGAGGGTGGGCTCGAGGCGGCCGTCGTCGTTCGAGAGGACCTCGTGCTCGATCCCGATCACCGCCGCGGCCTGCGCCGCCTCGGCCGCCCGGCGCGCCGCGAGCTCGGCGGGCGCCATCGTGTGGTGGCCCGCGTTGCCGTTCGTCACGCTCACGAAGCGCACGGCGTCGCCGCGGCGGCGCCAGAGGGCCGCCGTGCCGCCCGCCGCGACCTCGCAGTCGTCGGGGTGGGCGCCGATGGCGAGGACCTTCAGCATGCTTGCGCGCTCCCGTTCAGGACTCCTGACCCTCCACGGTAACCGATCCTCCTGCGCGGCGACAGGGTCAAGCCGGCGCACAAGACCCCTTGACGGCCGCGGAGGCGCTCGTCAAAACTTCCTCGAGGTCCTGACCGGGTGGGGCCGGGCCTCCCTCGACGGAAAGGAGAACCCGATGCAGCGCGCCTTCCGCGCCGCGAGCGCCGCGATCCTCCTGCCTTGCTTCCTGTAGAAGGTCGAGCGGCCGTCGAGGTGTCAAGCGTCTGCCGGGGGCCCGGGGGAGTAGCGGCCTCCGTCCCAAGCGATTAAAGTCGAGGGTACTGCCATGAGCACGCCGCTCGAATTCCTGAAGGTGTTTTCCGCACGACTCCGTCGTGCGGGAGTGCACCACGTCATCACGTCCGGGATGGCTTGCGTCTTCTACGGCCTCCAGCAGACCACCAAGGACTCTGACCTCGTCATCGACGCGAAGGATCTGCCGCGGTTCCTCGACCTGCTCGGGGATCTCGAGCACGAGATGCCGCCGTGGCGTGTCTCGTACCGCGTCATCTTCGGCGCGCCGCTCGAACCCGGGTACATGGCCCACGGCTGGACGAGCCATCTCTCCCTCTGGGACCGCGCAGATTCCCCTGAACATCACGTGGACATCTTCTCGAAGCCGCCACGCGTCGCCAGGGTGGAGACGGGACCCGAAAGCGACGCGTTCGCGTCCCGGCATATGGTGGCGCAGATGAAGCGCACCGACCGCGAGCGTGACTGGCCCATCGTCGATGGCTTGGGGCTGCAGTTGCGCCGCCTGGCGCCGGAGCAGGCCTTGCTCCACATCATGGATGCGCGCCTGCTCCGCGAATTCTGGGAGCAGGCGCCGCCCGCAGCTCGAGATGCGGCATCTCAGCGAAGACCTCTGCTCCGGCTCTTGCCATCGAATCTGGATTCCGACGCGCTCCACGCCCGGCTGCGGCTCGAACGGATCGTCTGGGAAACCGTTAATCAGGAGCGCTACCGTCTGTATGAGGCCGCGTGGAAACAGTTCTACCGCTCCTGGCGAGCTGACGAGAGCTTCGAGTGGCCGACGCCGGAGCCTTGCCGCAAGCAACACGAGCGCCTTTGCCAGGCTGCGGCGCGGTTCGGTCTGCCACGTGATCCCATCGGCCAGGTGGGACGCCAGGTGCTTTACGATCGCGCCTTGCGTCGCGCCGTGGTACGTGCCGACTCGACGGCTGAGAAGGTCGCCGAAGTTCAACCCCCGCTGGCGGAGATCCTCCCATGAGCCCGGAGCCGGAGTACCCCGAGGACTACTACGAGCACATCGCCCACACGCTCGGCGAGGAGCAGGCAGCCTGGGCGCGCCTCCCCCGTGCCGAGCGGGAAGCGGAGCTGCGTTGGATCCATGAGAACTTCAACACGCCGGACGACCTCGCGGTGTGGCCGCCCGAGCTGAACGGCGGGCTCGAGAACGGCTGGAGGTAGGCGGTAAAGGATCTCCATGCGCATCGACAAGGTCGACCTCTTCTACCTCGCCATGCCCCGGGTGACGCGGGCCGCCGACGGCACCCAGGACTCGGTCCTCGTCCGGCTGCGGGACGCGTCGGGCCTCGAGGGCTGGGGCGAGTGCGACGCGTCGCCCCTCGTCACCATCGCGGCCTATGCCTGCCCGCCCTCCCACGGGAACATCGTCGGCCTCCGCGAGGTCCTCGTCGGCGAGCGGCTCGAGACGCCGGCGGACGTGCCGAGGATCGGCGAAAGGGTCCTCCGCGAGGCCCTCGACATCGAGCACGCCCACCACGCGCTGAGCGGCGCCGACATCGCGCTCTGGGACCTCCTCGGGAAGCGGCTCCGCGAGCCGGCGTGGAGGCTCCTCGAGACGGTCGAGCCCGGGCCGGCGGGCTCGGGCCTGGCCGCGCCGCGGCCGAAGCTGCCCTACGCGTCGGTCCTCTTCGAGGAGACGCCCATGGCGACGCGGGAGCGGGCGCGGGCCCTCCGGGCCGAGGGCTTCGAGGCGGTCAAGCTCGGCTGGGGGCCCATGGGACGGCACGGCGAGGCGTTCGACGTGGCCCTCGTCGAGGAGGCGCGGGCCGGCCTCGGGCCCGGCGCGAGGCTCCTCGTCGACGCGGGCTGCGCCTGGGGCGAGGACGACGAGATCGCCTGGCGCCGCGCCCGCGCCTTCGCGCCCTTCGAGATCGGCTGGCTCGAGGAGCCGTTCCTGCCCGACGCCATCGCCGCCTACGGGCGCCTCCGGCGCCGCGGGCCGGCGGTCCCCATCGCCGCGGGCGAGGGCTCGAACCGCCTCCGCTTCGCCGAGGACCTCCTCGAGAACGGCGGCGTCGACTACATCCAGATCGACGCGGGACGGATCGGCGGCATGACGGCGGCCTTCCGCGTCCGCCGCCTCGCCGAGCGGCGCGGCGCGACCTACGTGAACCACACCTTCAAGAGCCACCTGAGCCTCGCCGCGGCGATCCACGTCTTCGCGACGGCCGAGCGCTTCGAGCTGCTCGAGTACCCGGCGGGCGGCTCGGAGCTGTCCCGGGCCCTCGTCAGGGACCCGCTCCTGCGGGGGAGGGACGGCCTCGTCCGCGCCCCCGACGCGCCGGGCCTCGGCGTGGAGGTGGACCTCGAGGCGGTGCGGCGCTTCGTCAAGCCCGTGCGGATCGAGGTGGCGGGGCGCGTGGTCGAGGAGACGCCGCGCGTGTGAGGCGGGAGCGCACCCGGAGCGTGGCGATCGGCGTGGCGGTGGCGGGCACCTGCGTCCTCGCGACGGCCGCGTTCGTGCTCCGCGAGCCGCTCCTCCGCGAGTGGCACGCGCTGCGGCTGCGCCTCTCGGGCGGCAACGAGGCTTGGGCCCTGGCGCGCACCCTGGAGAGCTCGGGCCCCGCGGCGCGGGAGGCCGCGGAGCGCTGGTACCTGGACGCGCTCGAGGAGCCTTCGGCGGCGCCGGCCGGGGCCCCCGAGGAGCCCGCGATCGAGCGGGGCGAGGTCCGCGATGGCTGGCAGCAGGTGGGATTCTACTTCCCGCGCGAGGAGCGCAAGGCGAAGGCCGCCGCGGGGCTCGCACGCCTGCGGTCGGAGCGGGCCATCCCGCTCCTGGTGAAGAGCCTCATCGAGGCCGACCCGGCCCTGCCGGTCTTCGACTCGCCGTTCGATTCGTCCGTCTCCGCCGGCGCGTCTCCGGCCAGGCAGAGGCTTCTCTGCTTCCACTACACGACCTCCGCCCTCTTCGAGATCGGCCCCGCCGCCGCCCCCGCCCTCGCCGAGGCCCTCGAGGGCCAGACGGCGAACGTGCGGCTCCAGGCCGCGCTCGCCCTCCACCGGCTCGGGCCGGCGGCGGCGCCGGCAGCGCCGGCCCTCCTCGCCGCGCTGCGGGACGGGGGCTGGACGCTCCGCAGCGAGGCCTTCGAGGCCCTCCTGGCCATCGACCCGACCGGCGAGGCGTGCGTACCCGTGCTGCTCGCGATCGTCCGCGAGGACCCGCGGCCCGATCAACCCCTCGGCTTCCTCGCGAGGATCGCGAAGCGGAGCCCGCGTGCCGTCGAGAGGCTGTGCAGCCTCCTCCGTGACTCCGAAGGCAGCCCTCCTGGGCTGCGCCCCCGGGTGGCCGAGGCCATCGGAGACCAGAAGCTGGTGGGCGATGCGATCGTGAACGCGCTCGCCAGCGTGCTCCAGGACCCCGACGACATGGTGCGCCACCACGCCGTGACCTCTCTCTCGAAGCTCGCGGCCGGAGGCCCCGAGCTGGTCGCGGCGCTGGCCGCGCGCCTGCGCGAGGATCCCCACGTCGGCGTGCGCCAGGCTGCGGCCCTCGCGCTCGGCAAGCTCGGCCCCGCGGCCTCGCAGGCCGTCCCCGCGCTACGCGAGGCGCTCCGGCACGAGAACGACCTCCTGCGCGAGTACGCCGAGAGCGCCCTGCGGAGCATCGAGGGCGCCCGCTGAGGTCCGCCTCGGATTCCCGGTCCGCGGCCCTCGCCTCGAGGCTCGACCGCGAACACCGGGAGCCAGCGCCGGGCAGCCATGAATGACGTCGGATCGCCTGAGGCGGCGGGCCGCTCGCGGCTCAGAGGTCGTCGTCGGCCTCGGGGTCCGGCTTCGAGATGTCCGACCCGTCCTTGCCCGTAGCTCGAGGCCTGGCGGCCACCTTGTCCTTGCCCTTGGCCCCGGCGGCCTCTCCGGACGACCCGGTGGCGAGCTTCCCGGCGCGCCGCAGCCGGTCCACCTCGGCCGCGAGCCACTTGCGGGGGAGCTTGCCCTCGATCCGGAGATCGCTCATGAGGAAGGAGCACTTCTCGAAGGCGATGGCGAGCCGGCCTCCGGCCGGCGCCTCGATCCCCTCGAGCTTGACCGCCTCGACGAGCTGGTGCCGCTCCCGGTCTCTCGCCTTCTTCTTGCCTCCCCGGGGGCCTCGACCGCGGCCCTTCTCGCCCGGGCCGTCGCGCTCCCGGACTCCGACCCGGATCGACAGCGTGCCGTCCGTGAAGCGGATCTCGACCGGAACGCCCACCGACCTCTGGTCGAACCACTGGTCCGGCCGGCGGCCGAAGCGAGGGTCCTGGCTGGAAGCTGACTTGGTCTTGCCTTTGCCCTTGAGCTGCAGGTCCTGGAAGAAGCTCGACTGGATGTACTCCTTCCCCTTGGGGTCCAGGTTGAACCGCAGGGTGAACCGCGAGCCGGCTTGGAGGCCCGTCATGCGCAGCTTGAAGGCGACCTTCCAGTCGCCCTCGAGCTCGAAGACGGAGACCGCGCTGCCGCCGCCGAGTCCGGCCACGGAGAAGGCGCCCGCCGCGCCTTCGAGCAGCGCCTTCCGGGCCGTCTCGTCCTTGATCTGCCGCTGGTCGGAGGCGAAGCCGCTGCGCCCGCCGCCGGCGGCCCCGCCGGTGTCGAAGCCCCTCGCGAAGCTGCCGTCGCCGGGGAGCTCGAGCTTGAAGCGACCCCGCTCGAGCGTGAGCTTGCCGCCGAAGAGATCGGCCGCGTTCAGCTCGACGAGCTGCTCGAGGGAGAGCTCGGGCTCCGTCTCTTTCCCTTCCTGGGCCCCGGCGGCGCCGGCTCCGAGGGCCACCCAGGATCTGTCCTATGGTCCGCCATCACTCCGTGACCTCGCTCACGGAGCTCGCGGCCGGGGCGGCCTCGACGTGGTCGCGGCGCCGACCGCGCGCCTGCGCGAGCACGCCCGGGAAGACCCTGCGGAGCTATCGAGGGCGGGCGGTGAGGCCCGCCCTCCTTGGTTCCCGGCCCTCGCCTCGAGGCTCAACCGGGCGGCTTCTCCGGCCGAAGGATGGCCAGGGCGTCGGGAAAGTCGGAGGTAACAGAGTGAAGAGTCAGCTCAAGGAACGGCGCGGAGCGATCCCGCGCTTGCGGGAAGCCCTGCGCACGATCCGCCGCGACTACCCCCGCCTCCTGGCCACGGTCCCCGACGTGGTCTGGGTGGGCGACAGGGATGGCAACACGGTCTTCATCAGCCCCAACGTCGAGCGGGTCTACGGCTACACGCCGCAGGAGATCTACGCGGCGGGCGACGCGCTCTGGTTCGGGCGGATCCACCCCGACGACGTGGAGCGCGTGAAAGGGGCCTACGACTCCCTCTTCACCGGGAGACAGCGGTTCGACTGCGAGTACAGGATCCAGCGGAAGGACGGCCGGTGGATCTGGATCCACGACCGGGCGCTCGCAGTGCACGATGCGTCCGAGGGCGCCTGCGTCTACGGACTCTTCTCGGACGTGACCGAGCGGAAGCGAGCCGAGGCGCTCCTCGAGGGCCAGAACCGCGTCCTCGAGCGCATCGCGACGGGCGCGCCGCTCGAGGAGGCCCTCTCGCTCCTCGCCCTAGCGATCGAGGAGCAGTCCGACGGGCTCCTCTGCTCCATCCTCCTCCTCCTCGACGAGGATCGGAAGCGCCTCCTCCACGGCGCGGCGCCGAGCCTGCCCGCGGAGCACTGCCGGGCGGTCCACGGGCTCGCCCTCGGGCCGGCGGTCGGCTCCTGCGGCACGGCGGCCTTCACGGGGAAGCGCGTGATCGTCACGGACATCGCCCAGGACCCGCTCTGGTCGAGCTGCAAGGAGCTGGGCCTGCGCCACGGCCTCAGGGCCTGCTGGTCCCAGCCGATCTTCTCCTCGAAGGGCGAGGTCACGGGCACCTTCGCCATGTACTACCGTGAGCCCAGGGCGCCCTCGGAGGGCGAGCTGCGGCTCATCGAGAAGGCCGCCCACCTGGCCGGCGTGGCCATCGAGCACCACCGGACGGCGGAGGCCCTGAAGGTGGCGAAGGAAGGCGCCGAGGCGGCGAGCCGGTTCAAGTCGAGCTTCCTCGCGGCCATGAGCCACGAGGTCCGGACGCCCATGACGGCCATCCTCGGCTACGCCGACCTCCTCCTCGATCCCAACCAGACGCCGGAGGAGCGGGCGGGCTCGATCCAGGTGATCCGCCAGAACGGCGCGCACCTCCTCGCGATCCTGAACGACATCCTCGACCTCTCGAAGATCGAGGCGGGCAAGCTCGAGGTGGAGAGGATCCCGTGCTCGCCGGCCGCGGTCGTGGAGGAGGTCAGGTCCCTCCTCAACGCCAGCGCGAAGGAGAAGGGCCTCGAGCTCTCGGTCGAGTACTTGACGCCGGTCCCGGAGGAGATCCGGAGCGACCCCACGCGCCTGCGGCAGATCCTCCTCAACCTTGTCGGGAACGCGATCAAGTTCACCGAGGCCGGCACGGTGCTGCTCGCGGTGAGCCTCCTCGAGCTGCCCGACCCCGAGGAGGCGCGCCTCTGCTTCGAGGTGGTCGACTCGGGGCCCGGCCTGACCGAGGAGCAGAGGAAGGGCCTCTTCCAAGCGTACGCCCAGGCCGGCACCTGGGTGGCGAGGACGCACGCCGGGACGGGCCTCGGGCTCGCGATCTCGAGGCGCCTCGCCCGGCTCCTCGGCGGGGACATCGCCGTCCAGTCGACGCTCGGCGAGGGGAGCTCCTTCCTGCTCAAGATCGATCCGGGCCCCCTGGACCGCGGAGGATCGGGGCAGCGGCCCCGGGGAGCGCTCGCCGCCGAGCCGCAGGGCGCTGGGGCCGCGCAGCCGGAGCGGGAGGCAGCGCCGCGGCTCTCGGGGCGCGTCCTCCTCGCCGAGGACGTGGTCGTGAACCAGAAGCTGATCGCCTTCCACCTGAGGAAGGCCGGGCTCGAGGTCGAGATCGCCGGCGACGGCCGCACCGCCGTCGACCGCGTCCTCGAGGCGGAGCGGGCCGGCGAGCCCTTCGACCTGGTCTTCATGGACATGCACATGCCGGTCCTCGACGGGCTCGGCGCCGTCGGAGAGCTCCGGGCGAAGGGCTACGCGGGGCCCATCGTCGCCTTGACAGCCAGCGCCCTGCGCACGGAGCGCGAGCGGTGCCTCCGCGGCGGTTGCACCGCGTTCCTCTCGAAGCCGATCGAGCGCCGCCTCCTCCTCGAGGCGGCCGCGAGGTACGTGAGGAAGGGCTGAGCAAGGCGCGGCACGCCAGGAAGGGCTGGGAGCACCTCGAAGTGCGGCTCTCCGCGGTCGCTCGTCCGCCACAGAAGAGCATCCCCAAGCCCAGCGCCAACCATGGGCTCAAAGCTCATGCAGGTCTCACACCCCCGTTTCTTGCCGAACATCAGGTGGGCTCCCCTCCCTGGGCTGGGGGATGCACGCCCCACTGAGCCCAGAGGGCACGCGCGAAGACGACGACGGGATCGTTCAATCGCCTGGCTCAGATGCGCTCATTCCATGTCGGCTTGGAGCTCGTCCAGGCCAGGCACGCTGAAGCCTCGAAGTCGCAGGATCGAGAATGCCCGCGCTCGACGAGCCAGCGACCTTTTCCACCCTTCGAGGAGAGCCATCTGCTCCGTCTTCTCCGCGTCGGAGAGGGTCCGCTCTCCTGCCGCGTGGTTGAGCTGCTCCAACCGCACCCGCTCGGCTCGGGAAAACGACGACTTCGTCGCTGCCCAGAGAGCCTCGTCCGGGAAATGCTGCATGGCTTCCAGCTCGCCGGCGAGCGTCTCCGGGAGGTCCGCCCTCGGCAGGTACTCCATGGCAAGCGTCTGGATCACAAGATCCTCAACGGGACGGTGGAGAGCTTCCGCCTTACGTTTCAAGCGTTGGAAAAGGCTGCCCGGGATCTCGATGCTGACGTTGGAAGGGGCCATCGTGCCGTCTCCCTAGAGTTCACAGAGGCTCTATCAATGGACCGTTGCAGGGAGTTTACCGCAAATCCCTATCGACATGAAGGCACGCGGTATCGTGTCGATAACTCGCCCTCCTCGTACGGCAGCCCAGAAACGGCCAGCGCCCTGAGCACCGAGCGTGAGCGGTGCCTCCGCGGCGGTTGCACCGCGTTCCTCTCGAAGCCGATCGAGCGCCGCCTCCTCCTCGAGACGGCCGCGCGGTACGCGAGGGGGCGCTGAGGGACTCTACGGCTTCCGGGGCGCGAACCTCACGCACACCGGGCTCGGCACCTCGGCCGCATGGCCCGTGGGCTCGAGACGGCCCGTCTTGGGGTCGATCCGGAAGACGACGATGGTGCCAGAGTCCTGGTTCTCGGCGAGGAGGTACGTCCCCGTGGGGTCCAGCGCGAAGTTGCGCGGCGTCTTCCCCTGGGTCGGCTCGTTCTCGAGGAGCGCGAGCTTGCCCGTCCCCTCCTCGACGGAGAAGACCGCGATCGAGTCGTGCCCGCGGTTCGAGCCGTAGACGAACCTCCCCGACGGGTGCACCTGCACCTCGGCCGTCGAGTAGCTCTCCTTCACGGGTTCGGGGAGCGTGGAGAGGGTCTGGATCTCGGTGAGGACGCCTCGCCCGGCCTCGTAGGAGAACGCGGTGACGGTGCACAGGAGCTCGTTGATCACGTAGGCGTGGCGACCGGCGGGGTGGAACGCGAAGTGACGCGGCCCGGCGCCGGGTTTCAGCGCCGCCGCGGGCGGGTCGTGCGGCTCGAGAGTCCCCTTCGCCGCGTCGAAGCGGTAGACGAGGACCTTGTCGAGGCCCAGGTCCGCTGCGAAGGCGAAGCGGTTCGCCCGATCGAGGTTGATCGAGTGCGCGTGCGGGCCCTCCTGGCGACGCGGGTTCACGCTCGAGCCCTTGTGCTGGATCACGCTCGCGGCCGCGCCGAGCTTGCCGTCGGCCCCGATGGGCAGCGAAGCGACGCTCCCGCCGCCGTAGTTCGCCACGAGGGCGTGCTTCCCCGCGGCGTCCAGCGCGATGTGGCAGGGCCCCGCGCCCCCCGAGCCTTGCTGGTTGAGGGGCGCGAGTCTCCCCGAGGCCTCGTCGACGGCGAAGGCGCTCACCGAGCCCTGCCCTTTCGCCTTGAAGTCCGCCGTCTCGCCCACGGCGTAGACGAAGCGGCCCGAGGGGTGGACGGCGAGGAACGACGGGTGCGTGGTCTCGACGGCGAGCCCCTCGAGGGTCAGCTTGCCCGTGGCGAGCTCAAGGCGCACGAGGTAGATCCCCTTCGACTTCCCGCCGGTGTAGGTCCCGACGTAGGCGCGAAGCGACTTGGGCCCGGCCTCCTTCGAGTCGGCGAGGGCGATCGCCGGGAGGAGCGCGGCAGGGAGCACGGCGAGGAGGAGGGTCAGCGAGGAGGCGAGCAGGGTGCAGGGGGTTTTCGGTCTCATGCCGCTCAAGCTACACCGGCGCGCAGGCTCAGGACAAGGGTCGTGAGTTGCCCCTACGGCCCCTCCGCCTCGACCACGAACGCCTTCCCCGTCAGGTTCGCCGTCACGATCTGCTTCCCGTCCGGCGAGAGGGCGAAGTCGTACACCACCGTCGGCACCTTCCGGTGGCTCAGGAGCTTCGCGTCGGGGACGCTCCAGACCATCAGGTTCCCGCCGTAGTCGACCGAGGCGAGCTTCGCCTCGCCGGGGAAGAGGGCGAGGCCGCAGACCCAGCCGGGGTGGCCCTCGAGGAGGGCGACCTGCTGGCCCTCCGCGACGAGCCACTTGCGCAGGGTCCTGTCGGAGCTGCCGGAGAAGAGGGACTGGCCGTCGGCGGAGAACCGGACGCAGAAGACGCCCTCGCCGTGGCCGTCGAGCTTCTTCACCAGGGACCCGTCGGCCGTCTTCCACAGCTTCACGGCGCGGTCGAAGCCGCCCGAGGCGAGGAGGGAGCCGTCGGGGTTGAAGGCGATGGCGTAGACGCTCGAGTCGTGCGCGTTGATCGAGCGGGCCTCCTTCCCGTCGCCCCGGCTCCAGAGGCGCACGGTCTTGTCCTGGCTCGCCGAGGCCACGAGGACCCCGTCGGGCGAGAAGGCGACCGCGTGGACGGGGCCGCCGTGGTTCGTGAAGGTGCGGACGGCTTCCACCGCGACGCTGCGCCACTCGAGCGCCTCGTTCGCGCCCGCGCAGGCGTAGTAGCGCTCGTCGGGGCCGGCCGCCGCGGCCGTCACGGCGCCCGGCTGGAGGAACTTCCGGGTCTCCTTCCCGGCGTCGAGGCTCCAGGCGCGCAGCGTCTTGTCCTCGCCCCCCGAGACGGCCGCCTTCCCGTCGGGGGAGAACGCGACGGCCGTCACCTTGCCCTCGTGGCCCGCGAGGCTCTTGAGCTCCTTGAGCCCGCCCGAGTCCCACAGCCTGACGGTCTTGTCCTCGCCGCCCGAGAGGATCTGGGCGCGGTCGGCGCGCACGGCGAGGGCGAGGACGGCCCCCTGGTGGCCCTCGAGCGCCTTCTCGACCTTGCCCTCGGCTACGTTCCAGACCTTGATCGAGCCGCCCTCGCCGCAGGCCGCGAGGCGGTTCCCATCGAGGAAGGCGAGGCCGAGCACCGTGCCGCCCTGGTCGAGCTTCACCTCCGAGCCACCGGCGACCTTCCAGACGTGCACCGTCTTGTCCTCGCCGCCCGCGGCGACGAGCGCGCCGTCGGGGCTCCAGGCCGCGGCGAGGGGCGGCGAGCCGGAGTCGTACTTCGCCAGGTCGAGCTTCGGCGGCGCGGGCTCCTTGGACGGCGCGGCCTTCAGGACGGCCGAGAGGGTCGGCGTGAGGACGAGGTCCGAGCTCTCGAGCTCGTGGTTGTGGCCCTGGACGGCGATGGCGTTGTCCCCGGCGGCGAGCTTGCCGAGGTGCGGCGTGAGGTCGACCTCGACCAGGAGGGCCTCGTGCGAGGTCTTCGCGGGCGCGTCGTGGGCCGGAGGGGAGCCGTCGATGTTGTCGCGGCCGACCTCCTCGCCGTTCAGGTATGCGACCATGGCGTCGTCGACGAGGACCTTGAGCGTCATGCGCTCGATGGCCTTGGGGTCCTCGACCTTGAGCTTCGCCCGCACGAACACGCTCAGGTAGCCCTTCATCATGTCGTCGAGCTTCGTCCCGATCGTCGCGAGCTCCTCGGCGTTCGAGGAGTAGCCGAAGCCCGAAGGGCCCTGCTCCCACTTCGAGTCATCGAAGGCGGCCTGCCTCCACTCGGCCGGCGGCGCCGACCTTCCCTTGTGGTAGCGCCACGGGGCCCCCTGCTTGAGGAGCTCGACGCCCGCCGGGGCGGCCGGCTGCGGGGGCGCGGTGACGCTCGAGACGTCCCAGAGGCGCAAGCTCTTGTCATCGGCGCCGGTCGAGAGGCGCTTCCCGTCGGCCGAGAAGGCCACGCATCGCACCCGGCCGCCGGCCCCGAGCACGAGCGCCTCCTTGCGCGCGGCCCGGTTCCAGAGGCGCGCCGTGCCGTCCGCCGAGCCCGTCGCGAGCCAGCTCCCGTCGAGGCTCAAGGCGAGCCCCTCGACGGGCCCGCCGTGCCCCGCGAAGCCCGCCGCGCCCTCGCCGGGCACGTCCCAGAGCTTCAGGGTCTTGTCCTCGCTCCCCGAGAGGAGCTGCCGGCCGTCGGGGCTGAAGGCGAGGGAGAGGACCTTGCCCTGGTGCCCCGCCAGCCCCGCGACCTCCTTCCCCGAGGCCGCGTCCCAGATCCGGATCGTCCTGTCGAAGCTCGCCGTAGCGATCTTCGTCCCGTCGGGGCTGTAGCGGACGCAGTAGACGTCGGCGTCGTGCCCCTCGAGCTCGCGGACCGGCTTCGCCGCGGGCGGAGGGGGCGGCTTCTCGACCTTGGGCTTCGCCTCCTGGGCGGGGAGGCCTGCGGCGATCAGCGAGAAAGCGATCAACGTCGAAGGCGGCACGCATCTCATGGCGGTTTGGCTCCGTGCTTCCACTCGATCTTCCACTCGGTTCCTCTTCGCAGACGAGAGCATGGTATCTCCAAGCCCCCCCCGCAAGATAGTGGCCGTACTGCTACGGCCCCTCGAACACGACCCTACCGCCCGCGACGGTCAGGACGACCTTGACCTCGTCGATCCGCTCGGACGCGACGGCCAGGAGGTCCTCCGACAGGACGGCGATGTCCGCGAGCCAGCCCGGGCGGATCGCCCCGAGCCGCTCCTCATCGAAGGCGGCGTACGCGGCGCCGGACGTGTACGCGCGCAGCGCCTCCTCGACCGAGATCTTCTGGCGAGGGACCCACCCTCCGGGGTTCTTCCCGTCGAGGGTGCGGCGCGTGACGGCCGCATGGATCCCGAGGAGCGGCGAGAGGGGCGCCACGGGCCAGTCCGAGCCGAAGGCGAGCCGCGCGCCGGACTCGAGTAGGTCGCGGAAGGCGTAGGTGGTATCGCAGCGGGCCTTCCCGATCCGCTTCTCGGCCCAGCGGCCGTCGTCGGCGGCCTGGTAGGGCTGCATGCTCGCGACGACGCCGAGCTTCGCGAAGCGCGGGAGGTCCTGCGGGTGGATGTGCTGCGCGTGCTCGACCCGGCCGCGGAGCGCCCCGGCGCCGGGGCCGGCCGCGGCGAGCGTGCGCTCGAACACATCGAGCACCGAGCGGATCGCCCGGTCGCCGATCCCGTGGACGGCGAGCTGCAGGCGCGCCTCGGCGGCGGCCCGCGCCTTCCGCTCGAGCTCGCCGCCCGAGGCGAGGTCGATCTGCGGGAGGCCGCTCGTCCCGGGCGAATCGAGGTAGGGCTCGAAGAAGAGCGCCGTCGAGGAGCCCAGCGAGCCGTCGGCGAAGCCCTTGAGGCCCGAGACGCGGAGCGCGTCGTCGCCGAAGCCGCCTTCGATCCCCAGCTCCCGCCACCGCTCGAGGCTCGAGAGGGGCGCGTAGGCGCGGAGGCGGACCGTGAGCTCGCCGCGGCGCCGCAGATCCTGGTAGGTCGCCAGGGCCTCCGCCGTCGTGCCCATGTCGTGGACGCACGTGACGCCGAGGGACGCGGCGTGGCGCAGGGCGGCCAGGGCGCGCTCGCGTCGGGCCCGCGCGTCCCAGGGCGGCACGTGACGCGAGACGAGGTCCATCGCCGCGTCCTTGAGCACGCCGGCGGGCTCGCCCGTCGCCGGGTCGCGCACGATCTCGCCGCCCGGCGGGTCAGGCGTCTCGCGGGTGACGCCCGCGATGCGCAGGGCCAGGGAGTTCGCCACGGCCATGTGGCCGTCGAGGCGGCTCACGAGGACCGGGTGATCGGGCGTCTGGCGGTCCAGGGCCTCGCGCCGCGGCAGGCGCGTTCCGGGCCAGCTCTCGTGGTCCCAGGCGCCCGACGTGATCCAGGTCCCCCGAGGGAGCCGCCGCGCGGCCTCGCCCAGCCTCGCCGCGAGGTCCTCCTCGGAGCGGGCCGAGCGCAGGTCCGGGGCGAGGAGCTCGTCGCCGCCGCCGAGGAAGTGGAGGTGGCCGTCGATGAAGCCCGAGACCACGCGGCGTCCCTTCAAGTCCACGACGCGGGTCCCCTCGCCCTGGAGCCGGCGAACGTCCTCCGCCGGCCCCACGGCCAGGACCCGATCCCCGAGGACGGCGACGGCCTCCGCCTCGGGCTGGCCAGTATTACCGGTCCAGACCTTGCCGTTCACGAGGAGCAGGGTCGCCTCGGCCCCCCGCGGCGACGCGAAGGCCGCAGGGGCGCCGAGGAGCGCCAGGAGGAGCAGGGTAAGGGCCAGGAGAGCGCACATGGGACGTCCTCGACGTGAGGCCAGATTTTTATTGCCTTCCATTTCGCTTTGGGGTTACTTTCCGGCGCCTTTGTGCGCCAGGTTGGCGTCTCTTTCAAGGGACATGGGAAAGAAAAGAACCGGCCGCGGTCAGAGAGAGGCGAGGCGGGGCACGGCTCATGGGGCGAGGAAAGGGAAGGCGCGACGCCGGGTCCCGGAGAGCTCGAGGAAGCGCACCGTCAAGGGCGCGCCGAGGGCCGACCTGGAGCCGAGGCCGGCGGCGTCGAGGAGGAGCCTGAAGCACACGGAGGGCCTCCTCGTCCTGGCGGCGGAGAGGAGGTCGGCCTTCTTCGAGACCACGGCGCCCGGGAAGCTCCTCGCGGTCTTCGAGGAGAGCTATCCCTCGGAGCTGGTCAAGGTCCTCCTCGACCTCAAGAGATCGGTCGTGAAGGTCCTCCTCGAGACCCTCGCGAGGCTGAGGAAGCGGGCCGTCGCCGAGACCGCCACCCTCTACCACTACAAGGAGTACCTGACGAACCCGCTGCCCCTGAGGGTCGACACGGATGCGGGGATCTCGATCCCCAATTTCTACGCGATCCTCGGCGTGCCGCGGGACGCCACCGAACACGAGCTCAAGGAGGCGCACCGCCTGCTCGCGCGCGCCCACGGCGAGGACATGTTCTCGCCCGACATGCAGGAGGTGAGCGAGGAGCGCCTGCGGGAGATCGACGAGGCCTACGCCAACCTGAAGACCCCCGAGAGGCGGGCCAAGACGGACCGGCTCCTGCCCAACGTGAGCTACCTCTACCCGCGGCGCGACCAGTCGTGGCTCGAGGCGGTGCGGCGGCTCCTGGCATGAAGCGCGTGCGCGCGAGCGCTCTCGCCGGGCGATGGGCCTTCGGGCTCGTCCTCGCGGCGTCCGTCCCGGGCTGCCGGCACCTCCTCGACCCGATCCGGCCGCCGCCCATCGAGGGGGAGATCGAGGCGCTCTTCCCTCGGGGCACGACGCTGCGGCTCGAGAACGGCTGGGAGGCCCCCCAGGTGCGCCCCCTGCGCTCCGAGGGGATCCACTCGATCGAGGTGGACCTGCGGGCCTGGACGGCCAGGCTCATGAGCGAGCTCGAGGAGGAGCTCGCCCGCCGCGGCGCGGCCCCCGGAGGCTCCGCCGCGCGGGCCGCGCTCCGCGTCCGGGTCACGGAGGTGCGGGCGCCGGGCCGCGAGGCGGGCGGCGGACCGCTCCTCGAGGCGCGGCTCGAGAGCCCCTCCGGCGACCTCGCCGCGGCGTACGCCGCGGACCCGCACGCGAAGGGCTTCTCGGACGCCTTCCTGTCGCTGAAGAGGCAGGTCGTCGAGGACCCAAGAATCAGAGAATGGATCCAAGGAAGGCAGACGCAAGAAAGGCAGACACGCTCATGAAGGCATCCCGCATCGCCACCGCATCGCTCGTCCTCTGCTCCGTCTCCCTCGGCTGCGCCGGCTCCGGCGCGGCGCGCCCGGACGCCGGGCTCACGTTCGCGCCGCTCTTCAACCGGAAGGACCTCACGGGCTGGGTGAAGGTTCTCGACAGCGCATGGGTCGTCGAGGACGGGGTCCTCCTGAGCCGCCAGGACCCCGCGGGC
>JACQVW010000547.1 GCA_016209535.1 Planctomycetota bacterium | reverse complement strand
TCGGTCCTCGTGGCGCGGAAGGCGCGCGAGATCGCGCGGGCGTACCTCGAGCGACTTCCGGAGGCGCCGATCGACCTCGACTTCCTGAGCGAGGCGGCCCTGCTCCACGACATCGGGATCCACCTCTGCCGTGCCCCCGAGATCCTCTGCCGCGGCGAGGAGCCTTACATCCGCCACGGCGTCCTGGGGAAGCGCATCCTCGATGAGCTGGGGCTCCCCCGTCACGGGCTCGTTTGCGCGCGCCATACGGGCTCGGGCATCTCGCGCGACGAGGTCCAGGCGCAAGGCCTCCCGCTGCCTCCGGACGACTACCTCCCCGTGAGCCTCGAGGAGAGGGTCATCTGCGCGGCCGACAAGTTCTACTCGAAGCGGCCCGAGAGGCTCTGGAGGGAGAAGGCGATCGCCTCCATCGACAAGAGCCTCGCGAGGCACGGCCCAGCCTCCCTCGAGCGGTGGCGGAAGCTCAAGCGGGACCTGTTCTTGGAGGAGTAGCGGGAGGCCCCCGAGGTTGGCACGGTTTTCGGGGGTTTCGCGTCCCCTTGTACGGCGAATCACCGGGCGCTACGATCGGCAATCCGGCGTGGTTCAACGCCGGGTTACACCCGGCTATGAACCACGCGTTCATTCCCACGATACTGCCCCTAGCAAACTGCCCCTGCCGGATTCTCTCCTGTCACCGACAGAGGGCCTGATTTGAACCACGCCGGCAATCCTACCCATCGGCAGAGGCCGCCCTCCATGCCCACGAAGGATGTCCCCATGCGCCGAGCCCTCGCCGTGCTCCCCGTCGCCCTCCTTGCATTCGCGCTCGTGCCCTCTCGGCTCGCCTCCGAGACCATCGCCTTCGACCCGCCCTTGACCTTCCCGACGGGGCACGTGCCCGAGCCGATCGCCGTCGAGGACTTCGACGGCGACGGCCGCCTCGACGTGGCCATCGCCTGCACGGCCGCGGACGGCGCGAGCGCCGACGGCAGCGTCACGGTCATCCTCGGCGACGGAGAAGGAGGCTTCTCGAAGAAAGGTGACTTCTCCGTCGGGGAGACGCGCCCCGAGGGCATCGCCGCCGCCCGGATCGACGGGGACGCATTCCCGGACCTGGTGACCTCGAACTACGGCGGCGACTCGGTCTCGGTCCTCCTCGGGAACGGCGACGGGAGCTTCGGGGCGCCGATCATCACCGACGTCCCGGGCGGGCCCCGCTTCGTCGTGGCCCACGACTTCACGGGCGACGGGATCGTGGACCTCGCCACGGCCAACTACGGCGGCGACTCGGTGAGCGTCCTCGCGGGCGGCGGCTCGGGGACCTTCACCGTGCTGAGCACGATCCCCGTGGGGAACGGTCCCGAGGTGATCGCCCTCGCGAGCCTCGATGCGGACCCGAACGTGGACCTCGTCACCGCCGACGCCGACGGAGACTCCATCACGCCGCTTCGAGGCGACGGGGCGGGGGGCTTCGCGGCGGGAACGCCGCACCCGGTCGGCCCCGACCCGCGGTTCGTCCTGGCCGCCGACTTGAACGTGGACGGCCTCGACGAGCTCATCGTGGCGAACAACGACGCGCGCACCGTGACCATCGAGCAGAACGTGGGCGGGCTCTCCTTCACCACCGTGAAGACCCTCAGCTTCTCGAGCTCCTCCATCACGCTGCGCGACCCCGTGTACCTCGACCTCGCCGACATGAACGGCGACGGCCGGCGCGATATCCTCGTGACCTGGGCCCGGAGCGACGCTTTCAGCGTGTTCCCCCAGGGCGCCGGCGCCTTCGACTTCGACGAGGTCTTCACGGTCCAGACGGGCCGCACGCCCGTGGGCATCGCGGCCGGCGACCTCGACGGCGACGGCGACGTGGACGCGGTCGTGACGAACGCCGTGGACGACACCGCGGACATCCACCTCTCCTACGGGCGCGACCCGGGCGTGATCCTGGACAATGGGGCCCCCGGGACGACCGCCATCGGCCCGTGGACCCCCTCCGCGACGCCCTTCGCCTTCGGCTCGAGCTCGCTCTTCTCGAAGAACGGCACGCGCTACGTCTGGGAGCCGGCCGTCCCGGCCCCGGGCGCCTATGAGGTCCTCCTCTGGTGGACGGTGACCCCGTGGCGCTCGAGCGGGGTCCCCGTCGAGGTACGCCACGGCGGCGGCAGCTCGAGCGTGATCGTGGACCAGACCCGCGGCATCGGGCGCTGGAACTCCCTCGGCGCCTACGAGCTCGGCCACGCGGCGAGGGTGACCGTCATTGCGCCGCAGGACGACCAGAGCGTGTCGGCCGACGCGGTGCGGCTGCGAGCCCTGGATGGCCTTCCTCCCGGCCCGCCCCGCGGCAGGCTCACGGTGGCCGCGAAGCCCCGCCCGGCGACGACGCGCATCGACTCGGACTCGGTCCTCGCCTTCCACGGGAGCGTCGCCCTCGCGGACGGCGATGAGGCGCAGGACTTCGTCGCCGTCGTCTTCTCGCCCGTGGGACCCGGCGAGGAGAGTCTCAAGATCGTCCATTGCAGGCTCTACATCGACTCCAACGAGAACGGCGCCTTCGACGGCGCCGACCGGCAGCTCGGGGAGCCCCTCGCCTTCGCCACCGACGCCCGGGCCGTCACCTTCGACGGCTTCGCCGAGCGGCTCGAGGGCGGCTCGACGGCGGACGTCTTCGTCGTGGCGGACCTCGCCCCGGCCGCCGTCCCGAACGAGCCGCCGGCCCAGGAGCCGCCTTCTGCCCCCGGGGAGGACGTGCCCCCCCCCGCGGGCGAGGAGCCGCCGCCCCTGGGCTCCATCGTGGTCGCCGGCGGGGCCCTCTCGAGCCTCCTCCTCGGCTCGCGGAAGGGCCGCCGCAGGCTCGCCCTCCTCCCCTTGCTCCTCGTCCTGGCCGTGCCCCTCGCCATCGGGCCCCTTTCGGGCTGCAAGCACGGAGGAGGGCACCGGAAATCGGGCGGGACCCCCCAGGTGGGCGACCTCCAGCTCGAGCTCTCGGCGATCGTCGCCTCAGGGGCCGATACGGGCACGCCGTCCGTGGCCCAGGGGCTTCCGGCGGTCGGGTACACTTTTTGATCGTGCGGGTGGCGGACGGCGCGACTCCTCGCACCGGGACACCCCTACCCACACCGCCACGCGGAGGCGTACCATGGCCACGATGACCTCGAGCGAGACGCGGCCCCCCTCCGGAGCACCCTGCCCTTCTCCCGAGCCCAGGCCCACGCTGCGGCCGGCGGGCTCGAAACGCGTCCTCATCGTGATCCCCGCCCACAACGAGGAGGGGAACATCGGCCAGGTCCTCGACGAGCTCGGGGACCTGGGCCTCGGCCTCGACGTCATCGTCGTGGACGATGCGTCCACCGACGGGACCAGGGCCATCCTCGAGAGCCGCGGCCAGCGGGCCGTGCGCCTCAGCACCAACCTCGGCTACGGCGGCGCGGTCCAGGCCGGGTTCAAGTACGCCCTGGCCCACGGCTACGATTGCGTCGTCCAGATGGACGGCGACTGCCAGCACGACCCGAGGTCCATACCGGCCCTCCTCGAGCCGGTGCTCTCGGGCGAGGCGGACGTCGCCCTCGGGTCGCGCTTCACCGGGAAGGTGACCTACGAGGTCCCCTTGCTGCGCAGGGCCGGGATCGCCCTCTTCCGCGCGATCGTGTCCTGCTTCCTCAGGCAGCGCATCACCGACCCCACCTCGGGCTTCCAGGCGCTCGACGCCAGGGTGCTCCAGTTCTACGCCGGCGACACCTACCCCATGGACTACCCGGACTCCGACGTCCTCCTGGCCCTGGGGTTCGCGGGCTTCAGGATCCGGGAGGTGCCCGTCGTCATGCGGCCGCGGCTCCGCGGGACGTCGATTCACGGCGGCTGGAAGACGCTGTACTACATCGCGAAGATGCTGCTCGCGATCTCCATGGTGCTCTTGAGGCGCTACCGGAGCCGCAAGCCTCCCGCCCGCGCCGCCGGGGACCCGGGGCCATGAGCGCCAGCACCGTCCAGAGCCATCCCGCAGCCCTCACGGTGGACCTCGAGGACTACTACCACCCGGAGCTGGTGCGGCGGCACGCGAAGGAGACGGAACGCGCCCCTCGCGTCGAGGCCTCGGCGGCCCCCCTCCACGACCTCCTCGAGCGGCACGGCGCCCGCGCCACGTTCTTCGTCG
>JACQVW010000563.1 GCA_016209535.1 Planctomycetota bacterium | reverse complement strand
TGCGCCAGGGCATCGAAGCGAAGGGCGGGGGGCGCGCCCCTTGAGGCGATCCGGCTCGCGGCGGCAAGCCGACTTTGCGTCGAGCTTGGCTACCAGGGCCGGACAAGGGTCATCGAGCCTTACTCCTTGCGCCGGACCCGCGCCGGCCACCTGCTCCTCTTCGTGGTGAAGTCGGACACGCGCGAGACGAGAGCCTACACCTACCGCGTCGATCGCATCGAAAGCGTCCGGGTCACCTCGCGGGGGTTCCGGGCCGCCTACCGGGTGGAGCTGTGAGTGGGTCGGCACCCTCCGGTGCCGCCGGGGTGGCAGGGTCCGGCTGATGGGTAGCGGTCCCCTCGAAAAAAACCTCCAGAATCTCCTGCGCGGATCCGCCAGTTGCGGCAATTAAAGGATGGCGCTTGATGCCCGGGGCGGCTCCGGGGAGCAGGCGGCGCTCGCAGGGCGCGTGCTTCCTTGCCGGGGCGGCCGGAGGGGGGTCGCCCCGGCTCTTTTCCTCGAAAGGAGGTGACGCGATGGGGAAGGACATCGACGCGCGAGACCCGGCGGCCGGAGCCTCGAGAGCACGGCGGCTTCGCGACGGGCGGCTCTCGGTGGCGCTCCTCGGGGCGGGGCCCTTCGTGGTCGTGGCCCTGGAGCAGTGGGGGAAGCACCTGTGGCTCGCCGTCTTCCTCTTCGCCCTCGGGGCCGCGGGCCCCGTGGCCTACATCGCGAGCGAGGCCTACCTCGCCGCGCGGCGCGGGCGAGCGGGCCAGGGGTGAGGCGCGGCATGGCGCAGGACCTCGAGACGCTCCTCCGCCGCGCGGGGGAGCGCGACGCCCGGCTCCGGTTCCTCGAGGAGCGGCTCGCGGCGCTCGAGGCCGAGGCGGCGAGCCTCGCGAGGCAGCTCCGGGGGAACGGCGCCGCCGGGCTCCAGGCCGAGCTCGAGCTCTGCCGCGAGCGGATCGAGGCCCTGCGCTCCCAGTGGAAGTGGATCGTCGGAGTCCTGACCACGGTGGCCGTCGCGGTGGCCCAGGCGTGTCTGAGGCGTTGAAGAGACGGGAAAACGGAAGAGAAGCAGGAGGAGCACGATGGCTTCGAGGGGTGCATTACCCGGCGGTTTGTGGGTCGCAGTCTGTGTCGTCTTCGCCGCGGTGCTGCCGGGCTGCCTGAGCCCCGAGGTGAGGCGCCAGGCGGTCCTCAACGAGGCGCGCTGCGAGCGCTTCGTCGAGCTCATGGGGCGGGGGAAGACGACGCGGGAGGAGGAGCGGGGCTTCATCGGAGCGAACCTCGAGGCCTGGCGAGCCCTCCGCTCGGCCCTGGGCCTCGAGGGCGGGCGCGAGCGGCCCAGGGCAGCGGGCGGGCTCCTCACGCGCGTCGTGCGGCTCGCGGTCTCGGCCGTGCCGCGGGTGTGGGTCTCGGTGCCGCTCCTCGAGCCGCGGGTGGAGGTGGCCGAGGGCGAATGCGAGGCCGGGGAGGAGCCTGAAGCCCGCCAGGAGCGTGAGGCGCGTGCGGCCATCGAGGATCTCGAGCGTTTGGCGGCGAGCGGGGGAGGCGAGCCGTGAGCGCCCGCGTCTCGACGCGGGAGATCGCCCGCAGGGCGCGGCGCCGCGTCGACGAGGCCCGGCGGGGAGACCCCGCGCGCCGGACGGTCTGGGAGGGCGCCGACCGGGCGCTCGGGGCCCTCGAGCGCCGCGAGGCGGTCCTGGGCGACGCCGCGGCGGGCGCCGTCGAGGGCTTCCTCGAGGCCTGGTCCGACGGCGACATGGACGCGGTCCTCGGGCGCCTCGCGGAGCAGGCGACGGCCTCGGAGGTGCTCGACTCCATGCGCCGCGGCGCCCGGGAGCTCGAGGAGGACACGCGTCGGCGCCAGGCGCGGAACGCGGCGCTCCTCGAGCTCGCGCGCGAGCTGGGGCTCGACGGCGTGCGGCTCCTCCTCAAGGTGCTGCTTGCGGCTTGAGACGGAAGGAGGCAAGAGACATGGCATCGAAGCGATTCCGTGGCGGCTGCGTGCGGCTCGGGCTCGTGGTCCTCGCCGCGGCGGCCCTCTCGGGCTGCCTCGGCCGCACCGCGAGGCATGACGTCCTCTTCCACGACGTCGACCACCAGCGCTTCCTCGAGCGCATGCGGGACGGGAAGACCACGCGGGAGGACGAGCAGGAGCTCATCGCCCAGGGGCAGAAGGCCTGGAGCTCCCTGCGCGAGACCCTGCGGCTCCCGGACCCGACCCGCGAGGGCGAGGTCGGGCGGCAGTTCCAGGCGCTGAGGGCGAGGGACACGCCGCTCGCGAGGAGCCTCGCCTGGGCCTGGCTCCTCGCGCAGACCCTCCACCCGGGCTTCGACGGGAGGAACCCGCGGTTCCCCGCGCCCCTCGAGGAGCGCGAGGGAGAGTCAAGAGAGTGACCAGCGAGCAAGGACAAGGAGGTGGACATGCTCAACGGACGGGACGGCGCGAGCAAGGCCCCGGGGCCGACGCGGCCCGATGCGCCGCCGGCGAAGCCTGGCGTGCGCACATCGGAGCTCTGGACCGTGGTGGGGACCCTGGCAACGGCCCTCGCGGTCAGCCTCGGCTCGGAGAACGGCTGGGTGCAGATCGCGGCGCTCGGGTCGATGACGTGCCTCGGGTGCGTCCTGGGCGCCGCGTACATCTGGAGCCGGACGGTGGTGAAGGCACCGAGGAGGTGAACGGCCTTGACGAAGCACGTTGGAGGCGGAGGGCCGGGGGCCCGAGTAGGAAGGAGGTGATGCATGCTTCCGTTTCCCGCAGGTCGAGACCCAGTAGAGCCAGGCGGCCCCCTCCCTCCGCTCCTTCGCCTCTACACCGTCCGCCAGGTGGCTCGGATCCTCCAGGTCACGGAAGAAGCTGTCCGCAAGCTCATCTTCACGGGGAAGCTCGCGGCGAGCCGCGTGGGCATCTTCGTGCGCGTTGCGGAGCCGTCCATCCAGGCGTTCCTCGACGAGAGCCGGTGCGCCCGGCCCGATGAGCGCAGGGATCCGCTCCGCCGGAAGAGGCGCCGGGAGGCGGTGTGAGCTCGCCGTGAGCTCGACAGCGGCGCGCGCTCAGCTCGGCGTCGCGTCCAGGGTCGGGGGCGTCTTGCTCACGCTCTGGAGGCGCACGACGGCGTCGCGCAGATCCTGGTCGCTCACTCGGCGGTAGAACTTCAGGGTCGTCTTCACGTCGCGGTGCGCGGCGAGCTTGGCGGTAACCTCGACGTCGATCCCGGCCTGCCTGCACCGCGTGATGAAGGTCGCCCTCAGGTCGTGGAACCTGCAACGTCGGATCCCCGCCCTCTCGATGGCCGCCTGGAAGACCTTCCGCACGTTGGCGCGGTCCGGGAGGGAGAGGACTCGCAGGCTCTCGACGCCGCGACGGAGGTCCCGGAGGAGGCCGGCGACCTCGGTGTCGATCGGGAACCCGTGCGCCTCGCGGGCCTTCATGCGCGCGGCCGGGATCCGGATGACTCTCTCCTCGAGGTCGACCCAGCTCCACTCGAGGGCCTCGAGGTTCCCGTACCTCAGCCCGGTGCGCAGGCCGAGGAAGACGAGCGGGTGAAGCCACGGCGGCGGCGTGTAGGTCTGGCTCCACTCGCTCCGCTCCTCCGTCGTCCTTCCGCCGGCGCTTCCCCCCGCGTTGCGGAAGGCCGTGACCTGGACCACGTACGGCTCCCTGCAGGCGCGGAGGAGAATTCTCTCCTCGTCGGGCGTCAAGACCCGGATGTCCCTGCGCTCCTCGTGGAACCGCTCCAGGCTGTCGAGCGGGTCGCGGTCGCACCAGCCGCGCTTCGAGGCCCAGCGGAAGAGCGCGCGCCACAGGATGCGCTCCTTGTTCAGGGTCGCGGCGCTCACCTCGAGGCGGCGCTCCTTGAAGTAACCCTCGATGCTCTCCCGCGTGACGGCCTGGAGCGGCAGCCTCGGGGAGAAGTGCTCGAGCCACCGCTGGCAGTAGGACGCGTACGTCTCGTGGCCTCGAGGCGTCATGCGCGTCTGCTTGAGCTCGAGCCAGGCCTTCACCGCCCGCTCGAGAGGCACGGCCTCGGCCGCCGCCTTGCCGCTCGCTTCGGCGACCTCCCACGCCCGGACCTGCTCGAGGGCCGCCTTGAGCGAGGTCCGGCCCGTGCTGACCCGGACGCGCTGGCGCGTGACCGTGTCGTAGCGGCGCACGTAATAACGGTCGCTGATCTGTCCGCGGATCCGGATGCGCCTGGGCGTCGTGTACCGGAACATTCAACCTCCTTGCCACCGCGCGCTACTTGGCCACTTGACGAGCGACCCTGTCCGGATACTCTCTCTCGTCCCATGGCGTCGAGTACGGGAACATCGAACCTCCTTGCCACCGCGAGGGCCATCGCCTCTCTCGGCGAACCCGCAGAGACGATTGCCAGAGATCAAGCGGAAGTTGATGTCCCATATGATGACCCATGGATCAGTCCGGGCAAGTGTTTTTGAGTCCTTCTAAGAAATGGCTTAATTCACAGTGTTTCAACGGGATGTATGCGCCGACAGGGACTTAGGAAAACCCCCTTTTTCGGCCTACGAAGCCGAGGGTTCCAGGTTCGAGTCCTGGTGGGCGCGCCAGGATAAAGCCCGCTGCGACGGAGAGTTGCGGCGGGCTGTCTTTCGCAGGAGCAAGAGACGGTAGCCATGGTGGAACCTCAGTGCCCCCAGAAGGCCCCCTACGTGAAGCGCGAGGAGGCCGGCGAGCGATGGTGGTGCGCCTGCGGCCGCTCGAAGACGCAGCCCTACTGCGACGGCTCGCACGCCGGCACGGGCATCTCGCCCGTGCGCTTCGCCGTCGACAAGCCGAAGCAGATCGCCTGGTGCGGCTGCAAGCGGACCAAGACGCCGCCCTGCTGCGACGGCTCGCACGCTCGCATCTGAGGCGTGGGGAGGCCAGGCCGGGGGCCTCCTGAGGCGCCGCCGGGGGAGCCCCGCTTGCGGCTCAGCGACTCAGCGCCTCAACGGCGCACGAGCCTCAGCGAGTCCAGGTCGAACCATGCCTCGCCGCGCTCGGCCCGGAGGTCGCAGACCAGCTCCGCCGCCCCGTCCACGACCGGCGCCTCGTCCCCTTCGGCGGGTCCCACCGTGAGCTCGAAGGCGAAGGTCCGCCACGGGGTGGTCCCTCTGAGCTTCCGCGGGGGATGCTGCCCCGAGACCCTGACGGACGCACCGCCCGGTTTGAGGCCTTCCTCGTCCGTCTCGGGATCGGCCAGGGGAACCACGCCGATCGTACGCACCTTGCCCTCGAGGCGATAGCGCCCCGGCCCCAGGAGGACTCGCACGCGCCAGGAGGCGATGCACCCCTCCTCGGCGGCGGCGATCTTGAGGGCCGCTCCGCCCTCCGCCCCGCCGCCGGGCACGATCTCGAGCCCGGCCTCTCCCCATCGGAGCGTCTCCCTCCAGCCCGAAAGGCGCGCGGCGCCTTCCGCGTCGAAATCGAGCGGGGCCGCAAGGACCGACGGGTTCCCGGCGAGCTGCTCCGCGACGCTCCGGAAACGCCGTCCGATGCGCTCGAGGAGGTCCTCTCTCGCGGCATCGTGGCCCAGGACCTCCTCCTCGCTCCGGGCGGCGAGGACGGGCCGGACCCGGCGCGACAGGTCCTCGACCCTGGCGCGCAAGGCCTCCTCGTCCAGGACCTCGGTCGCGATGGCGCGCAGCCGCCGAGCGTAGAGCTCCCGCCCTTCGGGCGTGCTCAGGGCCGCATTCGCCACGAGGCCGCGAGTCTCGGGCGCGATCGGACCCTCGGGGTCCTGGAAGAGCTGGTCCGCCCCGTGCGGGAGGAAGACGGCCCGGCCGGTCGAGGGGTCGGCGTAGACCCTGTAGTTGTTGACGCCCGTGACGTAGCCATCCCAGTGCCACGTGAACGCCTCGGCGGCCACGAAGGAGATGAACCGCTCCACGTCCAGGACCTGGGAGAGCCGCCGCCACCGCTCCTCGGGGTCCGGCTCGGCGGCGGCCCGCGCGAGCACCTTGAGGTCCAGGCGGTCCAGGAACGGGCTTCGGGAGTCCTCGTCGAGGTCATCGGTCACCTCGCCGGGGCCCTCGTAGAGCCCCCCGTCGGGGCTCTCGAAGTGGAGGCCGAGGAAGTCCCTCGTCACGGCCTCGACGAGGACGTAGAGGCCCAGGTCGCGGCCATTCCAGCGAACGCGGGCGAAGGCGGTCCGCGGCGCGGGCACTCCGCAGGCCAGGAAGATCTCGTTCCCGAGCGTCTCGGAGAGATAGCTTGGGTCCTGGACGCAGTTGTTGAGGAGGAGCTTGCGAAGGCCCCGGAACCGCCGCGACGGGACGAACTGGTTCACCTTCACGGTGAAGCCCGGCTTCTCCGAGTCGACGGGCCGGAAGCTCCCCGCGCCGCCCTTGACGCGCACGCCGACGTTCGCGTAGACCCTCGAGCCCTCCGCGAGCGTGGCGCGCACGTACCGTCGAGGGTCCTCCCGCAGCGAGGCGAGGCCGGGCTCGGGGACCTCGAGGCGCAGGGAGAAGACCTCGCCGGCCTCGAAGGCCGCGGGAGGATCCGGCGGGTCCGGCGGATCGTCCGCCCGCACGGCCTGGCCCCCGGCAGGGCGAGCGGTGCCCGCCAGGAGGGCGGCAAGGACCATGCCCGGTGGAAGGGTGGATCGAGTACGTCGCTGCAACGAGGCCTCCTGCGCGCCTTGGTGCTGGAACGCGAAGGCCGCGCGCTCTCCAGTTTCCGGCCCGCTCCCGGGCTTGTCCAGCGCGCGAGCGGCGGCGGCCGGCTCAGGGAACGTCTCGAGGATTCCCGGCCCCGGCCCGCCGGTGGCACGGTTGCGCGCCGTCCCCTATTCTTGTCTGTTCAAGTCTGTCGTACAGGGAGTGGTCTAGAAAGGCATGCCCACGGTCACGCGCGCATCGGCCTCGCCGCCGCCATCCAAGCCGGGCGGGGATCCCCGGATCGGGACGACGATCGGCCAGTGCCTCATCCAGCAGAAGCTCGGCCAGGGGGGCATGGGGACCGTCTATCTCGCCCGGCACCTCACGCTCAACAAGCCCGTGGCGCTGAAGGTCCTGCGGGGCGACCTCCCGACGGACCTGCAGGGCGTGGAGCGCTTCCTGAGGGAGGCACGCGCCGCGGCTCGCCTCGAGCACCACCGCATCGTGCAGGTCTACGACGCGGGGCAGCATGACGGGACCTACTACATCGTCATGCAGTACATCTCGGGCGAGAGCCTCGCGTTGAGGCTCCGTCGCGAGTCGAAGCTCATCGTCCCCGAGGCCCTGCGGATCTTCCGCGCCGTGGCGGAAGGCATCGCCTACGCCCACACCCACGGCATAGTGCACCGCGACATCAAGCCGGACAACATCCTCCTGGCGGACGACGGGGCCGTGAAGATCGTGGACTTCGGCCTCGCCTGCGTGATCGAGGGAGACCCCAATCTCTCTCGCACCGGGACCATCCTCGGCTCGCCCAACTTCATGTCTCCCGAGCAGGCCCTCGGCAAGCGCGTCGACCAGCGCACCGACATCTACTCCCTGGGGGCCACGCTCTTCCAGACGCTCACGGGCGTGCCGCCCTTCCAGGCCTCGAGCAGCATCGGGGTCGTCTGCAAGGTGGTCAAGGAGCCGCTCAAGCCCCCGCACGAGGTCAACTCCGCCGTGCCCGGGGCGCTCTCGAAGTTCGTCTGCCACCTCATGCGCAAGGACAGGGAGCGGCGGCCGCCGACCGTGAAGGAGATGCTCGCGCTCCTGGACCGCGTGCAGGCAGCGGGCCCAAGCCCGCCACCGGCGCGGAGACCTCGCCGGAGGGGCCTCCTCACCGCGATCGTGCTCGCCGCCGTCGCCCTGTTGCTCGGCGCTGCGTTCATCGCCCTGCATGTCGCCCGCGCATGGGCCGCCGTGGAGGCTCCGGAGGCTCCGGGCAGCCGGAGCGCGGCCGTGGCGCCCGGCGGCCCGGCCCCGCCGCAGCCGCCTCCCCCGGTGGGTCCTCGGGTCTCCGCGGGGCCCATGGCGGCGCGGGAGCCGCCGTCGCCGGCAAGGCCCCTCGCCCCCGAGCTGGACCGCGCGCTGCGGGCCCGATTCGAGGAGCTCCAGGGCCACGTCGCGGCGCGGAGGCTCGACGAGGCGCGGCGTCTCGTCGACCCGGGCTTCCTCGAGCGCTGGTCCGGCGGCCGGCGGAAGCCCTTCGGGGCCGGCGGGCGCATCCTCGGCGACTTCCTGGACGATGCGCTCCCGGGGGCCAGCGTCCGGAGGACGAGCTGGGAGGACCCGGACCGCGGCATCGCCCGGATCGAGCTCGATCGACCGGGGCGCGATCGATCTCTGTCGCTCCTCTGGGCCCTCCGGGACGGGACCTGGTACTGTGTGCCGCCTCCGCCCCGGGTCCTGCGGGGCGGCGACGGGGGCTGACCTCGGACGGCCTCGCGGCGGGCCGGAGGCTCGGGGCCTCGAGGCCGGGCCTCAAGGGCAAGGCGGCGGGATCTCGCAGTCGAGGTCCGCCGCCCCGGGATCGCGCCCGCAGTCGGGGTACGGTGGAGGCGGAGGCGGACCGCCCTGGAAGTGGAAGCTCAGGAGGTACACGGCGTCCCCGACCGTGCCTGCCACCCGGCCGTTGCCGTCCGAGTCGCACGCCGCGATGCATGGAGGCGGCGTGCCGTCCCAGAAGTTGTACTTGAGGAGCGCGAGGGCATCGGCCACGACCCCTCGCGCCGAGCCGTCGCCATCGCAGTCCCCCCGCAGGAAGACCGCCTCGGGCTCTGCGGCCAGCACGTGGACCTCCACGTCGTTCGTCGACCCGCCGGCCACGATCGCCGAGGGAGACGGGAAGCCCGAGTAGTTGACCTGGAGCCGGCCGAAGGCCCCCGCCGGGAACCCGAGCTCCCGCGCGGCCTCGGGGTCCGGACGAAGCCAGACGCGCTTCTCGCTCGTGACCATGGCGGGGAAGATCTCGGCCTCGGTGAGCTCGATGAGGATCGCCGCCCCGTCGTTCTCGAGGACCCGCCCCTTGAGCCAGCCCGGGAAGAGGAGGACCTGCGAGTCTCCGAGGACCAGGCCGGCTCCCGTGTTCGCCCTGTAGGTCCGCTCCGCGGGCTCGTCGACGGTGTCGGCCGCCCACTGGATGAGCTTCCCCGGGTGCGCCAGGAAGAGCCGCAGCTCGGCCGGGTCCCCGGCGGCGCTCTCGGGGCTCGCGTACAGCCCGCCCTCGAAGGCCACCTCCACGGAGTGGCCTCGCAGGGGGCCCGAGCGGAGATACAGGGCGCTCGCGAGCTTGAGCCCCATCACGGGGCCCACCACGAACGTGGGGTTCCCCGCCACGCCGGCGATGCCCTTGCCCGGGGCCCTGCACGGCCGGCTCGACGGCTGGGAGCACCGGACGGGGTCGACCGTCACGAGCCTCGAGGTCAAGTAGAGCTCGAGCGGCATCTCTTGAGCCCCGTCGGTCCCCGGGATCGTCAGGCGGACGAAGATCCGTGCCAGCGCGGCGCCGAGCCCGTCGGGGAAGCCGTTCCCGACGATCACCTCGCCGGGCGCCGGGGGGACGGTGGACCCGGCAGCCAGGACAACCGTCGAGATGCCGCCCACGACGATCGCGAGCCAGCAACCCCTGGTGAAGTGGATCCTTTGCATTCTCACCACCAACCTCCTACCGGTTTCCACCTCGGCCTGTGGCCGACGCTATCTTCCCGAGACTCCGAACTCCACACGAACTCCTCCTCCCGAAAACCCTAGGGGAGCGATTGTAGCACCAGCGGCCCCGGGAAGAGAACCCCCTGCTTGCCCCCTCAATCCGAAGCTAAGCAATCCGAAGCTAACCCCGCCCGGCTCCGGCAGAATCCGAAGGTGCCCTCGGC
>JACQVW010000533.1 GCA_016209535.1 Planctomycetota bacterium | reverse complement strand
GGTTAGTCCGGAGGAATCGAGGCAGGGACCCAGGCGCCTCCAGCTCGTCGCCGGGGGCAAGGTCCTGGACGAAGCCGCGCAGAGGGGTGACGCTTGCCGCCGCGACTCCCGGCTTCGTCCGTGGAACCGCCTCTCCTCGGCAGACGACCGTGACCCCCGTCATGGACCGCGCCAAGCCCCACGGGACAGGCCTTCTCGGGATTCTGCTCTCGATCTCGAGTCCTTCGACCTTCACAACCCACCTCGGTAGGAGACTCATGCCATGAGACTTTGGATCCTGCTCGAGGCGCGTTGGCCACGCTGGTCTTCTTCGCTCTCCTCGCGGCCTCGCCGCCGGCGCGGGCCACGTTCTCCATCGTCGCCGTCGACCCCGCGACGGGCGAGATCGGCGGCGCCGGCGCCTCGTGCATCGACGGGGTCGCCTGGATCAACGACATCGTCCGTGGGGTGGGCGCGGTCCACACGCAGGCCTTGGGCGACGACGCCGACAAGGCCCGCGCGCGGCAGCGCATGGTCGCGGGCGATTCGCCGCAGGAGATCATGGACTTCGTGGCGCCCTTCGACACGGCGGGCAACCGGCAGTATGGAGCGGTCGACCTGCGCGACGGGGTCGCCCGCAGCGCAGCGTACACGGGGGCCAACACGTTCGCGTACGCGGGCCACATCCTCGGGCCCACGTACGCCATCCAGGGCAACATCCTCCTCGGGCCCGAGATCCTCACGGGTATGGAGAAGGCCTTCCTCGAGACGCCGGGGGAGTTGGCGGTGAAGCTCATGGCTGCGCTCCAGGCCGCCAACGTCCCCAGGGCGGACACCCGCTGCTCCACCAGGCCCTCGATCTCGGCCTTCGTGCGCGTCGCGCGGCCCGATGACCCCACCGGCCTCTTCTACTGCGACCTCGACGTGGCCAACACCTTCTCGGACCAGAACCCCATCGACCTCCTCCAGGCCCTGTTCGACGACTGGAAGCTCCTCCCGATCGCCGCCTTCGCGGCGAGCCCCGAGGCCGGCGACGACCCGCTCGAGGTCGCCTTCGACGCCGCGGCCTCAAGGGCCATCGAGGGCGCGAGCATCGCGAGCTACGCCTGGACCTTCGGGGACGGCGGGACCGGGACGGGCGTGACCGCGCGGCACACCTTCGCGCTGCCGGGGAAACACGCCGTGACCTTGGCCGTGACCGACGACGCGGGCCGGTCGCGCCGCGCGCAGCGGACGATCGACGTGCGCTTCCGTCCCGGGAACGCGCAGCCCTGGACATCCATCGACATCGGCAGCCCCGCCGCCGGGGGCGCGGCGCGCCTCGAGGATGGATGCCTGACCTCGATCGCCGGCGGCCTCGGCTTCCTGGGCCGCACGGACCAGGGCCACCTGGCCTACCAGGAGGCGAGCGGAGACCTCGTCCTGGCGGCGGAGGTGCGCATGCTGCGGAGCGAAGGCACGTCGGGGGCGACGGGCGTCATGCTCCGCGCGAGCGCGGCCGAGGACAGCCCCTTCGCGGCGGTCCTGGTGGAGCAGTCCGGCACGCGACGCACCTTCCGCCTGCGGTACCGCGAGGCCGCTGGTGCCCTCGCGAAGTCCCTGACGGGCCCCGACGCGGAGCTTCCGGGGGCCTGGGTCCGCCTCTCGCGCCGAGGGGGGACCGTCACCGGCGAGACGTCCCGGGACGGGGCAAGCTGGTCCGAGCTGGGGAGCGCGGCCCTGGACCTGCCCAGGACCCTCATCGCCGGCGTGGCCACGGCGGCGAGGAGCTCCACCGGAGTGCGGTGCGCGGCGCGGGTCTGCAGCGTGACCCTCGCGCCGGCCCTCGCCTTCCTCCGCGGCGACTGCTATGGCGACGGGGACTCGAGCGGCGTCTCGGACGCGATCTACCTCCTCGCGTTCAACTTCCTCGGGGGCCCCGCGCCGCCGTGCAGGGCCGCCTGCGACTCGAACGGCGACGGGGACTCGGGGGGCGTATCGGACGCGATCCACCTCCTCGCGTTCAACTTCCTGGGCGGCCCCGCGCCGCCGGGGCCCTTCCCCGCCTGCGGCCCGCCCTCGCTCCCGGCGGACGGGAGCCTCGGCTGCGAGCGGCCCCCGGAGGGGTGCGAGTAGCGGGCCGGGCCCGGTGGACCCTCGTCCCGGCGCTGCAGTCGAGGGCGCAGGAGGAGGCTCGATCCGCCGCAGGGAGACCGGGAGCCACGGCCCGCCGGTGCGCCAGGCCCCGCCCGCCGCCGGGGCCGGGCCTCCAGCGCCCTCGCGAGCGCGTCCTGTGACCGCTTAGGAGACACGTGTCCGTTTTCGACCGGACACAATCCTCCTCGGGGGCGGGCTCCGCCGGGGCGGGGCTCTCCGCGGGGCGCCCGCGGCATTCGCCGGAATCCGGAAGTCTCGACGCGTTCAACGCTGTGCGCGTGTACCCGCTTCAAAAGCCAGCAACTCGCGGACCTTCTGGAGGATCTCGTTCTGGGCCTTCAGCCGAGCAAGGGGGAATGCCAGAACCGCGAGCCCGAGGCTCATTTCTCCCGAAACTCGGATCTCCGTCACCGATTCGCTCAAACCGTTGAAGGAATAGGAGACGCGCCATCCGCTCGGTCGAAGCCTTCTCAGGAGACTCACTCCACTTTCCGTTACTGTGAGGAGCTTCTGCGGATCGTCCTGCGTTATGCGTCCCGAGTACTCTCGCTTCCACACCTGCCAACATGCCTTCTGGAACTTCTCGTTCGGGACGGAGCCCTTGACGTACTCGTAGCACCGAGCAACAGGAACCTCGATGGTGATCGTCGCTGACACTTGTCCCATGGCTTCACGCGTTCGTTGGCAGATTCACTGACCCTGATGCCTCAAGCCGAGGAATGCTCGAACCAGCATGACCATCCGGGCTGTCCTTTGCAATCGCGTTGTCGCAACTCCATGGGTGCGCCCAAAGTGCAGGGCGCCGACCCTGTCTGCGCCGGGACAGGCAAGCCGGCCTCCGCGCCCCCGCCACGGACCGGTAACCGAGAGAATCGTCGCCGCGCCTACACCTCCCCCGCGGCGGCTCGGGTATAGTTGAGTGCCGCGAGGACGTCTGGGCTTCGCGAACGAGGAAACAGGACACGTATGACGCCCGTGACCCGGGCGGCGGCCGTGGACTCCACGGACGTCGCCGAGGCCTTCCCCCTCACGCCCCTGCAACAGGGGATGCTCTTCCACCACCTCTCGAGCCCGCGCTCGGGCGTCGACATCGAGCAGATCGCGGGCGAGCTGGAGGAGGAAGTGGACGCCGGCGCGCTCGAGGCGGCCTGGAACGCCGCGGCGCGGCGCCACGGCGCGCTCCGGACGAGCTTCCGCTGGCAGGGCCTCGACGAGCCCGTCCAGGAGGTCCACCGCGAGGCGGCGGTCCCCTTCCGCTGCGAGGACTGGCGCGGGCTCGAGCCCCAAGAGGCCGCGCGCCGCCTCGAGGAGTTCCTCGAGGAGGACCGGACGGCGGGCTTCGACCTCGCAGCGGTCCCGCTCCAGCGGGTGGCCCACTTCCGCCTCGGCGCCGCGCGCTCGCGGCTCGTCTGGACGGTGCACCACATCGTCTGCGACGGGCGCTCCTTCGCCGCGGTCCTGGCCGACGTCTTCGAAGCCTACGAGAGGATCCGCCGGGGCGAGAGGCCCTCGCTCGAGCCCGCCCCGCCCTTCCGCGCCCACGTCGAGCGCCTCCGCGCCCGCGATCCTGCCCCGGACGAGGCCTTCTGGCGAGAGGCCCTGGGCGGCCTGGAAGGCCCCTTCGAGGTCGGTCTCGCGGCGCCGGCCCGCGGCGGCGGTCTCAGCGGAGCCTCGGGGCACGGCGAGGCCGAGGTCCGCCTCTCGAGGGAATCCACCGCCGCGTTGCGCGCCCTCGGCGCCCGGGGAGGCTTCCGGCTGAGCACCGCGGTCTGCGGGGCCTGGGCGGCCCTCCTCGAGCGCTGCTCGGGCCGCGACGACGTCGTCTTCGGGACGGCGCTCGCGGGCCGGGGCCGAGGCGGCGAGCTCGCCGGCGCCGCCGGCGTCTACATCAACACCTTGCCCCTGCGGGTCCGCATCCGGCACGAGGCGCGGCTCGGCGCGTGGCTCGTGGAGGTCCGGGCCCAGCAGACGGCCCTTCGTTCGCACGAGGAGACCCCGCTCGTGGACATCCACCGCTGGTGCGGCCTCCGCGCCGGGGCGGCGCTCTTCGACTCGCTCGTCGTCTACGACGAGGCCTCGCTGGGCACGGCCCTCAAGGCCCGCGGCGGGGCGTGGGAGCGCCGGAGCTTCCGCCTCCTCGAGAGGACGCCGTACCCGCTCACGCTGTACGCCCACGGCGAGGACGAGCTCGCCCTCCGCCTCGCGTGGGACCGTGCCCGCATCGATGACGAGACCGCCCGCGGTCTCCTCGCGCGCCTTCGCGCCCTGCTCGAGGCCTTCGCGGCCGGTCCGGACCACCCGGTCGGCGAGCATCCCGTCCTCACCGAGGAGGAGCGACGCACGGTCCTCGAGGTGGGGAACGCGACCGCCGCGGACTGGCGGCGCGACGCTGCGGTCCATCGCCTGATCGAGGAGCAAGTCCGGCGCACGCCCGGCGCCGCCGCGGTCATCTTCCGCGGCCAGAGCCTCACCTACCGCGAGCTCAACGCCCGCGCGAACCGCCTCGCGCGGCGGCTGCGGAAGCTGGGCGTGAACCGCGGCGTCCTCGTGGGCGTCTCGCTCGAGCGCTCTCTCGACATGCTCACGGCCCTCCTGGCGGTCCACAAGGCCGGCGGCGCCTACCTCCCCCTCGACCCCTCGTATCCCCGCGATCGCCTCGCGACCGTCCTCGAGGACGCGGGCGCGCCCGTGGTGCTGGCCCAGGAGTCCACGGCGGCGCGCCTCCACGCCACGGCCGCACGCGTCGTGCGCCTCGACGCGGCGGCCGAGGCCGCCGAGATCGGGCGCGAGCTCGACGGCGACCTCGAGGGCGGCGCGGGGCCCGAGAACCGCGCCTACGTCACCTACACCTCGGGCTCCACGGGCAAGCCGAAGGGCGTCATGGTGGAGCACCGTAACGTCGCCAGTTTCTTTGCCGGCATGGACCAGCGGCTCGGGACGCGGCCCGGCGTCTGGCTCGCCGTGACGAGCCTCTCCTTCGACATCTCGGTCCTCGAGCTCCTCTGGACGCTTGCGCGGGGCTTCACGGTGGTGGTGCAGCCCGAGGCGCTGCGCGAGCCCCTGGTGGCGACCCCTGCGGCCTCCGCCACCGCCGCCGCGCCCGCCAGGCCCCTCGAGATGAGCCTCTTCTACTTCGCGAGCGACGGTGACCGCGACCAAGGAGGGAGCGGTCACCGCGATCCGGGAAGCGGTCACGCCGGCGGCGCCGAGAAGTACCGCCTCCTCCTCGAGGGAGCCCGCTTCGCCGACGAGAACGGCTTCGCCGCCGTCTGGACCCCCGAGCGGCACTTCCACGCCTTCGGCGGCCTCTACCCCAACCCCTCCGTCACCGGCGCCGCCGTGGCGGCCGTGACGCGCCGCGTCGCTGTCCGCGCCGGGAGCGTCGTCCTGCCCCTCCACGACCCGATCCGCGTGGCCGAGGAGTGGGCCGTCGTCGACAACATCTCCGGCGGCCGCGCCGGAGTCGCCTTCGCCTCGGGGTGGCATCCCGAGGACTTCGCGCTCCGGCCCGAGGCCTACGCGGACCGGAAGGAGGTCATGTACCGCGAGATCGAGACCGTGCGGCGCCTCTGGCGCGGCGAGAAGGTGGCGCGGCGCCTCGCCGGCGGCCGCGAGGTCCAGGTGGGGGCGCTGCCGAGGCCCGTCCAGCCCGAGCTGCCCGTCTGGGTGACGACGGCCGGGAGCCCCGAGACGTGGCGGCGCGCCGGCGAAATAGGGGCCAACGTGCTCACGCACCTCCTCGGCCAGCGGCTCGAGGACATCGCGGCCAACGCGGCGCTCTACCGGAACGCGCGGCGGGAGGCGGGGCACCCGGGCCCCGGCCACGTCACGTTGATGCTCCACACCTTCGTCGCCCGGAGCGATGCCGAGGCGCGCGAGGCGGTCCGGGAGCCCATGAAGGGCTACCTCCGGAGCGCGGTGAGCCTCGTGAAGGGCTTCGCCGGGGAGTGGAGCGCGTACTCGAAACGGCTCCGGGGCACCGCGGAGGCACGAGGCGACGAGCTCCAGCGCCTCTCGCCGCAGGACCTCGAGGGCCTCCTCGACTTCGCCTTCGAGCGTTACTTCGAGACGAGCGGGCTCTTCGGCTCGCCCGAGACGTGCCTGCGGGTGCTCGACCGGGCCCGCGCCGCCGGCGCCGACGAGGTGGCTTGCCTCATCGACTTCGGCGTCGCCGCCGAGGAGGTCCTCGAGCACCTGGAGCTCCTGGGCGAGGTGCGCCGGAGGGCGGCGGCTGGCGCGCCGGCGACCACGACGCCGGCAGCCACGGCGCCGGCGGCCACCGAGGACGACGAGCCCCGCTCGCAGATCCGGCGCCACGGGGTGACGCACCTCCAGTGCACGCCATCGCTCGCCCAGATGCTCCTCGCCGATGAGCGGAACCACGAGGCTCTCTCGGGGCTCGAGGCGTGGCTCGTGGGCGGCGAGGCGCTGCCGGGAGCCCTCGCCGCGCGCATGGTGGGGCTCGTGAGGGGGCGGGTGATCAACATGTACGGCCCCACGGAGACGACGGTCTGGTCCTCGACGCACGAGGTCGGGGAGACCGCCGGCGATGGCACGGTGCCCATCGGGAGGCCCATCGCCAACACGACCTTCTACGTCCTCGACCGGCGCCTCCGGCCGGTCCCGCCGGGCGTCGCGGGCGAGCTCTGGATCGGCGGCGCCGGGGTGGCGCGCGGCTACTGGAGGCGCCCGGAGCTCACGGCGGAGCGCTTCGTCGAGAGCCCGTTCCGCGCGGGCGAGAGGCTCTACAGGACGGGCGACCTCGCGCGCTGGCGCCGGGACGGCGTCGTCGAGTTCCTCGGCCGGGCCGATCACCAGGTGAAGGTGCGCGGCCACAGGATCGAGCTCGGCGAGGTCGAGGCGGCGCTCCTGGCGCACGCCTCGGTCCGCGAGGCCGCCGCCGTGGCCCGGGAGGCTTCCCCGGGCGTCGTGCGGCTCGCGGCGTACCTGACGCTGCGCCCGGGCCGAGCCGCGGCCGCCGCGGAGCTTCGCGCGCACCTCCGCGAGCGGCTGCCGGAGTTCATGGTGCCATCGCACGTGGTCGTCCTCGAGGCCCTGCCCCTCACGCCGAACGGCAAGGTGGACCGCAAGGCCCTTCCCGCCCCCGAGGCGGCCCCGCAGGCCTGCGCGCCGGGCTACGCCGCCCCCGAAGGCCGCATGGAGGACGTCGTCGCGGGCGTCTGGCGCGATGTCCTCCGCCTCGAGCGCGTTGGCCGGAGGGACAACTTCTTCGACCTCGGCGGGCACTCGCTCCTCGCCGTCCAGGTCCTCGGCAGGATCCGCCAGGCCACGGGTGCGGACCTCCCCATCACCGACATCTTCCGCTTCCCCACCGTCGAGGCGCTCGCCCGCAGGCTCGCGGGCGGCGCGGCGGGCGCGGGCGACGGCGGCGGCCTCGAGGCGAGCCAGGAGCGCGGCGAGCGCCGCCAGAAGCTCCTCGCCGGGCGGCGCGGCGGGCGGAGTGGGCGGGGGTGAGGGTGAACCGCACGGTCCGAGCGCCCGCGCCCCCGCGGGCCCTCACGCGCGCGACAGCGCGTTCTCGCTCACGAACAGGTTGCGCTCCCGGAACGGCGCCGGGCTCTCGGCGAGCAGGGTCGCGCGGACGGCGCGCCCCGGGCTCGCGAACCAGTGGCGCCTCAGCTTGCGGCTCTCCTGCCACGCCCACGCCGGGGGATGGGCTCCGGCCAGCCGGGCCAGAGAGACCGCCGTCGCGGCCAGGTACGCGTCCGCAATGTCGCCCTCCTCGATCCTACGGGCCAGCCTCTCGGGCTCCTCCGAGAGCATCTCCGGTCGCCGCTCCAGGTAAAACTGGTCCAGGAAGTCGGCAAGCTGGAAGCTGAAGGCTCTCCGCGAGTCCGACCAGGCCGCGACCTCGGCGAGGGAGCGAGGCCGCCTCATGGGGTCCCTCCGATCTCGTCGAAGATGTCCTCGAGGAGGAACCGGGCCCGCACGGGGATCCGCTCCTCGGGGTAGTACCTCGCGACGATCGCCATGGCTTCGTCGGGGGACTTCAGGCCGAGACGCTTGAGGAGGAGCTGGATGTCCTGGCGGTCGCCGCGGTCCTCCAGGCCGCCGGGGATACGCGAGGCCATGCACTTCATGGCCAGGAGGTACTCCGCGGTCGGCGCAGTCAAGCGCAAGCTCTCGAACTGGGGCAGGTCCCCGACCACCACGTCATGCTTGGCGGAGACGTAGCCCTTCGCCGCGTCGTTCAACCAGCTTTCCGGCAGCCCCTGCTCCCTCTGGACCACGAGGGCGAGGTCGCGTATGACCTGCACCGGCTCGAAGATCGCGTCCACGTCCTTCGTGCTCGGGCGAGCCTTGAAGGCGAGCGCCATGGCCGCGCCACCGAGAAAGCAGACCTCCCCCTGAACCCGCCGCTCCTTGAGGAGGGCCGCCAGCCTCTCGAGCGCCTTGAGGATCTCCCCCTCGGTGAGGTTCTCCCGCATGGTACGGCCGATTATACCTTGGCCAGAGATCGCAGAAGCTCTCGCCGACCTCGCCGGCCGTGCCGGCAGCGCCCATCTTGACACTTCCCGGTCCCTCCCCAAGAATCGGCCCGTTGTGTCGGTGACGACCGAGCTGTCCTGTCCACATCGTTTCCCGAAGGAGGAACCGGCCATGATGTCAATCGACGACAGCGTGAAGTCGAGCTCGACCCGGCTGGAGGGCCGGCCAACGCCTGAGATCTATGCGTCCCTCTCGCGCGAGGAGCTCGTGGTCCTCAAGTTCCTCGAGGGGCACAACGACTCTGGCTGGACTCGGGCTCCAGCGTGCAGCCGAAGGACTCCTTGCCTTCGAATGCCTGCCGCTGGGGATATTGCAGGTCTCGATCTCGAAGTGATTGAGGCGCTCCCATAGATCAGCTTCCCGAGCCTCCCCGGACGTTGAGGACGATCTGCTTTCCGTCGATCGTCCCCAGGACGAGGTCCTGCTGGAACGCGTACTGCCCGTCCTTGACGGTGATCGCCGCCAGGTCGGCGAGCCGCGTCTGTGGAGGCACGCTTCCTCCCGGCCCGCCGCCCGAGGCTCCCCCTGGGCCTTGAACCACGATCCAGCTCTTCCAGGACCGGCGGCTGTCCGCGCCCGTCGAGCGGTCGGTCTCCGGCGCGGACAGGGCCACCGCCAGGACGATGGTGGCACTGGCACCCACCCCGATCTCGGAATCCACGGGCCGCAGGATTGCAGCCAAAGAAACCCTTTCGGCGAGCTCAGGAGACGCGAGTATAATCCAGACGTACTGGTTGGTTCCGCTGTGCGTTCGCGGCCGCGAGGTTCAGGCTTCGGACAGCGGCCGCGCACCTTCAGCCAGAAGGGTCCAGGGCTCCTCATGCGGCCGGGACTGTCGCAGGATGCCGCCCGCGGGGGACGGCGCGCGTGGATGCTGGCGCTCGCGGTGTTCTTGGGGGGGACTGGGCGGGGCGGAGAAGTGGACGAGATTCCCTTCACGGAGAGCGTCATCTCGACCAACGCCAACGGCGCTCTGTCCGTCTTCGCCGCGGACCTCGACGCGGACGGTAGCACCGACGTCCTCTCGGCCTCGCGTTTTGACAGCAAGATCGCCTGGTACCGAAACGACGGGACCTCTCCGCCAGGTTTCACCGAGCGGGTCATCTCGACCAGCGCCATGGGTGCCTGGTCTGTCTTCGCGGCGGACCTCGACGGGGACGGCGCAATCGACGTCCTCTCGGCCTCGGCATTTGACGACACGATCGCCTGGTACCGAAACGATGGCGCCTCGCCGCCAGGCTTCACCGAGCGGGTCATCTCGCTCAGCGCCCGCTTTGCTCGGTCCGTCTTCGCCGCGGACCTCGACGGGGACGGTAGCACCGACGTCCTGTCGGCCTCGGGGGTGACAACAAGATCGCCTGGTACCGAAACGACGGCGCCTCGCCGCCAGGCTTCACCGAGCGGGTCATCTCGACCAACGCCAACGGCGCCCGGTCCGTCTTCGCCGCGGACCTCGACGGGGACGGTAACACCGACGTCCTCTCGGCCTCGGCGAATGACAACAAGATCGCCTGGTACCGGTACGGATTCGTGCTGAACGAAACGACCGGCGCGCTTTTCTACGCTATCCCGCCCGCGATCGGCGCGGCCACGGGGGGAGATGTCCTGATCGCGGTCGGTCGCGCTTTCAGTGCCGACCCCCAGCTCGACTTCGCCGGCAAGGCGCTCACCCTCCGCAGCCGCAGCGTTCTCCGCCAACCCGCGGGCGGCCTCTACACCCTCGCGCACGACAGCTCCCTCGAGGCGGCCCGCGGGCGCGATCTCACCCTCCAAGGCGAGCTCATCGCGCCTGCGGATGCGAGCGTCTCCCTCTCCGGAAGCACCTTCACGGTCACGGCCGGTGGGACGCTCACCCTGGCCGCCGGCGCCGGCGTCACCCTCGCCGCTCCCGCCGGCTCCGCCCTCGGCGGCACCGCCACTCTCGGAGCCGGCGCCGCGCTCCGCGCGAGCGCGGCCTTGACCCTCGGCGGCGCCCCGCCCGACTTCGTCCGCCGGGTGGTCTCGACGACCGCTGCCGGCGCGTGGACGGCCGGCGCGGCGGACCTCGACGGTAGCGGCGGCGTCGACATCTTCTTCGCCTCCGAAGGCGACAACACCATCGGGTGGCACCAGAACCTCGGCGGCTCACCGCCGGAGTTCACCCGCTGGGCGATCTCGAGCACCGCCCGCGGTGCCCACGGCATCTTCCCCGCGGACCTCGATGCCGACGGCCACACCGATCTCCTCGCCACCTACGGCCCGAACCAGGGTTCGGTCGTCTGGTACCAGAACGACGGCGGGATGCCCGCGAGCTTCTCCGAGCGCGCCATCGCGGCGGTACGAGGCGCCTTCTCCGTGTTTGCGGCCGACGTGGACTCCGACGGCGACCTGGACGTCCTCTCCGCCTCCAACGAGGACGACACCGTCGCCTGGTACGAGAGCGATGGCGGCGCCTCCCCGAGCTTCACGCGGCGGGTCATCTCATCGAGCGCCGACGGCGCGCAGTCTGTCTTCGCCGCGGATCTGGACGGCGACGCCGACACCGACGTCCTCTCCGCCTCCTACTCGAACGACACGGTCGCCTGGCACGAGAACGGCGGCGAGCCTGCGCCGGTCTTCGCCGAACGGGTCATCTCCAGGGCCGCCGACGGCGCCACCTCCGTCTTCGCGGCGGACCTCGACGGCGACGGCGACCTCGACGTGCTCTCGGC
>JACQVW010000551.1 GCA_016209535.1 Planctomycetota bacterium | reverse complement strand
GTTTCGCCAGAGCCGCTGAGTTTCGCCAGAGCCTCAGCAGAGGTTTCGCCAGAGCCGCTGAGTTTCGCGAGAGCCTCAGCAGAGGTTTCGCCAGAGCCGCTTCTCGTCGCCCGACAGCCCGCCCCCCGGGCCATCACGGCTTTCCTGGATCCCCGGCTGCATCCTCCTCGGCGGGTGCGGCCGCCGGGATGGCCGCATCCCCGGCTCCCGGCAGCGTCGGCGCCTCGGGCTCGGGCGCGGACTCCGGCGGAGGCGCCGGCACGTCCGGCGCCGCATCGAGCGCCAGCCGCTCCGTCACGGCCTCGCGGGTGCTCGTGGACGGCGACTCCTCCGGTGGAGGGACCCGAGCCGCGGGGCCGGCGTCCGGGACCGCGGGCGCAGCCTCGAGCGCCGTGAGGCGCGCTGGGATCGCTTCGGGCTGCGCCGCGGGCGAGGGAGCGATGGCCGGCGCCAGCCCGGCCAGGCCAGCGGGAGCCAGCTCGGCGGCCGCGCGACGGCAGGCGGCCTCCCGCAGGTCCGCGATGAGGGGCCGCGCCCCTTCGAGCTCCCGGGTCACCGCCATCCCGAGGCGCTCCAGGGTGTCCTCCAGGGAGGGCGGCAGGAGGACCCTGAGCCAGCTCCCCCGCCGGGCCCGGGGCTCGGCGGGCCTCGCGGCCAGCGAGCGGCGTCCGGGGCGGAGGGACGACGCCCGCAGGACGGCGAGCGTCTGGTCCACCTCGGCGAGGGCCGCGTCCACGGCCTCCCGCGCCTCGAGGAGCGCCTGCCGCGACCGCTCGAGGGCAAGGACGTGCGAGCGCAACTCCACCTCGGGGTCCCGCTCGAGCAGGGCCACGTCGACTTGCCCGCGAGCCCTCGCCGGGACCAGCACCAGGGCCACGAGAACGTACCTGAGACGCCACATGGTCATCGCTCCTTCCAGGACTCGCACCACGTTGACACCGGGCCCGCCCGCAGCCCCTGCGAGGAGCCTGCTCCGCGGGCGCCTGGAAGGGATATCGGCCCGCCGAGTCGGGAACTTTACGGGCAGGAGCCGGAAAGCCGGGCGCCGGGGCCGGGAACCGGCCGGGATCACTCCTCCGCGAGGGGTCTGTCCTTCGTCTCGGGGGCGAAGAACGCCGCGACGATCCCCACGAGGTAGATCGCCGCGAAGACCTGGGTCGACACCCTCAAGTCGTACCCGGGGAGCGTCCCCAGCCAGCTCAGCGCGAAGAGCCCCACCACGGCCAGGTAGCGCGCCACGTTGTAGCAGAAGCCCGTGCCCGTCGTGCGCAGGCGCGTCGGGTACAGCTCGGGGAAGTAGATCGCGTACATGCCGAAGGGCATGAGGGTCGCGAAGCCGAGGAGAGGCGTCAGCCAGTAGACCTGCTCGGGCCGCGTCATGTAGCGGAAGACGACGAGCACGCTCGCGAGGGAGAGGGCAAAGGACAGGCAGAAGCTCGCGCGCCGCCCGAGGCCGCCCGTCACCGATCCCGCGAAGCCCAGCAGGCAGTAGAGGCCGACGCACAGCGAAACGCCGAGGCCCGCGGTCACCAGACCCGAGCCCTCCACGGTGCCTCCGCCGTAGAAGCGCAAGGCCGCAGCGGCAGCGAGGCTGACCGCGAGGCCCAGGAGGTACCGCGGCGCGCGTCCCCTCGAGATCCCCTGGGTGAGGGGGCCCACGGCGAAGAGGCCCAGGAACGCGCCCACGTCCTGCAAGGCCAGCGCGAAGGTCCGCACCGCGGGGTCCGGCACGATGTGGTTCTTGATCAGCTCCGGCGTCCAGAAGCTGATGCCCCAGACCCCGATCACCCCCGACACGGCGAAGAGGACCCCGTAGATCGTGTTCACCCTCCACCGCCCGCGGAAGAGGTCCCCGAAGGCCCCGAGCTGCTTCCCCACGAGCGCCGTCGCCGTCTCCCGCGCCGCGGTCCACCGCGCCGGCTCCTTGAGGCGCCTCCGCACGAAGACGACGAGCAGCGCCGGCAGGATTCCGATGACGTAGAGCACGCGCCAGCTCTCCCACCGGCCCGACGGATCCTCCGGCGGGAGCACGACCCGCGCGATCAAGGAGCCCACGATGTTGCCCACGGCCGAGAGGCTCTGGAGGAGGCCCAGGGCGTACGGCCGGGCCCTCGCCGGCATGACCTCCGCCACGAAGGCCGCGCCCGCCGCGAACTCGCCGCCCACGCCCATGCCCGTCATGAACCGGTAGACGCTGTAGTCGATCCAGCCCACGCTCAGCGCCGAGAGCCCCGTGAACACGGAGTACACGAGGATCGTGAGCATCATGGTGAACGCCCGGCCCCACTTGTCGCCCACGATGCCGAAGAGGACCCCGCCCGTGGCCCAGCCGGCGAGGAAGATGGCCGTGGCGATACGGCCGATGAAGTCGTTCCGGCGCGGCGGGGGAGCGACGCGGATCTCGCCCGACCCGTCCGCCGGGCGCTTCCGGCCGGAGCACCAGGGCAGGCCGCTGGCCCGGCTTCGAGGGGCGCTCGATGGTCACGAGGGCCCCGGCGGTCGCCGGTGCCTCGGGCGACGCCCCGGGGGAGAGGCCCAGGAGGCGCTCGGCCTCGCCAGCCGTCAGGAGGCCCGCGTCGAGGCGCCGCACGGTCTCGGCGTCCAGGGTGACGGCCAGCAGATCGTCGAGGGCCGCGCTCCTCGAGAGGACGAAGATCCTCTGGTCCATGACGTCGAAGAGCCACCCCAGCGCCGCCGCGATCAAGACCCACCACATGGTCCCCGTGAGGCCCCGCCACCAGGGCCCTTCCCCGGCCCCCGTCCCGCTGTCCGGGGACCCCGCCGCCCGCTCGTCCGGCGTCTCGCTCATGGGCCCAGGTTGTCCACGAGGCGGCGGTCCGTTGTCAAGGCGGTGTTTCCCGATAGACTCGCCGCTCGAGGGTCCAAGCACCCATGGGACCGAAGGTGATGTCTGCCCACGAGAGCGCGATCACCCGGAGCCACCTCGGCATCCAGGGCCGACTCGGCCGGGGTTGCGTCCGGGACGTGGGGCCCGCTGCAGCCG
>JACQVW010000055.1 GCA_016209535.1 Planctomycetota bacterium | reverse complement strand
GCTTCACGGGCACCACCTTCGGCGTCCTGTGCCACGAGGGGACGCACTACTTCCAGGGCCTCGTGCTGCAGGACTTCGACAACATCCCCATGTGGCTCATCGAGGGCCTCGCGGTCTACTTCGGCGACGGCAGCGCCTTCGACGCGCAGAAGCGAAAGATCACCGTCGGGCTCATCCCCCGCGACCGGCTCGCGCACATCCAGGAGAAGATGCTCCTCGCCCGGCACACTCCCGTGAAGAAGCTCGTCTCCATGACCCGGCGGGACGGGTTCAACGGGAGCCACTACGCCGACGCCTGGGCCTTGATCTACTTCCTCGTCAAGTCGGGGAAGAAGGGGGAGCTTCTCCTCATGGAGTACTGGGCGAAGGGCCTCAAGGCGCGCCTCGAGAAGAAGGACTTCCTCGACCTTGCGGACAAGCACTTCGGCGGGGTCGAGGCCCTCGAGAAGCAGTACGTGGCCTACACCCTGAAGCTCGACATGCCCCCGGCGGGCAAGGTCCTGGGGGACTACTTCGTGAGCGACACCTTCCAGTTCGACTACAAGGCCCCCGGCGAGGACTGGCAGTTCTTCGAGGACCGGGACGACAAGAAGCTCCTCGTGGGCATGCTCGCCCCGAGCGGGAAGGGCGAGATCCGGGTCTACTACAAGAACAACGAGCTCTGGCTCAAGCCCGACAAGTACATGGAGGGCTACCTGAGGACGGTCCCCCAGTTCAAGGACTTGAAGCGCGACCAGGTGAAGTCGGGCAAGCTCCAGTGGGAGAAGCTCACCTACCTCGACGACGGGTCCGATCCCCCCGCCATGACCATCGTCATGTCCGAGGAGGAAGGGATCCCCAGGGTCGAGGTCATCAAGGCGAAGAAGGATGACAAGGCCAAGAAGGCGCCCAGCGACGTGGTCCGCTACCTCCTGATCCAGGACGACGGCGTCGTCGAGGTCGAGTGCTCCGCCCCCCAAGGCCAAGGCGCGCAGCTCGCGGAGGTCTTCGACGTGGCCCACGAGAGCTTCACCATGACCTTCACCCGGAGGTGGTGAGGAGCCCGCCGCCCCCCTCAAGGGGAGTGACTTGCCCCCCGTCAAGGGTTACTCCTCCCCCCCTCAGGGGGGCTACCCGGGCGGTGAACTACCTCCCCCCCTCAGGTGGGGTCCGGGGGGGTGAATCTACGGCGTCGTGATCTTCCTCACCGTGTAGGGGTGCGTCTTCTTCTTCGTGATCTCCACGGACTCGATCGCGTCGCCCTCCTCGAGCTTGTCGAGGACATCGAGGCCGGAGGTGACCTGGCCGAAGACGGTGAAGGACTTCAAGTAGTCGTAGTACGGGATGTCCTGGAGGCAGAGGAAGAACTGGCTCCCGGCCGTGTCGGGGACGTAGGCCTTCGTGTTGGGGTCGTACTGCACGGCCATCACGAGGGCGCCCTTCACGTGCTTCTTGGCGTTGAGCTCGTTGGCGATCCGGTACCCTGGATCGCCCTCGCCGTCCGACGTGGGGCTCCCCGCCTGGATCAAGAGCCTGCCGCCCTTATCGTCCTTCATGAGCCCGAAGAGCTTCTGCTTCTCGCCCTCCTTGGCGCCCTTCGAGTAGAAGCCGTTCCCGGCGAGGGTCACGAAGTTCGCCACGGTGTTGCGGGCGACGTCCTCGAAGAGCTCGACCGTCAAGCTGCCCTTGGCCGTCTTGATGACCGCCTCGGGGTTCCCGACGGGCGTCGTCGGCGCCGGCGTCGCGACCTGGGCCCCGGCCTGCTCCTCCGTGAGGATGCTGATCTCGCGGAAGCTGCGCCGGCCCTGCTTCTCGAGCGTCTCGATGCCCGATGTGACCTCCCCGATCGGCACGTGGTCCTCGTCCCACTCGGGGTGCGGCTTGAGGCACACGACGAAGATGCTCCCGACCTGCCCGCCCCGGACCGGCCCCTTCGACCGGATGTTCCGGCTCACGAGCGACACGGTGCCGCGCTTGTGGGTGAGCTTCGCGTCGTTCCGGATGAGGGGGAGGTTCGAGCTGGGCGCGCCCGTCCCCGTCCTCGTCGGGCACCCGCCGAGGAGGTAGTCGCCCTCCTCCAAGTCGAAGAAGTCGAGGCCGTCGTAGAAGCCCTCCTGGACGAGGCTCGCGAAGTGCCGGACGCCCTGGAACTGGCTCTTCGAGTCGAGGCTGATCGTCACGGGCGCGTCGGGCCCGGCGAACCGGATCTGCGCGAAGTACTTCTTGTCGGGCTTGATGGGCTCCGCCAAGGTGATCGGCAGGTCCCGGTTCCGCTGGAAGGTGACGCGCGGGGAGAGGTCGCGCACGACCATGTCCGTCGTCAGGGGGAACCGCTTGGTCCTGTCGGACAAGGCCGCGTAGTCCGGCTGCTCCTTCACCTTGGGGAAGCGCTCCTCGAGGTTCGCGAGGAACGTGAACATGTCCCAGTTGAGGCCGTACCTCCGAGGCACGAGCCCCTTGAAGTAGTCGTTCACGCTGACCTCGATCCCCACGATCTCGTAGGTCTTGAGGAGGACGAAGTGGCTCGCGGGCTCCGCCAGGGAGGCGAAGTCGCCCTTGAGGGGCACCGTCTCGCCCGAGGCGGTGACCTTGAGGCCGAGCGGCCAGAGCTCGCGGGCGAAGAACTTCTGCTCCTTCGACGACTCGTTCTTGAGGACCAGGTTCACCTCGACGGCCTGCTCGGGCGCGTGCGTGAACTGCTGGACCGAAAGGGTGCTCGACTTCACGGTCTCGATCGTCATCCGGAAGCTCTGGTCGCTGAGGGTCCGGCGCTTTGCCTCGACGGGCGGCGGCGGAGGGGTCGGAGGCGTCGGGGGAGCCGGAGGCGGGACCGTCTCGACCACCGGCGTCTGGGTAGGATTCTCCGGCAGCGGCTGGACCCGCGGCGGCTCGGGCGGGACCGGCACCGGCGTCGGGGCGGCGCCGCCCTCGGGCGCGTCCGTGGGCTGCTTCGATGTGCGGTCACGGCGGTCCGTCACGAGGATCAGGTGCCAGCCGAACTGCGTCTGCACGGGACCGGTCTGCCTCCCCACCTTCGTCACGTAGGAGGCTTCGGAGAACGGCTGCGCCATGCCGCTTCCCTGCCCAAACCAGCCCACGTCGCCGCCAAGGACCTTCGTCGTCGGGTCCTTCGAGTGCTTCCGCGCGGCCGCCGAGAAAGCTTTTCTGTCGCCGCCGGCCGCCAGGACCTCCTTGTGGACCGCCTCCGCATCCTCCTTCGACGAGAGCAGGATGTGGCTCGCCTTCACCTCGTCGTTGGAGGTCCCTGGGGTCCGGAGCGCTTGCTCCGGGGCCGGGGTTTCCTGCGCCACGAGGCGGAGCTGCAGGGCCAGCGCGCCGAGGGCCAAGGCCCCCGCGCAGAGTGCCAACCGAGACATGCCGGCGAGAAAGGGCGGTTTCATCGTCTGCGACCTCACGTGCCTGGGAGTTTGAGGAGTCTCTAATGCTGTACAGAAGGTAGGCTTAACGCAAGCCGAACGCGGATTATAGCTTTCGGGGATGGGTTGTCTACGGGGTAGGGGGGGTTCCTGCGCCAGACGGGCCGCATGAGCGAGAGCACGGAGGTGCCGTGTCTCGTGACCGTGCTCGGCATCTTGACCCTGGTCGCCCGCTTCCTGCCCGTGCCGGCGCCCCGCTGGCTCGCGCAGGAATCCAGACCGAGGGGGAGTTGACGCTCTCGGGCTCCCCGCGCGAGCAGTGATCCGGAGCTGGGTCACCCCCTGCGTTGGCCTTGCCCGAGAACCTTCCTGATGATGGCAGGGGGCCGTGCTCTTCTGTGGTTGCGGCCTCGCTGGCCCATGCCGGCCGAGGACGCCGCGGAGGGCGGAGCCCCGCGACAGTAGTAAGCCCAGCGATTCGCCCGTGAACCTGCCTCAGCCTCACGCGCTCCCGCCCATCCGCCCGGGAGCGGCCACCTCGGAGCCTTCCTCAGCCGAGGTCGCCGTAGAGCTTGCGGAGCCTGGCCAGGGCGCGCTTGCAGAGCATCTGCGCGGCCTCCTCGGACCTCCCCATGTGCTCGCCGACCGCCGCCCAGTTCAACCCGAGGTAGTAGCGGTTCACGATGACCTCGCGGTAGTCCTCGGGCAGCTTGTCCATGGCCCCCTCGAGGCGCTCCCGGTCCTCGCGGGCGATGAGGTTGCCCGTGATGCTGGGCGAGCGCGACGGGATCTCATGGCCCGGCTCGAGCGGGACCTCCCGGCGCAGGTCGCGGCGCCGGGCCTTGAAGAACTGGAGGCGGCGCCGGATCTTGTTCTCCAGGATCGCGAGAAGCCACCGCTTGAAGGAGCCCTTGCCCTGATAGCGGTAGCGCCGGAGGTCCCGGAGGGCCTCCAGATACGCCGTCTGCGCCAGGTCCAGGGTGTCCATGCGCGCCCTCAAGACCGGGCCCAGCCGGAACCTCGCGGCCTGGAGGAGGTCGGGGTAGATCCTGGCGAAGAGCTCCTCCTGGGCCTCGCGGTCTGCCTGCTGGGCGAGGGCGATCAACCTGGTGGTGCTGGCATCCTGGGGCAGCATGCGCTGGTTTGGGGTGGCCGCGCCGGTGCTCGCGGGCCGGAGAGCCCGTTTCCGGCGCCGGTGGGCACCGATATCATGATAGCAGGATTCCCAGGTTGAGCATCGGACCCATGGCGTCGTTGGCCCGCACATCGAGGCGAAGGTTCTGCGCGGGGAATCGCCGCGCCCGCGGCTGGCTCCTCCTGCTTGGCGCTTGCGCGCCACTCTGCGTGTCGGGGTGCGGCGTCGGAGGGCTCATCGCCGGCGGCATCGCCGGCGCCGTCCTCGGTTCGGGGGATGGGGGCTCCTCGGGGTCTTCGCGGGTCCTGGGCAGCCCCTTCCTCAGCCCGCCGCCCACCCGGCAAGCCGTCCGCGGGCTGAGGAGGGCGGACGTCGTCCAGATCTGCTACCAGCTTGGGGGGACAAATCCCGAGCATGTGCTGGTCGAGTTCGCCCGGGAGAGCGACGCCTTCGCCGCATGGCAGCCGGCTTCCAGGCACCAGGGAGAATCGCCGGGCCCGCCCTGCGACGGCACGGAGACCTTCTGGTGGGACGCTGCGACGGACCTGGGGCTCGGCGCCGGCTCGGAGCGCGTGAGGGTCCGCGTCCGCTCCACGAGGAACACCGAGAGCGGCTCGGCCTCCGAGCCCTTCCTGGTGGGCAACACGGCGCCCGAGATCGAGCTCTTGCCCCTGGAAGACGAGGACGGTGACGGGGCGATCGACGGCGACGTCTCGATCCGCTTCGGCGCCCTCGATGCCGAGGGCGACTACCTGGAAGACGTCCGCCTCTATTACCAGGTGCCCCCTCTCGCCGCGGCTGCACCTTGTGGCGCGGCGGCACCGCGGGTGGCATCGTCCAGCCCTCTCCCTCAGGAGGTCGAGGACCCCGGCGAGGTGGAGATGCGGCTCGACCCGCCGCTCCGCACGCCGCTAGAGCTTTCCGCGTCGGCAGCCACGTTCTTCGCGGGCAAGTGGGACTCGACCGTCGCGAAGGGCGGGGGACGTCACAACGTGGCGGGGATCACGGTGCGCGTTCGTGCCCGAGATCCTTTCGGGCGCGTCGTCGAGGCCGTCTCCTCCATCGACGTGCGCAACAACGGCCCGCCCGAAGTGGGCTTCCCAGAGGCCACCCTCGACACGAGCCACGAGATCCCGGTACCCTTCGTTCTCCGGGACGACGACGGCGACCCAGTGGACGTGCTCATCCAGTACGCGCTGGTGGCGGGGGCTGCGCCTCAGGACGACGAGTTCCCGCCTCTGCTGCCCCAGTTCGAGGGGGAGCCCGAGTTCCGCCGCTGGGTGCTCGAGGATCCGGAGGCCGCGTTCTTCAGGAGCTCGCTCCGCCTCGCGACGCCCTCCGCCCGTGACCCCCGGCCCGCCCCGGCCTGCGGCCTCCCCTCGAGCCCGGCCGGGACGGAGCACACGTTCCTCTGGGACGCGTCGCGGGATCTCGGCCCTCTGGCCGTCGCGCCGGCGCGGCTCCGGATCACGCCCTACGACGAGGAGCTGGGGACGGAGGCGAGACTCACGGGGCTCCGCGTCGACAACGACCTCTACCCGACAGCCACCGAGCGGGCGAGCGGCATCGTGGTCAGCGGGACCGCCCTCGGCGACCTCGATGGTGACGCCCGCGCCGACGTCGCCATCTCTCTCCCCGAGGCCCCTGCGTTCCCCGGCGACGAGGCGCGCTCCGCAGATCTGGGGCGCGTGGAGGTGTACTTCCGTGGCGCGGACGGGGGCCTCGCCGGCGAGCCTCTACGGCTCGTCCCGGGCCCGCGGGAGGAGGCGGTGGGAGCGCGCGGGCCGCGCGACCTGGCCATCGCCGACGTGGACGGCGATGGCGCGAACGACCTCGTCGTCCTGGGGACGCGGTGCGCTGGCGGTGCGTGCTTGGCTCGCGGGGAAGTCTCCCTGTTCCTCGGCGGCCGGCTGAAGGAGGCGCCCCTGGTCCTCCGTGCGGGCAAGGACCTGCGCTCCCTCTGCGTGGGGGACTTCGATGGGCGGGACGGGCTCGACATCGCCGTCTCCGTCCACGACGACCTCGAGATCGGCGTGTTCTTCCAGGGTACGCGGGCGCCGCCACCCGCTGCGGGCCCGCCCTCCTTTTCCGCGATGCGGACCTATTGCGACATCGTCGAGGGCACCTGCGCCGAGCCGGGAATCATCGTCGCCGCCGACTTCGACGGCGACAAGCGGGACGACGTCGTCGCCCGTGAGCGCGTGGCGCAGAAGGTCTGGAGGCTCTCCTGGTCCGAGGCCGACCTGGACCTCGTGGGCCGCACGGCCGTCGTCAGGGACTTCCTCGACCTGGATGACAGGGCTTCGTTCGCCCCCGTCTCGCTCGCCGCCCCCGACCTGGACGCCGACGGCCGGCCCGACCTGTTGGTCGGGAGCCGGGACCCGGACGCGCCGGCCGCCTACCTCTTCTCGAGCCAGATCCACGCGGGCGGCGGCTTCCAGCTCCTCGGCAAGGCCTGCCTCGCCGGGTCCCCAGAGGAGCTGGCTGCCGCGGACCTCACCCAGGACGGCCGGATCGACCTCCTCGCGGTGGAGCCGGACCTGCAGGGCGGCTCTCTTGAGCTCGTGAGTCTCGACGGCGCCGGCGGCTGCTGCGCCCCTTCGGC
>JACQVW010000543.1 GCA_016209535.1 Planctomycetota bacterium | reverse complement strand
CGCGACATGGCGTTCCCGTTCCTGAACGGCCTCTCCTACTGGCTGCTCCCCACGGCCGGGATCATCATGATGCTCGGCTTCTTCCTCGAGGGCGGCGCGGCGGCAGGCGGCTGGACGTCCTACCCGCCGCTGAGCGTCATAGCATCTGCGGGCCAGACGTGCTGGTGCGTGAGCCTCATCCTCGTGGGGGGCTCCTCGGTGATGGGCGCGGTGAACTACATCACGACCATCGTGAAGCTCCGCGCCCCGGGCCTGACGTTCCACCGCATGTCGCTCACGGTCTGGTCGGTCTTCATCACCTCGGTCCTGATCCTCTTCGGGACGCCCGTCCTGACCGCGGCCCTGATCCTGCTCATCCTGGACCGGCACGCGGGGACGACGTTCTTCAGCCACGAGGGCCAGCCGCTCCTCTTCCAGCACCTCTTCTGGTTCTACTCGCACCCCGCGGTCTACATCATGATCCTCCCGGCCATGGGCATGGTGAGCGACGTGATCTCCGTGTTCGCCCGGAAGCCCATCTTCGGCTACCGCGCCATGGCGTACTCCATGGTGGCGATCTCGGGCCTCGGGTACATCGTCTGGGGCCACCACATGTTCCAGAGCGGGATGAACCCGAGCCTGGGCTTCACCTTCATGGTCTCGACCATGTTCATCGCCCTCCCCTCGGCCGTGAAGACCTTCAACTGGCTCGGGACGCTCTGGGGGGGCAACATCCGCTTCACGTCGGCCATGCTCAACGCCCTGGCCTTCGTGAGCATGTTCGTGATTGGAGGCCTGAGCGGGATCTTCATGGCGGCGACGCCCGTGGACATCCATATCCACGACACGTACTACATCGTCGCCCACATCCACTACGTGCTCTTCGGCGGCACGCTCTTCGGGGTCTTCGCGGGGATGTACTTCTGGTTCCCGAAGATGTTCGGCCGCTTCATGAACGAGACCCTGGGGAAGGTGCACTTCATCGCCACCTTCCTCGCGTTCAACTGCACCTTCTTCCCCATGCACATCGTGGGCGCCTCGGGTCTCCCGCGGCGCTACGCGACCTACGCCATCGAGCAGGGCGTCTCGCAGCAGTGGGCGCACCTGCAGCCCTGGAACGAGTTCATGAGCGTGTCGGCGATCATCCTCGGCTTCGCCCAGATCCTCTTCTTCGTGAACATCTTCTGGAGCCTCGCCCGCGGCAAGAAGGCGGGGCCGAACCCCTGGAACGCAAACACTCTCGAGTGGACGCTGCCCTCGCCGCCGGTCCACGGGAACTTCTTCCCGATCCCCGAGGTCCACCGCGGCCCGTACGAGTACGGCTCCCCCGTGGTCGAGGGCCGCGACTTCCTGCCCCAGTCGGAGAAGCTCGAGGGCGAGGCGGCCGAGAAGGAGCGGCGGCTCCAGGAGGAGAAGCACTGAGCGCGCCGGCCCCCGTGATCCCCATGGCGCCCGGCGCCCCACCGTCGCGCGCTCCCGGTCGCGGCGCGGCCCGCTGGATCGCGCCCCTCGCCAAGCTGACGGCCGTCTGGGCCTTCGTCGTCATCGCCGCCGGCGGGGCCGTCACGAGCACGCGGTCGGGCGACGCGGATCCGCACTCGCTCACGTTCGAGGGCCGGCTCTTGCCGTCGCTCGAGCGGATGCTGCGGGAGCGGGGGCTCTTCTTCGAGCACGGCCACCGGATCGCGGTGGCGATCCTCGGGGTGCTCACGCTGGCCCTGGCCGCCGGCGCCTTCCTGGTCCCGGTCTCCCGCTCGGCCCGCGGCCTCGCCGCGGCGGCCGTCGTGGTCCTCCTCCTCATCGCGGTCCTGGGCCAGCTCCGGGTCATCTCGAAGGAGGGGCGAGTACTGCCCATCGTGCACGTCTCGGTGGCCATGCCCTTCCTGGGCCTCTGCGCAGCCCTCGCGGTCGTGACCGGGAGGCGCTGGGGCGCCGCGGCCGAAGAGCTCTCGCGGGGCAAGGGGCTCGGCCTCGAGGACGCCGCGTGGCTCGGGAACGGCGCCGTCCTCTGCGCCGCTTTCACGTACGTGCAGGTGGTCCTCGGGGCGGTCCCGCGGCACACGGGCCTCTGGTCGATCCCGCACATCGTGTGGGGCTTCGCCGTCTTCACGGCCGCCGTCATGGTGGCGGGGAGGGTCATGGGCCGGCACTCGCACCTGCCCAGCGTGTTCGGGCCGGGCGTCGGGATGCTCCTCCTCGTCGTGGCGCAGTTCTTCCTCGGGTTCATGACCTACGTCGTGAGGCCCGAGGGCGCGAAGGCCCAGGGGACCGGCCTCTACGAGCTCTCGGCCTCGCTCCACAGCATGCTGGGGGGCCTCATGCTCGTCGCCTCGGTGCTCCTCTTGCTCAGGGCGCTGCGCTTGAGGCGGCTCGTGCGGGAATCGGGCGGCGCGCCGCCGGGCGCAGCGCCCCCGGAGGGCGTCCCGTGAAGCCCGTGGCCCTCCTGGAAGGGGCGGCCCTGCAGCGGCCGCCCGAGGTCGCGGCCGCGCGGCCCGTCCCCGCCGCCGTCTTGACCGCCGTCCAGGACATCCTCGAGCTCACGAAGGCCCGCGTCGCCCTCCTCGTCGCCCTCACGACCCTCGCGGGCTTCGTCCTGGGCTCGAGGTTCACGGGGCAGGCGCCCGAGGCCTGGCGCATCCTGCACACGCTCCTGGGGACGGTCCTCGTGGCCGGGGCGGCGTCGGCCTTGAACCAGGTGCTGGAGCGGGACCGGGACGCCCGCATGCTCCGGACCGCGGGCCGGCCCCTCCCCTCGGGGCGCATGGCGGTGAGGACGGCCCTCCTGGCCGGCCTGGGCCTCGCCGCGGCCGGGACCTGGCTCCTCGCGGCCCGCGCGAGCGTGCCCGCGGCCTGCCTCGCGGCCCTCACCTTCCTCCTCTATGTCCTCGCCTACACGCCGCTCAAGGCACGGACGCACCTCGCGACCTTGGTCGGCGCCGTCCCGGGGGCGCTCCCGCCCCTGATCGGGTGGATCGCCGCGGGGGGGACGTTCCACGGGCCCGCCTGGACGCTCTTCGGAATCCTCTTCTTCTGGCAAATCCCGCACTTCCTCGCCATCGCGTGGCTCCACAGGGAGGACTACGCCCGCGGCGGGTTCCCCCTATTGACGGTCCTGGACCCGGGAGGGGGCGCGGCGGCGCGCCAGGCCTTCCTGAACACGCTCGCCCTCCTCGCCGTGAGCCTCCTCCCGGCCTGGAACGGACAGGCGGGCCGGCTCTACGCCGCGAGCGCCGTCGTCCTCGGAGCCGCGTTCCTCGCCGCGGTCGCGTGGCTCGCCGCGGCGCGGAGCGAGCGGTCGGCCCGGGCCACGGTGACGGCGTCCCTGGCGTACCTGCCGCTCCTCCTGGCCGCCATGGTCGTGGACGCGGGCGGATGAGCGCCGGCGCGCCGTCGCGCTCCACCTTTCGATGCACACGGACTTGAAAGACCAGCCCGAGAGACCGGCCCAGGGGATCTCGAACGAGACGTTCGGGATGATCCTCTTCCTCATCGCCGAGGTGATGTTTTTCGCCGCCCTCGTGAGCACCTACATCGTGCTGCGGAACGGCGTCCTGGTCTGGCGCCCGGCGAACCTGCCCCCGCTCGTGAGCTGGATCTCGATCGCGAACACGGCCACCTTGTGCGCGAGCGCCGCGACGATGCTCCTCGCGCTCCGGTCCGTCCGACGCGACGACCCCGACGGCCTGAAGCTGTACCTCGGCTCGACGCTCCTCCTGGGCTGCACGTTCGTCGCGGCCCAGGCGTACGACCTCTGGCGCCTGCTCGGATTCGTGACGTGGCGGGGCAACGTCTTCGGGAGCGTCTTCTACGCGCTGTGCGGCCTGCTGCACGGGCTGCACGTCCTGGGAGGGCTCGCCATCCTCGCGTGCGTGACCTTGAGGGCCCTGCGCGGCAGGTACCACCGGTACAAGGCCACGGGGGTGATCGCCGCGGGCCTCTACTGGCACTTCGTGGTGGCCGTGTGGCTCTTCCTCTTCTTCGCGCTCTATGTCTTCTGAGCTCCCCGCCTCCGCCGGGTCCTCCGAGCCTCCCCGCGGCCCGGCGGCCCGGGATGCGGCCCGCCCGGCGCCCGGGCGGCCGGCGCGGTGGAGCCAGGCGCTCCTGAGCCTGATCATCCTGGGTGCCTTCGGCGTGATCCTCGCCGTGGCGCTCGGGCCGCGACGGGCCCGCCTCCCGGTCCTGGGCGCCGTGCCCGCCTTCGTCCTCACGGGCCCCGACGGGAGGCCCTTCGACTCGAGGTCGCTCGAGGGCAAGGTCTGGGTTGCGAACTTCATCTTCACCCATTGCGGCGACACCTGCCCGCGCATGACGGCCCAGATGCACCGCCTCCAGGTGGCGCTGAAGGCGAGCGGCTCCCTCTCCGGCGCCGTGCGCCTCGTCTCCTTCTCGGTGGACCCCGAGCGCGACGTGCCCGAGGTCCTCGACGGATACCTCGCGCGGTTCGGCGCCGACCGCGCCCTCTGGACGTTCCTGACGGGCGACGGCGATGCCATCGCGCGGCTCTGCCGGGAGGGCTTCCGCCTCCCCCTGGGCGTGGCGGGCACGACCCACGAGCCGCTCGACGCCTCCGACCTGGCCCACAGCGACCGCTTCGTCCTCGTGGACGCGGCGGGCCGCGTCCGCGGGTCCTACAGCCCGATCTCGGAGGACGGGGAAGAGGAGCTCCGGCGACTCCTGGCCGGCGTGGCCGCGCTGGCGGCCGAAGCCGCGGGCGGGGGGGCTGGCGCCGGCGCGGGCTCAGGCGCTGGGCGGCGGTGGTTCGAAGGGCTCCCGCACCTCAACGTCCTCTTGAACGCCTCGAGCGCCGTCCTCCTCGCGGCGGGGTACCTCGCGATCCGCTCGAGGCGCGAGCGGCTCCACGCGCGGCTCATGCTCTCGGCCTTCGCCTCCTCGACCTTGTTCCTGGCCTCGTACCTCACCTACCACTACCTCGCGGGGCACCGTGCCTACGGCGGGCAGGGCGCCCTGCGGGTCGTCTACCTCGCGGTCCTCTTCTCCCACATCGCCCTCGCCTTCGCCACGGTGCCCCTGGCGCTCGCGACCCTCGTCCTTGCCCTGCGGAAGCGTTTCGAGCGCCACCGCCGCGTGGCCCGCTGGGCGCTGCCGGTCTGGCTCTACGTCTCGGTGACGGGCGTGGTCGTGTACCTGATGCTCTACGTGTTTTGAGCCTCGGGACGGGACCTGGGCTCCCGCTCCCAGTCGAGGAGCTCCAGGAGGCCGTCTCCCGTGCCCGCGATGACCGGCCTGCGGGGGCCGAGGTCCAGGACCAGGATCTGGCCCGGACCGAGGCGCGGGCCCTGCCGGTCGGGCGCGACGCGCCGCGTCCTCCAGACGCGCGTGGTCCCCTCGGGGTCCAGGGCGAACGCGCCGGGGTACGGCCGGGTCACGGCGCGCACGAGGTTGTGGATGCGCGCCGCGGGCCACGTCCACTCGAAACGGCCGTCCTCGGGCCGCCGGCGGCCGAAGTAGCTGGCCTTGGCCGGGTCCTGCGGCTCTCGCGGCGCCGTGCCCGCGGCGATGCGCGGCAGCATCTCGCGGAGGAGGTCCGCCGCGGCCAGGTCGAGCCGGCGCTGGAGCTCGGGGGCGGTCTCGTCGGGCCCTATCTCGAGACGGACCTGGGCGGCGATGTCCCCCGCGTCGGGCGCCTCGGTCATCCAGTGGAGCGTCATGCCCGTCTCGGTCTCGCCGTTCGCGAGCACCCAGTTCACGGGAGCGCGGCCCCGGTAACGCGGCAGGAGCGAGCCGTGGAGGTTGAAGGCGCCGAGGGGCGGGATCCGGAGCGCTTCCGGGGGGAGGAGCGCGCGGAAGTAGGCCGAGAGGACCACGTCCGGCGCGAGGGCGCGCAGGTCGTCCTCGTAGCACGCCCGGCCCCGGGGGCTCTCGGCGGACGCGATGCGCACGGGCACCCCCGAGGCGCGGGCGAGGTCCGCGACGGGCTCGAACCAGACCATTTCGCCGGGCGGCGGCGCGTGGGTGAAGACCGCGGCGGGCGTCTCGCCCATCGCGCGGAGCGTGTGGAAGGCGGCGGCGCCGACGGAGGAGTAGCCGAAGAGGGCGATGCGCACGGCGATCTCGACGGTTAGCATAGGCGCGATGCGCTGGACCCGTCAACACACGGCCGCCGTGGGCGCGCTGCTCTTCGCCGGGCTCCTGGCCAGCCTGGTCGTGCGGGGCTTCTGGAAGTGCCGCGTCGTCGGCGAGGGCAGGCCCAACGACTTCCACGCCTACTACACGGCGGCCAGGGGCGCTCTCGAAGGCGACCTCCGGCCTTCGTACCGGGACCCGGTGCGCCCGAACCTCTACCCGCCGCCCTTCGCGATCCTCGTGGCGCCCCTGGGGCTCCTGCCGTACCGGGGCGCGGCCGCCCTCTGGGTGCTCTTGAACGCGGGCCTCGTCGTCTGGATCTTCCGGTCCCTGGACCGCGTCCTGGGCCTCACGCTGCCCGCGCTCGGAAAGACCGCGGGCTTCCTCCTCGCCTACCGCTGCCTCGACAGCGACTTCGGGAACGGGAACGCGAACACGCTCGTCCTCGCGCTCGTCCTGAGCGCTTTCGCCTGGACGCGCCGGCGTGGCGAGGGCATCGCCGGCGCGATCCTCTCCCTGGCGATCGTGGCCAAGGTGACCCCCGTGCTCATCCTCCCGTGGGCCCTCTACCGGCGGCGCTGGCGCTTCCTCGCCGGGGCCCTCGCGGGGCTCCTCCTCATCGCGGGCCTCCTCCCGGTCCTCGTCCTGGGGCCGCGTGGCGCGGGGGACGCCTGGAGGGCGTGGCACGACGTGACGCTGCGGCACATCGACCCGCGCTCCGAGAGCTACGCGGCCCGCTCCGGCGAGGGCTACGAGCCAGGCCAGAGCCTCCGCGTGCTCCTCCACAGGCTCCTGCGCGCATCCGACGCCACGGCGCGCGACGGCAGGTACATCACGATCCACCTCGCCGACCTGCCCAAGGGTGCCGCCGACGGGATCTACCTCGGGGCCGCGGCGGCCGTGCTCGCGGCGGCCTTGGCCGCGGCCTGGCGCCGCGCGCCCGGGGCGCGCCTCGGCTGGCGGGCCGAGGAGGTCGCCGCGGCGTGCGCCGCCATGGTCCTCCTGGCGCCCTTGAGCCGGAAGGCGCACTTCGTGGCGCTCTGGCCCGCGGCGGTCCTCGGCTTCGAGGCCTGGCGGCAGGCCGAGAGCCCGCGGCTCCGTAAGGTGGGCTCGGGCCTCTGGGCCCTCGCCCTGGTCCTGGTGGCCGGCACGAGCCCGGGCTTCGCCGGGCGCGAGACGGCGACGCTGCTCCTCGCCTACTGTCCGATCGGCTGGGCCGCGGCGGCCCTCCTCGTCCTCGTGAGCTACTCGCGCTTCTACCCTGCCGGGGGGCTGACCGCCGCGGACCTGGGGGGCCGCGGGCCGCCTCGCCCGGCCCCGGGATAGGCAGGCTCTACCGCGAGATCCGCCGGTAGGTCCCGCCGTTTGAGGCCGCGAGCTGCCGGAGGAACTCCTCCTGGAGCGGGCCCACGTCGATGACGCCGATCGTGTCGATGCGGATGCGCTGGTAGTTGAGGCCCGTCACGACGGCCAGGGTCTCGCGGAGGTACTCCGCCTCGCCCTGCGAGCCCGGGCACGTGCCGCCGCCGTCGGAGATGTACACGATGACCCTGCGCTTGGCCGTGGAGCGGTTGGCCATGCGCAGGGCCGCCACGAGCCCTGGCTGGCCGCAGGTCCCGCTGCCGGGCGCCACGGTCTGGATCCAGGCCACCGCGGACTGCTTCTGCGGAGGGTGCGCGATCGCGGGCGTGTCGCCCCCGGGGAACTGGACGAGCCCCTTGTCGAAGAAGAAGAGCCCGAACTGGACGCGGCTCGAGAACTCCTGGACGATGCGGGTCGCCTCGCTCTTCGCGCGCGGGAGCTCGCCGCGGTCCTGCATGGTCTTCGAGCGGTCGACGACGGGGAAGAAGCCGTCGGCCTCGAAGTCGCTCCCGTAGAACCGGATGGTCTCGATGTAGTCGTCGTCGTCATCGGGATCGCCGCCCGCGTCGAGGGGGAGGTCGAGGTTCTCCTTCAAGCCCTCGGGCGCCGAGGGTGAGGGCGACCGAGAAGGGAGCCCGAACGCCGCCACCGCGGAGGCAAGGAACGCTGGGACGAAAACGCCACGGAGCATGGAACGCCTCCTTCCGTGAAGCCCGCCTCTCGAACCCAGACCCGTGCCCGCGGACGCACGCCGCGGTCACCTCAGAAGACGGCGGCGCACACGATCGTCTTGCGCGCGAGGTCGCACGGCGCAGCGACCGCCGCAAAAAGCAAGACGCCCCGGGAGCCGAGCTCGACTCGGATCCCGGGGCGTCCCGCGCGAGACGCCAGGCGCCAGGCGCCTGGGGCGGTCTCAGCGCCTCACCGGGTGATGCGCGTGTAGGTCCCACCGTTCTGGGCGGCGAGGTTGCGCAGGAACTGCTCGGCCGAGGCGTTGGGCTGCAAGACCGCGATCGCGTTGATCTGGATGCGCTGCCAGTTCTGGGCGGCGACCGCCGCGAGGGTCTGGCGGTGGTACTCGCCTTCGCCCGACGAGCCGGGGCAGGTACCCCCGCCGTCGCCGAGGTAGACGATCACTTTGCGCTTCGCGCTGCAACTGTTGGCCATCTGGAGCGCCGCCGTGAGCCCGATCTGGGGGCAGCTCCCGCTCCCGCCCGGGATGGACTGGACGTACGATATGGCGGATGACTTCATCCCGGGGTTCGCCTCGGCCGCCTGACCGCTCGAGGGGAACTTGGAGAGGGCCTTGTCGAAGAAGAAGAGCCCGAACCGCACCTTCTCCGAGAACTCCGTGATGTTCCGGACCATCTCACGCTTCGCGATGGGGAGCTCGCCATCCTGCATGGATCCGGACTTGTCGGTCACGTAGAAGAAGCCGTCCCCTTCGAGGTTCTGGCCGTAGAAGGTGACGATCTCCGGGGCGTCCTCCTCCTCCTCGTTCTCTCCGAGCGCGTCGAAGGGGAGGTCGAGGTTCTCCTTGATGCCAAGCACCCCGCCGCCTAGGCCTTGCGCCTCCAGGCGGACCGTGAGGAGAAAAGCGACGAACAGAGAAGCCGCAACGGTTCGCAACAGCATGGCCAGAGTCTCCTTGCAGACCTTGCTTACAGTCCCGAGCCTCGTACCGACGTGCGGATCTTCGTGAT
>JACQVW010000542.1 GCA_016209535.1 Planctomycetota bacterium | reverse complement strand
TTCCTGTTACCCGAATGGAGCCTGATCTGAACCACGCCAAAAAACACTTGCCTCGGCCCGATCGCCCTCGTTACAAAGGGGGCGCTTGCAAGGTGTCGAGGGCTCGAGGGAACACGCGCAAGCCATCCCGAAAGGACACGCACAAGCCTTCCCGAGAAACACGTGCAAGCCTTCCCGAAAGGACAGATCATGGGCACCGAAGAGACAAGACCGCAACCATCCGCTCCCGCGGCCCCACCCGGCGAGGGCCACGACGCGGCGAGTTTGAGCCGGCGCAGGTTCCTCCAGGCGCTCGGGCTGGGGGCCACGGTCGTCGGGATCCCCGAGGAGGGGGTGCTCGGGCACGCGCTGCCCCCCGAGCCGGTCCAGGAGGCAGGGGCCCCGGGAGAGCTCGGCCCCGGCCCCGTGCCCGTGACCCTCAAGGTGAACGGCCAGCCCCTGAAGCTCCTCGTGGAGCCGCGGGTCACGCTGCTCGACGCCCTGCGGAACCACCTGCGGGCCGACTCGGGCGAGCCCGTGGACCTTACGGGTGCGAAGCGCGTGTGCGACCGCGCCTCGTGCGGGGCGTGCACCGTGATCCTCGACGGCCGGACGGCCTACGCTTGCACGGTCCTCGCCGTCGACGCCCAGGACCGCGAGATCCGGACCGTCGACGGGCTCGAGGCGGAGGGCAAGCTGCACCCGGTGCAGGAGGCGTTCGTGCACGAGGACGGGCTCCAGTGCGGGTTCTGCACGCCCGGGTTCGTCATGTCGGCGGTGGCCCTCCTCGAGGCGAATCCGCACCCGACTCGGGAGGAGATCCTGCGCGGGCTCGACGGCAACATCTGCCGCTGCGGCACCCAGTGCGGCGTCGTGAAGGCCGTCGAGGCGGCCGCCGCCAAGATGGGCACGAAGGACGGAGGGAGGTGAACCGCCATGCCCAAGTGGCCTGAGAGTCGGCAGATCATGGGGACGAAGGTCGCGCGCCTCGACGGCGCGCTCAAGGTGAGCGGGAAGGCCAAGTACTCCTACGACAGGAACCTGCCCGGCCTGCTCCACGCCAAGATCCTGCGCTCGCCCCACGCCCACGCGAAGATCATCCAGATCGACCCCGAGAGCGTGAAGGGCCTGCCGGGCGACAAGGCGGTGCACCTGATCAAGGACGCCGGCAGCGAGCTGCACTACGCCGGCGACGAGATCGCCGCCGTGGCGGCCGAGACCGAGGAGCAGGCCCGCGACGCGGTCCGGGCCATGAAGGTGAAGTACCAGGTCCTGCCCCACATCGCCTCGGAGGAGCAGGCGCTCAAGCAGGGCGGCGACGTCGTGAAGGCGCCCAACGTGAGCCAGGGCGGCGACGTCGAGGCGGCCTTCAAGGAGGCCGCGGCGACCATCGAGGGCACCTACGGCGCGGCCGTGATCACCCACGTCTGTCTCGAAACCCATGGGCTCGTCGCCCACTGGCGGGCGCCCGACGACCTGGTCCTCTACGCCTCGACGCAGGCCGTGGGCGCCACGGCCGACGGCGTGCGGGGCCACTTCAAGGACGTCCCCAACCTGAAGGTGGTCTGCGAGACGCCGTACATGGGCGGCGGCTACGGCAGCAAGTTCGGCCCCGACATCCAGGGGCTCGTCGCCGCCGAGCTCGCGCGCAAGGCCGGGAAGCCCGTCAAGCTCATGCTCGAGCGCGACGAGGAGCACGTCGCCGGGGGCAACCGCCCGTCGGCGTACGCGAAGGTGAAGGCCGCCTGCGACGACCAGGGGGTCCTCACGGCCTTCCAGGCGGAGACCTGGGGCACGGGGGGCAACTCCCGCGGTGCCGGCTTCCCGCTGCCGTACGTCTACGCCCCCAAGAACTTCCAGCGGAAGCACACGGACGTCATGGTCAACGCCGGGGACGCCCGGGCCATGAGGGCGCCGGGCCACCCGCAGGGGTCGCTCATCATGGAGCAGGTGATGGACGACCTGGCGGACAAGCTCGGCATGGACCCCGTCGAGCTGCGCGTCCGGAACCTGCCCGAGACGAACAGGACGTTCCAGACTCTGAAGCCGATCTACCGCCGGGAGCTCCACCTGGGCGCCGAGCGGATCGGCTGGTTCGAACGGAGGCGCCCGCGCGGCCACAGGTCGCCCGGGCCCATCCAGCGCGGCTTCGGCTGCGCGCTGGGCACCTGGGGCGGCGCCGCGGGCGGGTCCCAGTCGACGTGCAAGATCTATCCCGACGGGCGCGTGGAGGTCCTCTGCGGCACCCAGGACCTCGGGACCGGCACCACGACCATCGTCCCCATGGTGGCCGCCGAGATCCTCGGCCTCGAGGTGAACGACATCGAGGGCCGGATCGGCAGCTCCGCCTACCCGCCCTCGGGCGGGAGCGGCGGCAGCACCACTGTGGGCGGCGTGAGCCTCTCGGTCGCCATGGCGTCGCGGAAGGCCCTCGGGAAGGTCTTCGCGAAGGCCGCCGCGGCGCTCGGCGTCCAGGCCGCGGACCTGGAGGCCGAAGGAGGCAGGGTCTTCGTCCGGGCAACCCCGCAGAATGGTCTCACCTGGAAGCAGGCCTGCGCGCTCCTGGGCCAGGAGACGATCTCCGAGAGCGCCGACAAGGACGAGGGGCGGGGCATGTCGGACCAGGGCGTGGGCGGCGCCCAGTTCGCCGAGGTCACCGTCGACCTCGAGACCGGCGCCGTGCGCCTCCAGAAGCTCGTGGCCGTGGCCGACTGCGGCCTCGTCGTGAACCGCCTCCTGTGCGAGAGCCAGGTCTACGGTGGGGTCATCATGGGGATCAACTACGGGCTCTTCGAGGAGCGGCGCCTGGACCGCGCGAGCGGGCTCCAGATCAATCCCGACATGGAGTGGTACAAGCTCGCCAAGCCCGCGGACCTGGGGGAGATCGAGGTGCACCTCCTCGACTACCCCGAGCGCGGCGTCATTGGGATCGGGGAGCCGCCCACGATCCCCACGGCGGCCGCCATCGCGAACGCCGTCTGCAATGCCATCGGCGTCCGCGTGAGCTCGATCCCCCTCACCCCGGCGAAGGTCCTCGCGGCCCTGGCGGCGAAGACCGAGCCGAAGAACGGCCAAGGAAAGGGCTAACCCATGAAGGCATTCGCCTACAGAGTCGCAAAGAGCGAGGAGGAAGCCTGCAAGCTCCTGGGCGAGAAGGCCGTGGCCATCGCCGGCGGGACGAGCCTCCTCAACCTCATGAAGAACCACGTCGTCCAGCCGGACACGGTGGTGAGCATCAGCCGCCTCTCCGGCTGCGACAAGATCGAGCCCGCGGCGGCCGGCCTCAAGGTCGGCGCCAACGTGCGGATCGCGGACCTCGCGGCGAGCGCCGAGGTCAAGAAGGGCTATCCGGCCCTCGCCCAGGCCGCCGCCAACGTCGCGTCGCCGCAGATCCAGCACATGGGCACGATCGGAGGGAACCTCTGCCAGAGGCCCTCCTGCTGGTACTTCACCCAGGAGGCCTTCGACTGCCTCAAGCGGGGCGGCTCCACGTGCCCCGCGCGCGAGGGCGAGAACGAGTTTCACGCGATCCTGGGCAACGACGGGCCCTGCGTCATGGTCCACCCCTCGAGCCTCGCCCCGGCCCTCGTGGCGCTGGGCGCCCGGGTGCGCATCGCGGGCCCCGCCGGCGCCAGGGAGGTGGGGATCGAGGAGCTCTTCGTCCTCCCCAAGACGAACCCCCGGGCGGAGACGGTCCTCGCCCCCAACGAGATCGTCACCCATGTCCTCCTGGGCGCCTCCTGGCCCCAGAGCGCGACCTACGAGGTCCGGCAGAAGGCCTCGAACGACTGGGCCATCTCGACCGCGAGCGTTGCGCTCAAGATCGAGGGGGGCTCCTGCGCCGACGCCCGGGTCTGCCTCGGGGCCGTCGCGCCCGTGCCCTGGCGTGCGGCGGGAGCCGAGGCGGCCCTCAAGGGCAAGCCCGTGACGGAGGAGTCCGCCCTGGCGGCCGCCGAGGCCGCGGTGGCCGGGGCGACGCCCCTGAATCAGAATGCCTACAAGGTGACGACCGCGAGGACCGCGGTGCGGCGGGCGATCCTGCTCGCGGCCGCGGCGAAGTAGGATGCAGCCCCCCGTCCGCCGCTCGACAGCTCTGGAGCCCTTCTCATGGCGAAGCCCCTGAACCCCCTGAAGACCTGCCTCAACCTGCGCTCGAAGCAGATGTTCTACGAGACGGAATCGAGCCGTTCCCCGGAGCACGACGCCGAGGTCGAGCGCCTCTTCGGCGCCTGCGACACCGCCGTCTTCTGGTGCCAGTGCACGCAGACGGCCCGGGGGCCCGACGACTTGGTCGTGGGGCGCGCGGAGTGCTGCGACCCCGCCCGGAAGTGCTTCTCGGGGTTGCAGTCCCTCGCGTGAGGGTGCCGGTCGGGCCACCTGGGCCTTCCACCCTTGCATCCTTGACGGCGGTCCGCGCGCCTCCGACAATAGGCACCGTCCACAAAGGTGTTACGTAGAGAGGTGCGCTATGAGAATGTTTGTACCCTGTTGTCTGGTCTCCCTCGCCGCCCTCGGAGCGCCCGCAGTCTCGGCGGAGCCCGTGATCTTGGGCGAGTACGTCGAGGCGAGGACTTGCGATGTCTGGACGGGCCCCTGCTTCGCGAACGGCGAGATGAACCTCCGCGGAGACCAGGCCGTCCTGGGCTGGGTGGTCCGCAAGGGCTCCTGGGACGGGGTCGAGCTCAAGGACCTGGCCATCGTGGCGGCCATCGATGCCGAGGGGACGCTCACGACCAGCGCCGAGGGCAAGGTCCGGGCCATGGTGTACGTCGACGAGAAGGCGACGGAGGAGCAGGCGAAGGCCCTCCTCTCCATGGCGGCCGCCCTCGCGCCGAAGTACGTGAAGGACACGGTCCGGATCGAGAGACGGAGGATCAGCTACGCTCGCGAGGAGGCCCAGGTCTCCCTCCAGGTCGGCGAGCTCGCCGAGGTGCGCGTGAAGACTGTGCCCCTCTCGAGCCACTGCGATTCCATCTGCGGGAACGAGTCGGGCTTCTACCCGTCGCTCGCGAAGATCACGCACCTCGAGTGCGCGAAGACGCTCGAGAACTCCTACAGCGGCACGGCCCTCGGGCTCCGCTGGAGCGACCCCAACAAGCGCAGCGCCATCCTCGGCCGCTTCGCCCTGTAGAGGTGCGGCGATCACCCCGCGCCCCATGAGGATCGGCCTCGTCTGCACCGCCCTCGTCCTCGGGGGAGCCGCGCCGGGCACCTCCGCGGCCTCCCCGGCCTCGGCGGCCAAGAAAGGCTACGAGCTCAAGCCCCTCAAGGAGACGCCGCCCGCCGAGGTGGCGGAGAAGGTCCGGGAGGCGGTCGCTCCGGAAGGCGTGCGCGTCGTCGACCCGAAGGGAGAGCCCTTCGCCGACGTCTGGCTGCGGAAGTCCGTCCCGACGCAGGAGGCGAAGCAGGAGCTGGGCGTGAAGTTCGGACAAGTGCCCGAGGGCACCGTGCTCGGCGTGGTCCGCTTCCACCAGAAGTCGAGCGACTTCAAGGGGAACGCGTTCCCGGCGGGCACCTACACCGTCCGCCTCGCGCTGCAACCCGTCGACGGAGACCACCAAGGCGTCTCGGACACGAGGGACTTCGTCCTCCTCGCGCCGGCGAAGGTCGACGACAAGCTCGACCCCCTCCCGACGAAGGAGGCCGTCAAGCTCTCGGTCCAGGTCTCCGGGATCAAGCACCCGACGACGCTCTACCTCGTGAAGCCGCTCGACGAGGACGCGAAGCTCCCGCGCCTCGTCGAGGACGAGGATCTGGCGCGGTGGACCCTCGAGTGCGAGGCGCCGGCGGAAAAGGGCGGCGCGACCGTCCGCCTCGGGATCGTGCTCGTCGGCAAGGCCGCCGAGCTGTGACCTTGGTCGGCGCTAGGGCGCGTCCCCCGAGCTCCCCAGCCTCGCCTCCACGCCGCACTTGGCCTCGGTGATCCGGATGACGGCCGAGTGGTCCTCGCCGCCGCGGCCCGCAGCCGAGAGGCGCAGGTAGTAGCCGCGCACGAGCTCCGCGATGCGCAGCTCGAGGCCCAGCTCGCGGGCGCAGCGGAGCGCGTTGTTCAGGTCCTTCAGGTGGAAGTCCGCCTTCCCGCCGGGACGGAAGTCTCCGCGGATCACCTTGGGGCCCTTCACCTCGGGCACCCGCGGGGCGAGCCCGCCCTTGAGCACGTCGAGGAGCGCGTCGAGCCGCACTCCGGCCTTCGCCCCGTAGACGAGCGCCTCCCCCATGCCCGCGAGCACGACCCCCACGAGGATCTGGTTCGCGAGCTTGGCGTGGTTCCCGGCGCCCACGCCGCCGACGCGCACGACGGTGGTCCCGAGGACGCGCAGGACGGGCGAGGCCCGCTCGTAGTCCGCCTCCCTGCCCCCCACCATGATCGAGA
>JACQVW010000541.1 GCA_016209535.1 Planctomycetota bacterium | reverse complement strand
TGGTCCCCGCGTAGTAGTACAGCCCGAGCGACTCCCCGCCGTGGCGCTCGCGGGCTTCCCGGATCCGCGCCGCGATCTCCCGGATCGCCTCGTCCCAGCTCGTCCGCTCGAAGCGCCCGCTCCCCTTCGGGCCGGAGCGCCTCAGGGGGTGGAGGATGCGGTCGGGGTGGTGGACGATGTCCTCGTAGTGCTGCACCTTCCCGCAGAGGAAGCCGCGGGTGAACGGGTGGTCCGGGTCCCCCTGAAACCTCACGGCCCGCATGTCCTCGACCGTGACGAGGACCGAGCAGGCGTCGGGGCAGTCGAGGGAGCAGGCGGTCTTGAAGGTCGCGGCGCGCGAGGGTGTGTCGCTCATGGGCGTTCGAGCGCTGCATTCTCGCCGATCGAGCGGATGTTTCAACGGAGCGCATCGTGCGGCGGTCGCAACGCGGGGCACCCGGGGCGAATGGGTCGTGGCCGTTGGATCTCCCGGCGCTCAGTACCGCTCGGTAGCGGCAGCTCGAGGCAAGAACCCTGCGTGTCCTGGCTCACCCCCGCTCACGCCCCCTTCTTTCCCTCCCACTCCTTGAGCTCCTGCTCCCAATCCTGCAGGGTCAGATGGCCAAGAAACTGCTCGCGCTCGCGAACGTAGTCGCCTCTACCCGGCTGAAAGAGCGCCTTGTAACGCAAGGCCTCACCGAGTCCTAGTTCCTTGACCAACGCCCGCCACCCGTCGGCGAGGAGTTCCATGGTGGTTCTCACAATTCTCCTTCCTTTTCGAGCTTTGCTGCCAGGAAGAGCGGTCCAACGACCTACACAAGGATCCGCGCGCCCGCTCGTGATGCTGCCGCCTGAAGCCGGTCGTCACACGTCACGAAGTAATCACACTTCGCGCTCTCGGCGCAAGCTACGTGTAGAGCGTCAAGAGAGCGGAACCCATGAGAAAGGAGCTCGCGGCTTCGCCGCAGGAGCTCTTCTCCGCTCCGGACCGTGGTCGGCATTCGCCGGAGAACATCAGCGACCTCCACCCGGCGGTCTTCCTGGGGGTTCTTGCTGTTCTCGAGCTCTAGGACCGTGGATGAGATCAGCTCGAGACGGCGACTCTCGAACGCCTTGACGATGGCGGCCACGGCCAAGGCTTCGAGAACAATCCGGTCCTCCGTAGGTTGATCGTAAGGACGTTTCAGGGCACAGAGGTCGAGGTAGACTCGCATGGAGGAGATTCTACCAGACATCGCCCCCTGGATTTGTCGAGCTGTGCGGCGCTGCCAGAGAAACCGAGATCCCCCTCGGCCCAGTTTTCGCCCGCTCGAGGCCGCGCGGTGTGGAGGACACCTACCTCCTCCGGTGGCCCGGCTCCGCCGCCGCCGTTCGGCGCCGGCGGCGAGGACATGACGGAGGACGGGCTCACGTGCCATGGCTTTGTTGTCTGCCCTTGAAGGCCCTTGGGACGCTCCCTGGCGCTGAGGCAGACGCGTCACACCAGCTCCGACAGGAAGGTCAGCGCCGTCAAGCGTGCGCGCTCTCTGAGGGGGAATTCTTTTCCCCCTCACGAAGCGCGCTCAGGCCAGGGCCTCTACCCCTCAAAAAGCGTGGCGGGGCTCACTCGTCCACCGAGACCCGCCTCCTCCCCTTGCCTCCAGGCGCCATGGTCCCCATAAACGCCGAACGCCCCGCAAGGGCTCGCCTTGTGGGGCGTACATCTACTGCCTTCGAAACAAGGCGTTCTTGGAAAGAGCCCTGTGGCCCTACTGGCTCGACCGGCCGCAAGTCTTCCGTTCGCAATGCGTAACGTATGGACTTCTTCCCCCGTCCGATCCGCTACAGCGCTACAACCGCTTGCCACAAGGACTTAGGACCCTTCTGCCTCGGGCTCGCGGACGGCGCAACTCCTTGCCCCAGGCCCATGTAGCGCTGTAGCAGATCCTGGCGTGGAGATTCCTTCGAACGGCTCAAGGCTCAAGGTACGAGCGGGGGCGTGGGCCTCTCGGCCCACGTCGCCGCGTTTTGAGGCCTGCCGGGACCGCGCGCCGGGCATACTACAGGAGCTCCAACCCAGCGAGACGGCTTGCCAAGGACGCTTCGCTCGAGTATGCGACCGCCGGGCATACTACAGGAGCTCCAACCCAGCGAGACCCCCCATGATCTACAGCGAGTCCCTCGCCCTCCTCACCGACCTCTACGAGCTCACCATGGCCCAGGCCTACTGGAGGTCGGGGACCCACACGAAGGAGGCCGTTTTCCACCTCTTCTTCCGGAAGAGCCCCTTCGGGAGCGGCTTCAGCGTGGCCTGCGGGCTCGGGACCGCCGTCGAGCTGCTCGAGAGCTTCCGGTTCTGCGACGACGACGTCCGCTACCTCTCGAGCCTCACGGGCAACGACGGGAAGCCGCTCTTCGATGGGGCGTTCCTCCAGCACCTGCGGCGCCTGGAGCTCGGCTGCGACATCGACGCCGTGCCCGAGGGGACCGTCGTCTTCCCCCAGGAGCCCCTCGTCCGGGTCCGCGGCCCCATCGTCGAGGCCCAGATCCTCGAGACGGCCCTCCTCAACGTCGTCAACTTCCAGACCCTGATCGCCACCAAGGCCGCCCGGGTCTGCCTCGCGGCCCGCGGCGACCCCGTGATCGAGTTCGGGCTGCGCCGCGCCCAGGGCATCGACGGCGGCCTCGCCGCGAGCCGCGCCGCGTACGTCGGAGGATGCGCCGGGACGTCGAACGTGCTCGCGGGCAAGGTCCACGGCATCCCCGTGCGGGGCACGCACGCCCATAGCTGGGTCATGTCGTTCGATTCGGAGATGGAGGCCTTCCGGAGCTACGCCGAGGCCATGCCGAACAACTGCGTCTTCCTCGTCGACACCTACGACACTCTCCAGGGCGTGCGGAACGCGATCGAGGTCGGGCGGTGGCTGCGCTCGCGCGGGCAGGACCTCGCGGGGATCCGGCTCGACTCGGGCGACCTGGCCTACCTGAGCATCGAGACGCGGAAGATGCTCGACGCGGCGGGGTTCAAGGCTGCGGCGATCGTGGCGTCGAACGACCTCGATGAGCACGTGATCGAGAGCCTCAAGCACCAGGCCGCGGCGGTCGGCGTCTGGGGCGTCGGGACTCGCCTCGCGACGGCCTACGACCAGCCCGCCATGGGCGGCGTCTACAAGCTCTCGGCGGTGCGTCGGCCCGGCGAGCCGTGGAGGCACAAGGTCAAGCTCTCGGAGCAGGCCGTGAAGGTCTCGACGCCGGGGGTGCAGCAGGTGCGGCGCTTCGAGCGCGGCGGCGAGCTCCTGGGCGACGCGATCTACGACGAGGAGCGCGGGATCCGCGAGCCCGTCGTGATCGTCGACCCCCTCGACGCGACGCGCCGGAAGAAGATGCCCCCCGAAGCGCGGGCGGCGGACCTCCTCGAGCCGGTCTTCCGGCGGGGGAGGCGGGTCGCGGCCGTGCCGCCCCTCGCCGAGGCGCGCGAGCGGACGAGGCGCCAGCTCGCCATGCTCCACGACGGGGTCAAGCGCCTCATGAACCCTCACGAGTACCCCGTGGGGCTCGAGGAGGGCCTCCACGAGCTCAGGACGTCCCTCGTGCTCGCGGCGCGGGGCGCCGCCGGCCGGTGAGTGGCCACCGGCGGTTGTAATCCCCGCCCTTCCCCCGGAAGATAGGCCCCATGACGCCAAGGGCCGACAGGAACGCCGACGGGAACACGCTGAGGGGCCTCGCGGCCCTCCTCTTCCTGGTCTTTCTGGCCGCGGCGCCTCCGCTGAGCGCGGACCCGACCTACTACGTCCAGCGCGGGTCAAGCTGGAAGTACTTGCAGGGCACCCAGGAGGCCTCGTCGCCCGACGCGAGCGCGTGGCGGGCCCTCGGCTTCGCCGAGACGGGCTGGGGGACCGGCGCGGCGCCCTTCGGCTACGGAGACGGGCCCTACGGCACGAACCTGAGCCAGCTCGCGCCGCCCATGCGCAACAACTACTCGACCCTCTTCCTCCGGAAGGCCTTCCAGGTCGCCGATCCGGCCCGGGTGGCGGAGCTCGAGGTGAACGCCAACTACGACGACGGCCTCGTCGCCTGGGTGAACGGCGTCGAGGTCCTGCGAGTGAACGTCCCCGGAGCTCCCGGCGACCCGGTGGCGTACGACGGCTTCTCGTCGGGCGATCACGAGCAGGGCCCCTTCGAGGTCTTCGACCTCCCGGACCCGGGGACCTACCTCGCCTCCGGGACGAACGTCCTCGCCGTCCAGGTCTTCAACACGTCGATCACCTCGAGCGACCTCACGCTCGAGCTCGAGCTCTACGACCCCCTCGGGCCCGACGTCCGCCCGCCCGCGGTGGCGGCGCTCGCCCCGCCGGCCGGGGCCGTCGTGAGCGCGCTCGCGAGCGTGGAGGTGACCTTCGACGAGCCCGTCTCGGGCGTCGACGCGGCCGACCTGCGCGCGAACGGCTCGGCGGCCTCGAGCCTTTCGGGCTCCGGCGC
>JACQVW010000523.1 GCA_016209535.1 Planctomycetota bacterium | reverse complement strand
TCGGCCCTTGGTGTTTCGGGGCGTGGTTCTGAACCGCGTAATCGCGGTTCTTGAACCACGCCCCGCGAGGCCGCGCGAGCGCCGGAAGAACGGGGGGAACGGGGGAGTGCCGAGACCGAGATAAAGACCCGTCCCGGAACGACTTCGATCTTGCCGCGGGCATCGGGCTCGAGCCCGCGGGCCTCGAGTCGACAATTCCGGAACTGCAGGGTAATCTGCTCCGTGCACCTCGCTGGGGTCCAGAAGCGGTGGTCGGGAGCCTTGGTGGCGGCGGTCCTCCTCTGGGCCGTGCCCTTCGGAAGCCTCCGGGCCTCCTCGGCAGCCGCCGAGCTCGACGAGGCCTTGGTCTCCGCACGGGGACATGGCCGGCTCCTCGTCCTCGCCCTCGTTGCGGGGGCCGAGGAGGCGGCCTGGGCCAGGGCCGAGCTGGCGCGCCCCGAGTGGGCACGGGCGATTCACCCGCACGCTCAGGTCGCGCTCCGGGCCGACGAGAGGCCCTCGGTCGCCGTCCGCTTCGGCGTCTCCCGGTTCCCCCTCCTCCTGGTCCTCGACGGGGAGGGCCGCGAGCTCGGGAGGGTGGAGGGACGCCAGCCCGCCGAGGCCCTCGCACGGAAGGTCGCGGCCCTCCTGGGCGCGTCGAAGCGCCTGAGGCAGGCTGCCCCACCCCTGGGAGCGGAGGCTCCGGAGGCCGAATCGCTCTTCTGGGAGGGGGCGTGCCTGTGGAACGGCGGCGAGCGGGCCCTCGCCGCCGAACGCTTCGAGCGCGTCCTCGGCATGCAGGGGTCGGCCGGGGCTCCGAGCACCGAGACGACCGCGCACGCCCTCGAGCTCCTGGCAGAGCACCACCTGGACAACGGCCGGCATGCCGACGCGGAGCGCTGCCTGCGGAAGGCCATCGAGACCGCGCCGGCGCCGCGAGCCGGATCGAGGACGCAGCTCCTCCTCGCGATGAGCCTCCGCGGGCAAGGACGCCTGCGGGAAGCCGCCGCCGAGCTCGAAGAGAAGGCACGGTCGTCTCCCGGCGCGCTCCTCGACGAGGAGCTGTTCAGCCTGGGGTACCTCCTGCATCAGCTTGGGGACGAGGACGCCGCCGCTCGGCGTTTCCTCGAGTGCGCCGAGCGGTACCCCGAGACGGTCTACGGCCGCAAGGCCAGGAGGTACGTGAAGCCCTCGCCTGCGGGGGCGGCCCTCGACGCCGGAGGCCGCGGCGCCTCGCCCGGACCGCGCGGCTCGACCGAGTGGAGCGAGTGGAGCTACCTGAAGGCTCCGAGCACCGACTTCCTGCCCGCGAACCCCGCGTCGACCTCGTGCCAGTAGCGGATCTCGGGCTCCCCGAGCTTCCAGCACAGGAAGACGATCCGGTCCCCCACGCGAGCCGGGAAGTCCACGAGCCCCACGGCGGTGTCCTTGCAGACGCACCCCAGGCCCTGGAGCTCCTCGAGGAGCACGCCGATCTGATCCCCCAGCTCCTCGAGCCGGTCCTCGGCCTCGCTCGCCCGGACGCGCCGTCCCTTCCGGGCCTGGGCCTGGGCCTCCTCGTGGACGCGGGCCGCCTCGGCGTTCACGCGGACCAGGTCCCTCGCGATGCGCTCCACGAGGGGCAGGGTGCGGTTGGCCTCGTCGAGGCTGAAGGTCTTCTTGGGCCTGGAAGGGGCGTTGGGCACCAGCGGTCTCCAAAAGGTCCGGGAAGGCCGTTATCATAGCGGCCGAGCGAGGGATGAGAAGCTCTCGACGGTGGGCGTGGTTCAGGAACCGCGATCACGCGGTTCAGAACCACGCCTGCGTTCTCCCCCCTCGGTCCCCCCAACGGGACGCGGACGCGCTCAAGCGGTCCGGCAACCTGGTCGATAAAGTGCGAGAAGGAGCGATAGCGAGAGGGGGCGGATAGGGACGAGAGCGCTCATGAAAGTCGCCATCCTCTGGCACATGCACCAGCCCTCCTACTGGGAGGCGGACCTCGGCAAGTACCGGTATCCCTGGGCGTACCTCCACGCGGCCCGGCACTACCACATGATGGGCCTCGTCGCCCGGGAGCACCCCGAGGTGGCGATGACGATCAACGTCACGCCCGTCCTCATGGAGCAGCTCGACGACTACTCGAAGGACGACTTCAAGGACGAGCTCCTCGATGTGGTCCGCAAACCCGCCGAAGCCCTCGACTCGGAGGACTTGCCCCGCCTCCTCGACCACGTCTTCAAGCTCCACGTCCCCACCATGATCGCGCCCTTCCCGCGCTACCGCGAGCTGAAGAACCTCCTCGACGGGACGAGGGTGAAGAAGGTGCGCGAGGACGAGCTGCGCGACCTGCAGGTCTGGTACCTCCTCACGTGGACCGGGCCGCATCTGCGGCAGCGCCCCGAGATCAGTGAGCTCTTCAAGAAGGGCAAGGGCTTCTCCGAGGCCGACAAGAGCCTCCTGTTCGCGGCGACGCACCAGGCGGTCCGGGAGGTCCTCCCGGTCTACCGCGAGCTCGCCCAGAGGGGCCGGGTGGAGGTCTCGACGACCCCCTACTTCCACCCGATCCTGCCGCTCCTCATCGACTGCGAGGTGGCGAGGGAGTCTAGGCCCAACGTCAACATGGGCGACGTCTGCTTCCGGTACCCACAGGACGCGCGCTGGCACGTCGAGGAGGCCATACGGGCCTATGAGGGCCGCTTCGGCCGCGCGCCGCGCGGCATGTGGCCCGCCGAGGGGTCCGTGTCGAACGCGGCCCTGGGCCTCCTGGCGAGCTGCGGCATGCGGTGGGCCGCCACCGACGAGGCCGTCCTTTCCCGCTCCTTGGGCCGCTTCCCCCTCTCGGAGGAGGAGAAGCACCGGCCCTACGCCTACGCGGACAGCGGCCTGCGCGTCTACTTCCGCGACAGGGAGCTCTCGGACAGGATCGGCTTCGTCTACTCGTCCTGGGACCCGCGACACGCCGCGGAGGACGTGATCGCCAGGCTCCTGGGCATCCGCGAGCGCCTGGGACGGAAGGAGTCCCAGGCTTGCGTGTCCGTCATCCTCGACGGCGAGAACCCCTGGGAGTACTACCCTGACTCGGGCATCGGCTTCCTCACAGGCCTCTACCGGCGGCTCGCGTCCACCCCGGGGCTCGAGACGATCCGCCTCGGGGACCTGGAGGCCTTCGACCGCAAGCTCGAACGACTCCCCTCGGTGGTGCCGGGATCCTGGATCGACGCCAACTTCGACACCTGGATCGGGGCCTACGAGAAGAACCGGGCCTGGGCGTGCCTCGGTACGGCGCGCCACAAGCTCGCCATGGAGGCCCCGGGAGTCCCGGTGCCGCGAGAGCTCTACCGGGCCGAGGGGAGCGACTGGTTCTGGTGGCTGGGCCCCGGCCACGACACGCCGTACGAGGCGAGCTACGAGAACCTCTTCCGCACGAACCTCATCGCGGGGCTCGCCAAGGCGGGGCTCGAGGCGCCGCCGATCCTGAGGGTGGAGAGACGCATCGTCCACACGCCCCTCTTCCAGCCGCCCCTCCACCTTTTCACGCCGAGGATCACCGGCCGCCTGGGCAACTACTACGACTGGATCGCGGCGGGCTTCTACCGCTCCACGGACGGCACGACGCACCGCGGGAACCGCCTCCTCGAGCGGCTGCGCTTCGGCTTCGACGCGTCGCGCTTCTACCTGCGGTGCGAGGGGAACTTCGAGGCGGTCCGGAAGTCCCCCGAGGAGGTCGCGCTCGTCCTCGAGATCCACAACCCCCGGAACCTCAGGATGGTCTACCGGGGCGGCCGCCTCGAGATCCACCCCTGGAACGGTCCCGCCGAGGGCGCCTCTCCGGCAGCCCAGGCCGGGAGCCTGCCCGAGCGCGGGCCGCCGGCGGAGAGCGCCGCGACGGAGCTCGCCGTGGCGCCATCGCGGGGCGCGGCGGCCGTCGGCTCCGTCGCCGAGGCGGCGGTCCCGCTGGAGGAGCTCGGCGCTCGGCCCAGCGACTTCCTCGACTTCGCCGTGTCCCTCCGCGTCGCGAAGGACGCGATCGACCGCCTCCCGCAGTCGGGGTACATCTCCGTCAGCGTGCCCCCCGGGGACTTCGGAGGAGAGAACTGGAGCGTCTGAGCACCGATGAGCGAGCAAGGCTCCCAGTACCGTTACGACATCCTGCAGAAGCGATGGGTCATCATCGCGAGCGAGCGCGGCAAGCGTCCGCAGGACTTCGCCGTGCCGCGGGAGGAGGTCGAGACCGTCTTCTGCCCCTTCTGCCCGGGCCACGAGGAGAAGACCCCGCCGGAGATCGCGGCCATCCGCGACCCCGGAGGCCGCACCAACGGCCCGGGTTGGAGGGTGCGCGTGGTGCCCAACAAGTTCCCGGCGCTGCGCGTCGAGGGGGAGCCCGAGCGGGAGGCCGAGGGGCTCTACGACCGGATGAACGGCATCGGCGCCCACGAGGTCGTGATCGAGAGCCCTGACCACCGCTCGCGGATGTGCGACCGCGAGGTGGACGACATCGCCCTGACGCTGCGCATGTACCGCGACCGGCTCACGGACCTCATGCGGGATCAGAGGCTCAAGTACATCCTGATCTTCAAGAACTCGGGCTCCGCGGCGGGCGCCTCCCTCTCCCACCCGCACTCGCAGATCATCGCCACCACGGTGACGCCTCGGACGGTGGCCCTCGAGCTCAACTCCTGCCGCGAGCACCACCACATCAAGGAGCGGTGCCTCATCTGCGACATCATCAAGCAGGAGCTCGGCTCGAGGGAGCGGCTCGTCACCATCGACGACCGGTACGTCGCGTTTTGCCCCTACGCGGCCCGGTTCCCCTTCGAGCTCTTCATAGCGCCCCGGTTCCACCAGCACGACTACTCGAAGGCCTCGGATCACGACCTGCGGGGCCTCGCGGCGGTCCTGCGGGACGTCCTGGGGAGGTACCGGGAGGCCCTCGACGACCCTCCGTACAACTTCATCCTCCACACGTCGCCCAACGCGAACGTGCGCCCGCGGCGCGCCCACTACTGGGACACGATCGAGTTCGACTTCCACTGGCACATGGAGCTGTTCCCCCGGCTCACGCGCGTGGCCGGCTTTGAGTGGGGCACGGGCTTCTACATCAACCCGACCTCGCCGGAGGACGCGGCGAGGTACCTGAGAAGCCTCTGAGCCTCTGAGCCTCTAGATGCTGTACCCATCCGGGATCACGGCGCCGCGCGGCACGACGACGATGCCCTCGCGAATCACGACCCTGCCATCGTCGTAGGTCGTGTGCTCCTGGCGGTTCGTGATCGAGACGTTCCGCCCGACCTGCGCGTTCTTGTCGATGATGGCGTTCTCGATGTGCGTCCCCTCGCCGATGCCCACCTGCGGCGAGCTCCGGCCCCGGTGCGCCTGCACGTCCTCCCCCGACTCGTAGTAGTCGGCCCCCATGACGTAGGTGTTCCGGATCGTGCAGCCTTTCCCGATGATCGAGCGCACGCCGATGAGGGAGCTCTCGATCACGGCCTCGTCGATCATGCACCCATCGGCGATGAGGGAGGACTTCACCGCGGCGCGCTCGAGCTTCGTCGCTGGGAGGAGCCGCGCCCGGGTGTAGATGGGGGCGTCGGCGCGGTAGAAGTCGAACCTGGGGCTCGGCGTGGCGAGCTCGATGTTGGCCTGGTGGAAGGCGCGGATCGTCCCGATGTCCTCCCAGTAGCCCTGGAACAGGTGGGCCCGCACTCGCATCCTGCCGAGGAGGGACGGCAGGACCTCCTTCCCGAAGTCGGGGGCTCCACCCTCCAGCGCCTCCTCGAGCTGCTCGACGCCGAAGACGTAGATCCCCATGTTGGCCAGATACAGCGGCTCCCTCGACTCCCTCATGCCGAAGCGCTCCAGGAGCTCCGGCGGAGCCTCGAGGCCCTCGAAGAGGGCATCGTTCTTCCCGGGCTTTTCGATGAACGCCAGCACCTCGCCCTCGGGGCTGATCCGCATGATGCCGAAGCTCCGCGCACGCTCCCTGGGCACGAGGAGCCCGGCGATCGTGACATGGGCCCGGTCGGACTCCCCCGTTCCGCGGTGCGTGCCCAGGATCTCCCGGAAGTCCATGCGGTAGATCTGATCGCCCGAGAGGATCAGCACATCCTCGCACCCCGTGTCCTTGACGCGCGTGAGGTTCTTCCGGACCGCGTCGGCCGTGCCCTCGTACCACGAGTGCTCCACGTGGTACTGGGGCGACTGCTGCGCGGCCAGGATCTCCACGAAACCCCTCGAGAAGCGGTCGAAGTGGTAGCTCGTGTAGATGTGGCGGTTCAGCGACGTCGAGTTGAACTGCGTGAGGATGTAGATGCGGTTGAGGCCCGAGTTGAGGCAGTTCGAGATGGGGATGTCGATCAGGCGGAACTTGGCGGCGAGCGGCACGGCAGGCTTGGCGCGCCGCTGGGTCAGCGGGTGGAGCCGCGTGCCGGCTCCTCCCCCCATGATCACGCAAGTGACGCTGTACTCGAAGGTCTTCCGCCGGATCACGGGGCCGATGATATGGAGGCGCGACCGGCGAAGGCAACTGGCAAGGCGCGCCTTTGGGCGTGGTTCAAGAACCGCGATCACGCGGTTCAGAACCACGCCTGTACTCTCCCCCCTCAAGGAATGTGCTCCCTCCCGCCTTGGTCGGGAGCACCCCCAAGGGGAAGAC
>JACQVW010000054.1 GCA_016209535.1 Planctomycetota bacterium | reverse complement strand
GTTCAACGCCGGGTTACACCCGGCTATGAACCACGCGTTCATTCCCACGATACTGCCCCTACCAAACTGCCCCTGCTGAGCTCTTTCCTGTTACCCGAATGGAGCCTGATCTGAACCATGCCGAGTCTTGTACCTCAGATTGCGGCGCCGGCGGTCTTGAAACCGGCGCCCGGGTTGAGGAGACTTCCTGGGGATGGCAACGGACGAGTCGACGGGTGCTGGCCGTTCTCGATCGCGACGGGCGCGCTGGTGGTGCGTCTCGCTCTCCTGCGGCCTGCTCGCCTGCGGCTTGCTCGCCGCCTTGGCGTTCGTCTTCTTCCCTCGGACGCAACCGCGGTCTCCCGGACCGCCCGAGCTCTCGCCGCCGGGGCCGGCCTTCTCGCCCATCGCAGGATTGGCCGACCGCCGCGTCGATGACGCGGTCGAGGCTGAGCTGGACCGTCTCGACCCGGCCAGCGACGGGTGGGACACCGAGGCCTTCAGTGAGCGGGCGGCAGCCCAGCTCAAGGAGCTCGGAAAGCTGATCTCCCACCAGGACGCGCCGGCGACCGGTCAGCTCGAGGGCCTGCTCGACGAGACCTTCACCTCGAGCCCCTTGCGGCCCTCGGGCTTGAAGACGGTGCGCTCGGACCCGACATGGGTCGTCCTCCGCACCGCCGAGGAGAAAGCGCCTGGGGACGGCCAAGGGGTCCTTCGCGGCCCCCGTGCGTTCCCGGACGCACTGGCGAGCTTGCGAGCCCCGCTCGCCCCGGGCGAGCTCCCCGCGATCCGCGTCTCCTTCAAGGTCTTCCATGTCGAGCCCGGCGAGACGTCCATCCAGACCCGGGCGTTCTTCCAGCTCGCGGCGCGTGCTGCCGCCCGCTCGCTCCAGCAGAACGCCGTCTGGACCTGTCAGTGGAAACGCCGCCAGGATGGCTCCCCGCCTCTCCTCCAGTCGATTCGAGTCAGCGATTACGAGGAGATCGTGACCAACGCGGAGCAAGGCACCCTCTTTGCAGACTGCACGGCGGCCGTGCTGGGGGGGAATGCGAGCTACCTCGAGCAGATCATCTACCCCCTCGACCACTGGCGAGACATCCTGGATTGGCGTTTCGGGCTCGACTTCATCGGATCGCACGGTCTGGCGGTCGGGGACGTGAACGGCGATGGGCTGGAAGACCTGTTCTTCTGCGAGACGGGAGGGCTCCCGAATCGGCTCTTCGTGCAGCAGCCCGACGGCACGGCCCGCGATGTGTCCCAGGAATCGGGCGTGAGCTACCTGGAGCCGACTCACAGCGCGCTCCTCGTCGACCTCGACAACGACTCGGACCAGGACCTGGTGCTGGCCTCGGGCCGTTTCATCCTCTTCCTCGAGAACGACGGCTCGGGGCGCTTCGAGCGGCGGCGGATCCATTCCTCGGCGTCCGTGGCCCGCTCGATGGCTGCGGCCGATTTTGACCGTGACGGGGCTCTCGACGTCTATGTCTGCGGCTATTTCCCTCGGGAGACTGCCGCCGACTCGGTCGGCCTGGGACGACCGGTGCCGTACCACGATGCCAATAATGGCGGCCGGAGCTACCTGCTGGCGAGCCGGGGGAGCTGGACCTTCGAGGATGTCACCGAGACGGTGGGGCTGGAGATCAACAACCGCCGGTTCAGCTACGCCGCCGCGTGGGAAGACTACGACGGCGACGGAGACCTCGACCTCTACGTGGCCAACGACTTCGGGCGGAACAACCTGTACCGAAACGACGGCGGGCGCTTCGTCGATGTGGCGGACCGTGCCGGGGTGGAAGACATCGCAGCGGGGATGTCGGCGAGCTGGGGCGATTTCAATCGGGACGGCCTCGTGGATCTGTACGTCGGCAACATGTTCTCCTCCGCCGGCCAGAGGATCACCTACCAGCGGAGGTTCAAGGAGGGCGTTTCCGAATCGACTCGAGCTTCCTACCAGCGCCACGCTCGCGGCAACTCCCTGTTCGAGAACGCCGGCGACGGGACGTTCCGCGATGTGAGCTTGGAGGCCGGCGTCACCATGGGGCGTTGGGCGTGGAGCTCGAACTTCGTCGATATCGACGGCGACGGCTGGGAGGACATCGTGGTGGCGAACGGAATGGTCACCAGCCCGGAGGACCCCGGAGACCTCTGAAGCTTCTTCTGGCGGCGGGTCGCGTCGCAATCGCCGGCGGAAGCCCCCACGAGCCCCGGGGATGCCTCGAGCCGCCGTTACGTGCGGGCCTGGGAGGCGATCGAGAAGCTCTTGACGGAGGGGCGCTCGTGGAGCGGACGCGAGCGCAACTGCTGCTTCCTGAACTGCGGCGGCCAGCGTTTCGCGGACGTCTCCGCCGTCACGGGCCTCGACCTCGAGCACGATTCCCGCGGCGTGGGGATCGTGGATTGGGACCAGGATGGGGACCTGGATCTCTGGATCTCGAACCGCACCGGGCCGAGGCTCAGCTTCCTGAAGAACCAGTCGCAGGCGGGAGATCGTTTCCTCGCGCTGCGCTTCGTCGGCGTGAGCTGCAACCGGGACGCCATCGGAGCCCGCGTGGAGGTCATCGCGCGCGATGGCTCGGCGCACCGGAGGGTCCGCACGCTGCGCGCCGGAGAAGGGTACCTGTCGCAGTCCAGCAAGTGGCTCCATTTCGGCCTGGGCGAGACGACGGCGATCGACCGCGTGGTGGTCCGCTGGCCCGGCGGCGATGTGGAGGAGCTCCGTGGCCTGGAGGCAGGCCGGTGGTACGAGCTCGTGCAAGGAAGTGGCGCCCCTCGCCCGTGGACGCCGCCCCGGCGCTCGGTCCGGCTCACCGCTTCGGAGCCGGGCAGCGCGCCGAGACCCGGATCGGTTCGCGTCGTCCCCCACGATCGACTCCCTCTGCCTCGCCTCGAGTACGTCGACTTGAGCGGCGCGACGGTTTCGATCGTCCCGGCCGCGCGGGGCCCCGTGCTGGTGGCGCTCTGGGCGACCTGGTGCTCGCCGTGCTTGAAGGAGCTGAAGGACCTGGGAGAAAACCGGGACCGACTGCGCGCCGCGGGCGTGGAGATCCTTCCCCTGAGCGTGGACGACCTGGACGCAGACTGGGGGTCCCGCAAGTCGAAGGTGGAGCCGGTCCTGACCGGCACGAACGCCCCCTGGCGCGGGGGGCTGGCGACCGCCACCTTGGTGGAGCGCCTGAATGCGGTCCAGCGGACGCTCCTGAGCAAGAAGGCCCCGCTTCCCGTCCCCAGCGCCTTCCTCATCGACGCGCGGGGCAGACTGGCCGTCGTCTATCGAGGACGGGTGCCGCTCGCGCGGCTGCTGGAGGACACCGGTGAGTGTGTTCGGGGCGGGAAGGACGCCCGCGATGCCGCTCTTCCCTTCCCCGGTCGCTGGTATGTCAACCCGTTCGGCGCCGATCTTCTTGCCATCCCGCGAGAGCTGCTCGAGGTCTCGGACTCCATCGAGGCCCTTGACTACTTGATCCGACACGTCGCCGCGGATCGGGAGAGCCTGGAAGCCGCCCGAGCGGTTTCCGGCGCGTTGAACGCCGGCACCCTCGCCGAGACGTATCTCGACGTCGGTGTGAGGCTCGCCAAGGAGGGCCACGGAGAGCAGGCGGTGGACGCTCTCCGGAAGGCCGTCTCGTTCGATGCGGGGCTCTGGGCCGCCCAGGTGGCGCTCGCCGAGGCGCTCCAGCGACAGGGAAACGCGGCCGGGACCTTGGCCCAGTACCGCAAGATGCTCGAGCAGCGCCCCGGCGATCCCGCAGCGTCGAACAACCTCGCCTGGATCCTCGCCACGCGCCCGGACTCGACGATGGACGACGCTCGGGAAGCGATACAGCATGCCCTGCGGCTCTGCGAGGCCACGCGCTACCAGGTGCCTTCCGCCGTGGACACGCTCGCCGCGGGCTACGCCGCGGCGGGGCAGTTCGCGGAGGCGGCGGCGGCAGCGGAGAAGGCGATCGCCCTTGCCGCGGCCACCGGACAGCACGAGCTCGCGGCCAAGATCCGCGACCGGTTGCGGTCCTACCAGGCCCAGCGCCCGTATCGGGAAGGGCCCGGCGCGAAGTAAAAAAGCGGCGTGGTTCAGATCAGGCTCCATTCGGGTAACAGGAAAGAGCTCAGCAGGGGCAGTTTGGTAGGGGCAGTATCGTGGGAATGAACGCGTGGTTCATAGCCGGGTGTAACCCGGCGTTGAACCACGCCAAAAAAGCTGGCTTCTTCTGCCTGGAACGCGGTAGGATCTGACGTGCCGAGGAGCAGGGTCGGGAGATGGCCCGTTCAGGCTCCTGAGGTTGGCTCTTTGGAGGGTTGAAAGATGTTCGGTGCAGGCTTCACCAAGTGGTCGGTTCGCGGCGTTCTCGCGGTGCTCCTCGTCTCGTTCGGCGCTCGGCCGTCACGCGCCGAGCTCCTCCTCTTCTACAGCTTCGATGACGACTCGGACCCCTTGCTCGCCGTCGATGAGAGCGGCCAGGGCAACGACGGCGTCATCAGCGGCAACGACCTCGACGGAGACGGCCTTCCCGAGACGCCCGCCCTCTACACGGAACCCGGCCTCGGGCGCAGCGGGGCGCCGAACGATCGGGCTCTCGACTTCCTCACGACGGCAGATGGCACGTACGTCACCGTGCCCAGCGCCGCCGCCGGGGCGTTCGACAGCATGACCGGGAACGACGCCGCGACTGTGGCGATGTGGATTCAGGGCGCCGAGAACCAGCCCGTCGACCAGTGGAATTTCTACTTCGGTCCCAATCGCCAGCTCGGCTCACACATCCCGTGGAGCAACGGCAACATCTACTTCGACGTCGCCGGTTGTTGCGGACCGACGCAACGTCTCCAGCAGAACGAGCCGGACTCGTCGAAGTACAAGGGCGACTGGAACCACTACGCCTTCGTGAAGGAGCAGGACGTCACGAGGATCTATCAGAACGGCACGCTCTGGGCCGAAGGCGCGGGCAAGGCACCCTTGGGCACGATCACGGAGATCTTCCTAGGCGCCGGCCCTCCGGCCGATCGACGCAGTTACAACGGTCTTATTGACGACATCGGCGTCTGGGACGAGGCCCTGCCCGAAGAAGAGATCCAGAACTTTATGGAGAACGGCGCCGGCCCCCCGCGGCCCATCTCGCTCCGGCGGGACATCCCGGACACGCTGATCAACGGGACCTCCGGCGTGGTCACGATCAAGATCCTGCCTCGCATACCCGGCGCCGCGGTGTCCATCAACGAGAAGATGCCTGCAGGCCTCGCTGCCTCGAATCCCTCACACAACGGCGCGCTGGCCGGGGACACCATCACCTGGAGCTTCCCCCAGGTGGACGTGGAGATCAACCTCACGTACACCATGACCGCCGCTCCGGATGCGATGGACGCGAAGATCCCATCCACGGCGACCGTGAACGGAGTGGCGGTCGGAATCGGCGGCGACACGACCTACACCGGATCCTTGTTCACCGCCCAGGGTTTCCTGCGGCTCTGGAACCACCTCGGGCCGCTGGCCTTCAACGCGCCGGCGCGCGCCGGAGACCATGGACCGCCGGGGGCCTGCGACGCGAACGGCGGCGCCGACCTCCCGAAGGACTGGATCGTCAACGAGGAAGGCAGCGTCACCGAGCTGGACGTCATGCCCTTCCCGGGCCGGCTCATCCGGCCGGCCTACGGAGGGGATGGCGCAGGCTCGGGCGCGCGGGCCGCGGGGCTCGTGATCGCGGGTGGCGACACCGGCGCCGTGGTGACGAACCGTTTCCCGGTCTGGAAGGCCGGGTTCACCCGTGGCGACACCATCGACCACGCGAGCGCCGCGGTCCACGGCTTCGACGCCGAGGACCACCTCACGTTGAGCAGCGTGTACGTCACGAACACGGGCGGCCCCATCGACACCAACCTCGGCATCGGGAGCGATGACGCGATCCAGATCTTCCTCAACGACGTCGACCTGACGGTGGGGGGGATCATCGTCTGCCGCCCCTGGGGAGCTGCCAACGAGGAGCAGGATGTGGTCCCGGTCACGCTTCCGCCCGGCGAGAGCCGGCTCCTCGTGAAGGTGACGGACGGCTGCTGCGGCTCGGGGTTCCGCCTGCGGTTCCAGAACCCCGCCGACCCCCTCGGCCCGGGCCTCCTGCCGCCGGCCATCTCCTTGAGCCTCGTGTCGGCGACCAGCCCGGTCCCCGCCAGTGTCGTCCGCGACATCGCCCCGGCGTCGTACAACCTCGGCGACAAGGTGGACGTCTCGCTCGCCGTCACCGCCAGCCCCGCCGCCAACGTCCGCGTGCGCGAGGTGCTCCCTGAGGGAGCATCCGCCGAGCCGATCTCCGACGGCGGCGCCCTGGCGGGCGGCGTGGTCCAGTGGGATCTCACGGCGGTGACGGCAAGGACGGTGACCTACAAGCTCGTGCCGGCGCCGTGCGCCGCGGCATCGACCTTCGGGCAGTCGACGTGGCAAGTCGGGTCCGTCGAAGCGCTGGTGACGGGCGAGCCCTCGGTGAGCCGCAACCCGTTCGCGGACCAGCCGCTCGGCCCCTGGCAGAGCGTCGACATCGGCCCCGCGGCCGGCGCGGCCGTGCCCTTCGCGGACCACGAGGTCGTCGTGAGCGCCGCCGGAGGCGGGACCCGGTCGAAGAGGGAAGACCAGGTCCGCTTCATCCACCTGCCCGCGACCGGCGACTTCGAGATCTCGGCCAGGATCGACTGCATGGACGACCCGGGCCTCCTGGGCCAGGCGGGGCTCATGGTGCGGGACACCCTCGACCCGCACGCCGCCCACGTCTACTTCGCCCTCACCGCGGGCGATGTCTCCAAGGGCGGGCCGAGGTTCCTCTTCGGGGGCTACCGGCGGCAGACGGACCCGACGAAGCTCAGCGCGACCTTCAACATCTCGGACAAGAACGTCGACGGGCTGCCCATCTACCTGAAGCTCAAGCGGGCGGGGACGAAGATCACCGCCGAGCGCTCCGCGGACGGGACGCAGTACGCGGAGGTGGGCTCGCGGGAGATCGGGACCGGCACGATCCAGGTGAACCTCCGCGACCAGACCCTCGTGGGCCTCGCCGTGTCGGGCGGGGGCGGCGGCGTGACGGGCGTGACCTTCCGGGCCGTGAGCGGACTCCCGTTCACCGGCGTGCCGGAGGACTGCGCCACGGCGGGCGATGAGGACCAGGACGGCAAGGCCGACTGCGCCGACGAGGACTGCGCGGCGCTGCCGGAATGCCAGCCGAAGGGCGGGTTCCACCGCGGCGACGCGGACAACAACGGCCAGCTCCAGCTCACGGACGCGATCCGCATCCTCGGCTTCCTCTTCCTCGGCGGTGTGCCCCCCACATGTCTGGACGCCGGCGACGCCGACGACAACGGCGTCCTCCAGCTCACGGACGCGATCCGCATCCTCGGCTTCCTCTTCCTCGGGGGCGTGCCGCCGGAGGCCCCTGGACCTCCGCCGAACGCGTGCGGAAGCGATGCGGGCGGCGAGCTCGGTTGCGTCGAGTACACCAGCTGCTAACCGTCGCGGTCCCCCACACGGATGGTGTGCTGGAGCCGGTCCCTGGCGGCTCCCGCACACCGTCCCTCGCCTCGCCCAGGTCCGCAGGGGAGCCGCCTGTCACCGCGCCCACGCCAGCCAGGCGCCGAGCAGCCTCTTCACCCCGGGCGTCAGGCGCGTGCGCTGGTAGGCGTCGGCGAGCTTCTTCCAGACCTCGGCCTGGGTGGGGTAGGGGTGGATCGTCCTCGCGAGCGCCTTCAGGCCCAGGCCCCCCGTGATCGCGAGGCCCATCTCGCCGATCATCTCCCCGGCATGCCGTGCGACGACCGTGGCGCCGAGGATCCTGTCCGTCCCCTCCTCGACGTAGACCTTCGCCACGCCTTCCGCCTCGCCGTCGAGGACCGCGCGGTCCACCTCGGCGAGCTCCTGCGCGAACGCGCGCACCTGAAGCCCCTTCGCCTCGGCCTCGGCCGGGTACACCCCACGTGGGCGAGCTCGGGGTCCGTGTAGGTGCACCAGGGGATGACGAGCGAGCTCGCCCTCGCGCGACCGTGGAAGAGCGCGTTCTGGATCACGATCCTCGCCAGCGCGTCGGCCGTGTGCGTGAACCGGTGGGCGAAGCAGACGTCCCCCGCCGCGTAGACGCGGGGGTTCGTGGTCCGGAGGCGATCGTCCACCCGGACTCCCTCCCGCTCGTCGTAGGCCACGCCCGCCGCCTCGAGCCCGAGGCCCTGCACGTTGGGCACCCTGCCGGCGCCGAAGTCGGCGCGCGCTCCCGGGGGCACCGCGATGCCGTAGCGGGCCGCGTCGCGCACGTCGGCGCAGGCCCGCGCCACCCGGACCAGCGCCTTCGAGGGCACGCAGCCCGCGACGAGGCAGTCGCCGCCGAGGAGGTGCTTCTCTACGAGCGCGACCCTCGCCCCGAGGCCGGCGGCGCCGGCGGCGGCGACGAGGCCCGCGGTCCCGGCGCCGATCACGACCAGGTTGTAGCGCGGGGCCGGGTCGGGGTTGACCCAGGAGGGCGGACGGACGTTCCGGACGAGGAGGTCGTTGTGCTCGTCCGCGGGGCGGACCTCGATGGCCTCAGGCATGGGTCAGGTCCTTTCCCGTCTCCCCGCTCGAGCCGGGCTCCGCCACGGGGATCGCCTCGCGCAGCGCGCGGCGCGCGATGCGGGTGATCGCGACCGTCGCGGCCACGGTGGCCGCGAGGCCGGCGCCGAGGAGAGCGTAGCCTGCCGCGCCTCCCCCTCCCATGTCCCCCGCCGCGAGGTCGGCGAGGCTCTTCGCCGCCGTCCCGAAGTACACGTACATCACGGTCCCGGGGAACATGCCGATCCAGGAACCGAGGAAGCAGTCGCGGAAGGAGACGCGCGTAGCGCCGAAGGCGTAGTTGAGCAAGTTGAAGGGGAAGATGGGGGAAAGGCGCGTCAAGAGGACGATCTTGAACCCCTCGCGGCCCACGGCCTCGTCGATGGCGCGGAAGCGGGCGCTCGAGCGGACCTTCCCCTCCACCCAGCCTCGAAGCACCGTGCGGCCGAGGAGGAAGGACAGCGCGACCCCGAGGAGGCTGCCGGCGACCGCGGCCGCGGTTCCCCACAGGAGCCCGAAGGCGAAGCCGGAGCCCACGGTCAGGATCGAGCCGGGGATGAAGAGCACGCACGTCGCCCCGTAGACGAGGGCGAGGTAGAGGGGCCCGAGGGGGCCCGCGCTCTTCGTCCAGTCGAGGACCCGGACGAGGTGCTCCGTGATGGGCAGGAGGAGGCAGGCCGCGAGGACGGCGAGGACGAGCCCTGCCGCGGTGACCGCCTTCAGCGATGGCCGCCTTGACGCCCGCCTCGACAGCAGCCGCGTCGGCGGGGCATCGGCATCCGGCCGCGGCGGTACGCGCGGGGGGTCGTCGCTCTTCTTCATGGGGACTCCATTATCCAGATCCTTGGGCTCTTCGCGCCGTCTTGGATGGCCCGGCCTCCGAGCAGTTTCGTCCACCTCGGGGGCCTTCCGCCAGGCCCTGGAGGCCTCCCCCAGGCTCCGGGCCCGGGCGAGCGCGGGGCTCTTCCTTGCCATCCCCCACCCTTCGGGTAACTTGCGGCCCCGGAGGAGCAACACCATGCAGCTCGGATTCGTCAGCGCCATCCTGCCCGACCTGAAGCTCGAGGACGTGGCCCGCTTCGCCGCCGAGGCCGGCTACGAGTGCGTGGAGCTCATGTGCTGGCCCCCGGGCAAGGCCGAGCGCCGCTACGCCGGCGTGACCCACGTGGACGCGACGAGCTTCGGCGCCGCCGAGGCGCGGCGCTTGCGCGATGCGCTCGCGGCGGCGGGCGTCGAGGCGAGCGGGCTCGGCTACTACCCCAACGCCCTCTCGAGCGACCCCGCCGAGGCCGCCGTGGCCCGCGAGCATATCGAGCGGGTCATCCGCGCCGCGTCCGCCCTGGGCGTGAATCGGATGAACACCTTCATCGGCCGCGACCCGAAGCGCTCCGTCGACGAGTGCTGGCCCCGGCTGCTCGACACCTGGCACCCCCTCGTCAAGGTCGCCGAGGACCTCGGCGTCAAGATCGGGATCGAGAACTGCCCCATGCTCTTCACCCGCGACGAGTGGCCCGGCGGGAAGAACATCGCCACGAGCCCCGCCATCTGGCGCCGGCTCTTCGCGGACATCCCGAGCCCCAGCCTCGGCCTCAACTACGACCCGTCCCACATGGTCTGGCAGCACATGGACTACCTGAAGCCGCTCCGGGAGTTCGCGGACCGCCTCCACCACGTCCACGCGAAGGACGTCCGCGTCGACCGCGAGCGCCTCGACGACGTGGGGATCCTCGCGGCGCCGCTCGAGTGGCACCGCCCGAAGCTCCCGGGCCTCGGCGACGTGGACTGGGGCCGGTTCTTCTCGGTCCTCACCGACGCGGGCTACGACGGCCCCGTTTGCGTCGAGGTCGAGGACCGCGCCTACGAGAAGACCCTGGAGACGCGGAAGCAGTCCTTGCGCCAGAGCCACGCGTTCCTGCGCCAGTTCGTACCGCGGCGGGAGCCGGGGGGTTGAGGGGCCTAGGCTCTCGGTGGCGGCCGCTGGCCACGTGGTCCAGTGGCAAGATGGCGAGACGGCAAGATGGCGAGACGGCCATCGAGCCCTCGCCCCCGGGCGATGGAGCGGGTACCCTGGGTGCCGTCGCGTTGAAGCTCCGAGGCGGGAACCTGGAGGCCTGACATGGACTGCACCTACGCCGACCTGGCAAAGATGATCGACCATTCGCTGCTGAACCCCACGCTCACGCAGGACCTGCTCGAGCAGGGGATCCAGACCGCGGTCCGCTACGATGTCGCGAGCGTCTGCATCCTGCCCTACTACCTGCGCCGCTCGGCCGAGCTCCTCCGGGGGAGCGGCGTGAAGGCCTCGACCACGATCGGCTTCCCCCACGGAGGCCACGCGACCTCGGTGAAGGTGGCCGAGGCGCGGCAGGCCCTCGACGACGGCGGCGAGGAGCTCGACTTCGTCGTCAACTTGAGCCAGGTCCTCAGCGGCGGATGGGACTACGTCCGCTCGGACATCAAGGCCGTCGCGGACCTCACCCATGCGCGACGGCAGCGGATCAAGGTCATCTTCGAGAACTGCTACCTGACCGACGCGCAGAAGGTCCGCCTCTGCGAGATCTGCGGGGAGCTCCGGGTCGACTGGGTCAAGACCTCGACGGGCTACGGCTCGGGCGGCGCCACGGACGAGGACCTGGTGCTCCTGCGGAGCCACTCCCCGCCCCACGTGCAGGTGAAGGCCGCCGGCGGCGTGCGCGACCTCGACAGGCTCCTCCAGGTCCGCGCCCTCGGCGTCACGCGCGTCGGCTGCACGCGCACCGCCGAGGTCCTCGAGGAGGCCAAGAGGCGCCTCGGGATCGCCCCGGTCCGCTGACGGGGGGCCGACCCATGCCTCCGGAGCGCCGCTGGTCCGCCCTCACGGCGAGCCTCGCCGTCCTCGCCCTCCTCGCTCACCTCGGCCTCCTCGCCGGCCGCGCGCCCGCCGCGAGCGTCTCCGTGGACCTCGGCGCGACGGACCAGAGGCAGGGCCTTTCCAACACGCAGCGCGGCCAGAGCACGGACGGCGAGAACGACCCCGCCACCTGCGGCCCCCCCGGCGAGACGCGCGGGTCGCGGGTCAACCGCGGCGCGGCCGACGACGACGTGGCCGACGCCTACGCGTACTTCCTCGTCACGGATCCGGCCGTCAAGGGCGCGCGGAGCCTCTGGATCAGCGCCACGGCCAACGACGACCCCGCCTTCGCGGCGGGCCCCGTCGAGGTCCGGCTCCACTACACGAACGCCGCGTCGTCGGGCCCCGGCGACATCCCCGACACCTTCGCGCCCCACGCCGGCGCGTTTCGCCTCGCGGGCTCGGGGACCTGGCTGCGCCACACCTGGAAGGTGGCCGATGCGGGCTTCCGCACCTTCATGCAGGGGACGTCGGACTTCCGCCTCGACCTGGGGTCCGCCCGCGTGTGCCTCGACCGCGTCGAGGTCCGCACCGAGCCCGAGTCCGTCGAGCCCGAGGAGCACCTGATCGGCGCCCACTACTACCCCTGGTACACCTTCGGGCGCTGGAGCTACACCGAGTGCGTCGCCGGAGCGCTCCGGCTCGAGCTCGACCCGCCGCAGCCGCCCGTCCTCGGCCGCTACGACTCCTCGAGCCCCCAGGTCGTGGACCAGCACCTGCGCTGGTGCGCCGAGCACGGCGTGAACGTGCTGATCCTCGAGTTCATCGCCCCCGGCTCCCGGGAGGACCAGGTCTGCCGCGACGTGATCTTCAGGCACCCCAGGAGCGGCGACGTGCGCTTCTCGGTCCTCTACGACTGGGCGATCCGCTTCGGGAACGGCTTCGAGGCCACGCCGGAGCGGATCGCGACGGCCCGAGCCGACTTCCGGCACCTCGCGCGGGAGTACTTCGCGCACCCGAGCTACCTCAAGGTGCGCGGCGAGCTGCCGCTCGCGATGATCTACGTCACCCGTGCCCTCTCGGGGAACGTCGCGGGCCTCTCGGACGCCCTCCGCGAGGCCTGCGCCTCCGAGGGCCTCGACGTCTTCCTCGTGGGCGACGAGCTCTTCTTCCCGTCGCCGCCGGACTCGGCGAAGATCCGGCGCTGGGACGGGATCTTCGGGTACGACGCCTACGCAGGCCGCGGGGGGCACTGGGGCGAGAACGGCACCCTCGACCTCTTCCGGAGCCGCACCGACGCCTACCGCGACGCGGCCCGCGCCGCGGGCGCGCGGTTCTTCCCGAGCTGTGCTCCGGGCTTCAACGACCGGGCCATCCGGCGCACCTGCGCGAACAACCCCGCCCTCTCGAGGCAGCTCACGAGCTCGGGCGACGGCCTCTCCCACTTCCGCGCCGTCTTCAAGGACATCGCGCTCTCGCGCCTCGACGAGGAGGTGCCCCTCGTCTCGATCACGAGCTTCAACGAGTGGCACGAGGACACGCAGATCGAGCCGGCGAGCGGCTCGGGCTCGACGGCGAAGGACAGGAGCGCGAGCGGCAGCCAGTACACTCAGGGCTTCGCCCACGAGAGCTACGGCACGCGCTTCCTCGAGCTGATCCGCGACGCCACCATCGCCGCGACGGGCAAGGTGCTCGGCCCCGGGGGGCCCATCGCCGGGGCCACGGTGCGCGTGCTCGAGGCCGGCGGCGAGGTCCTCGTGCGGCGGAGCTTCTCGACGGGCGTCTACACGGTCCCGCGCCTGCGGCTCCGCCCGGGCGCGAGCTATCGCCTCGAGGCGAGCGCGCCGGGCCTCCTGCCCGTGACCACGGCCTTGACCGTCGACCCGGCGCGGGCGCGGACGGGCCTCGACATCTCCCTCGCCGCCAACCGGCCCCCCACGGCGAGGATCGCCGTGCGGCCCTCCTCGGAGGTCCGCCTCGAGGGCGGCTCGGCGTCGGTGACCCTCGACGGCTCCGCCTCCGACGACGGCGACGGCGGGACGCAAGGCTTGACCTACTTCTGGCAGAAGGCCGGCGGGCCCGCGGGCGGCGAGCCGGAGTCCCCCACCGCGCCCTCGACGCGGGTGACCTTCGCGGCCGCCGGGATCCACGTCTACCGCCTCGCCGTCGACGACGGGCAGGCCGCATCGAGCGCGGACACGGCCGAGGCGGCGGTCACCGTGCGCCCCGGGCTCCCCCGGGTCTCGCGCGGCGACTGCAACGGCGACCGCGCGCAGGACGTCTCGGACGCCATCGCCCTCCTCGCCTTCCTCTTCGCGGGCGGCGCCCGACCTCCCTGCCTCGAGGCCTGCGACTCGAACGGCGACGACGCCGCCGACATCTCCGACGCCGTGCACCTCCTCGCCCACCTCTTCCTGGGCGGCCCGCCCTCCGCGAGCCCCGCCTTCCCCGCCTGCGAGCCCTACGCCGGATCCCTGGGGTGCGCGCAGGCGAGCTGCGGGTGAGGGCGCTTGAGCTCGCGTGCGACCTCCCCCGCGAGCCCCTCCCGCAGGCTCGACTCCCCTCTGGACACCCCCGCTCCCTCACCGTCTTGGTTTCTGGGTGTAAGGGCTGCCTGCTCCCAGCCTCTTATCTTCCCAGAGAGCCTCGTGCCCTGCACGGGGGCTGGACAGGCTCTCCGTCGAGTTAAGTTAACTCAAGCGCAGCCTGCGTCGACAGCCACTGCTCGCCCGAGTGGCCCAGAGAAGCTCCGTGACCCCCAGGACACCCCAGCCTGCCGACTCCCGCCTCCCGCTGGCCAGCCAGGTCGCGCTCGACCGCGCCGTGAGCCTCGTCAAGAGCGAGCTCGGCCTCGAGATCGAGTACGGCCCCGACAGGCGCTCCTTCCGCGGGGCCCTCCCCGCCGGCGCGAGCCGGCCCGGGGTGCGCTCCGTGGAAGGCTCCCTCGAGCCCGACGGGACGCTCCAGGTCCACGTCGAGGTCTTGACCGTCGAGGGGAAGCCGCGCGTCGACCTGAGGACCCTGTACGAAGGCCTCCGGCATCTCTCGAAGCGCTGCGCCCTCGCCGAGCCCGTCGAGGCGGACGGCAGGACGTCGTACATCGTCAAGCTGCGGCTCGCGCCCACGACGCTCTCGATGGCGCCGCTGGACGGGCTCAGGGCCGACATCCGCGGGCTCGACGCCATCGCCGCCGCGCTCCGCGAGCAGATCCACGGCCGAGCCAGCACGCCGTCGAGCCCGCGCTGGCGCCCTTCAAGGGGCTCCTCCAGCTCGTGCCGCCTCTCGAGCCGGACCTCGGAGACCCCCCGCGAGAGCTGATCGACTGGGCCGCGGACAGCCAGGCTCTGCTCTCGAGCGGGGCCACGCTCGCGGTCGAGTCTCCTTGCCCCCTCGTGCGCGACCTGGCGCTCAGCGCGATGGCCCTCGTGCCCTCGAGCCGCCCCCTGGATGCCCTCGCCGTGGTCAGCAGGCGCCTGTTGATCTCACGACAACCCACGCGCTCCACTCCCTGCCGGGAGGCCCTCGAGGGCCTCCCGGCAGGGAGTGGCCCAAACCTCAGCCCCAGAGCCCCAACGCAGCCCCTGGAGGCCCCTGGAGAACGCCCCTGACCCATTGACATAAGCGGCAAAAGGGTTAGGGTTTGGGCGAGAGTTCCTATCCGACCACCCTGGCCGCGGCGGAGCGGCTTGCACGGCAAGTGCGACCGTGCCACGATGGTGCCCCCACACAAGAAGCAGGAGCGATGAACCTCTACGACGAGCTGCTGTGACGCCCAAAGAATGTTGAAAAAGATGTTGCAACCGCCGTGTCGAGGGCGTACTAACGATCCTGTATCGGGAGGAAGGATTACTCGGGTTACACCCGTGCCAGCCGGGCGGGTTACTTTCGAAAGGAGAGTTGCCATGAGGCAATTGCGTCTGTTGGGTCTTCCCGCGCTACTGTTCCTTGGCTTTGGAGGCCTGGCTCAGGCGCTGGACGCCCTTCCCAAGTTTTCCGGGGCGTTCTACCCGCCCATCACCCCCCAAACCAAGAACGGAAAATCGTTGAATCCGACGGCACTCGCCCCGGCGACGGAGAACTGCACGGACGGGGCGGACGGGGACGAGGACACCTTCGTCGACTGGAATGACCTCGACTGCATGGCCAATCTCGCGCAGGTCATGGTGCAGTGGAAGACGCCCCTCAGCGTCCTCCAGGGGATTGCGGGGAACCCTCCGCCCCGGATCTTCGCGGCTGGGCAGGACGCCACCGCAGAGCCAAACCGCGCCGGGGTACCGGTCGGCGAGATCGGCCTCAACACGACGGGTCCCGGCGGCAAGAAGCAAGGCTACCTGCGGACCGCGCCGCCGAACAGCTACAGTTCCGTGCGGTTCGAGACCACCATACTGCCCGGCGTCGAGTGGGCCGGCGTTACGGCCATCCGCATCAATGGGACCACGGGGGAGAGCTACTATGCCAAGGTCGGGATCGGCAACACGATTTCGATCAACAAGCAAAACGCCGACGGCACCTCGACCGTTCTCGCCTCGAAGACGACGTGGGACAACGGCGACCCCATAGACATCAAACCCTACGATACTAGCATCCAAGTCGGTACGCATACGTGCTACGAGGAAGCACTGTCGGCCGTGGGCTCCGCCATCGACTTGAAGGTGAAGGAGGTCAACTGCGCGACTTCGTACTTCCAGGACGAGGACAAATTCCCACCGACCCACGTCGCCACCCTGGCGGCCACGGACGGCACGCTCGCAGAGGGTTTTGTCGGCCTGCGGGCGGACAACGATGGCGGCCCGGGGGGCGTGGACCTGGACGGCAACCCCGTACCGGACGACAACGTCTCTTCGAACGACGTCGACCCAGGCGTCCTCCGCGTCGGGATCAACGACCCGTCTGAGACGCCGAGCGGCCCGCGGATCCTGTTCCACGGCTCCACCGGCAGCAGCGATCTTCGTGACGGTGCGGACTTTAACCGGAATCCGGTCCGTCCAGTGAACGCTAACGCCTCGGCACCCGAAGCGAAAAACGAGTGGGACCCGGGTAAGAACGATGCGGCCAACCAGTGGAACCGCTCGAACGGCTCGATCAGCCAAACGTCCCTTCAGCATCAGCTTGAGGCTGCGGGCTTCAACGTCACAACGGTCGAAGGTGACATCTATGAGCTCGGAGACGCGCTGGGCGGCATCTACACGGTCGCCGACGTCAACGAGCGATACGATCTGGTCATAACGAACTCCTCGGACAACCCCTACAGAGGCTCGCCACACACGAGCCGCGAGCTGGAGATCCCGTGGATGACCTCCGAGCACGTCGAGACGCAGAACAAGACCGAGGCGCGGGCAGGGATGGGTGCGAGCAACAGCGGCAACGAGAATCGTCAAACCGACTGCACGCCGGGTGCGGGTGACGAGGACGCGCTGCTCGGGGACCCGGGCTTCGACGGGCTTCAGAACCTCGTCGTGATCTCCGAGGGCCAGGGCGGAGAGCCGGACCACCCCATCGTCAAAGGCCTCGCCGATCCGATGGGGCTTATCCGTTTCTACGACAACCAAATGTCAAGCCTGAACGTCGGGTGGGACCAGAGCATCGTCAAGAGCCTCAGCGGCGCTCCCTTCCTGAATACCCAGGACATCGCCGTGGAGAGGACCTGGCCCGGCACTTCGCAGACCCAGTACATGGGCTATCCGCTCGCCCCGGGCGGCGTCCCTCTCCTGACCCAGGCGGACCCCTGCACCAACGCGCCTCTTTTCTCCATCGACGAGACCACCGCCGCGCTCAACAACGACGGGAAGGGCCACATCGCCTTCGCCGTCTTTGAGGCGGGGACATCCCGTCTGGTGCCCTTCGAGGGGGAGACCGATCCTCCGAGCCTCTGCCCGGAGCCTTGCCGGTTCGAGGCCCGCGCCGCCTTCTATCCCATCTCGGACGGCCACGCCCACACTTTGGCGGCCGATGGGAGGAGGCTCATCCGTCGGTTGGCCCTCTGGTTGACCGGGTACCTCGACAACACCGTGCCGACCGCCGGTGGAGGGGGGGGGGTCGGCGGGATCGAGGACGTCGTGGGGAGGGATGAGCTGTTTCAGCGCGGCAATGCGAACGACGACGGCAACTACGACCTCTCTGACGCCGTCTTCACCCTGAGCTATCTGTTCATCGGGGGTGAGACGCCGCCCTGCCTGAACGCCGCAGATGCAAACGACGACAACAAGGTAGACATATCGGACGGGGTCTACAGCCTGGGCTACCTGTTCCTGGGAGGTCCGGCTCCGCCCAACCCGTTCTTCGGCGCGTTCCACTCCTGCGGGCTGGACTTCACGCCGGCTCCGGGCTCGCCCCCGGCGGAATTCCTCTCGTGTGAGTCCTTCTCGAACTGCCCGAACAACTGAAACTGATCGGATCGGGCCGATTCTCGGTCGGCGGACGGGTGTTCCCGTCCGCCGACCGTTTTTGTTTTGTAACAGCCCTGGGCTGGCTGACAGGATCAAGCCGTTCCTCGGCGGCCTTGCGGCCGCGTTCTTGTCTCCGCTCTCCTTGACCGTCGCATCGGACGTGGAGGAGCCCTTACTGTCCTAGCGCTGCCTTCACCCGCTCGAGGTTGCGGCGAGCGCCGGCGTAGTCGGGCACGGAGCGCAGGGCCGCCTCGAAGTGCTTCCTGGCCTCGACCAGCCTGCCTTCGCCGGCGAGGATGAGGCCCAGGTTGTTGTGAGCCTCGGCGTAGTCGGGCTTGATCTTGAGGGCTTGCTCGAAGAGGGTCTTGGCCCTGGCCGAGTCGCCCTGCCGGTAAAGCAGCGTGCCGAGGTCGCCGCAGGCCTCCGCGAGCTCGCCGTCGAGCTCGATCGCCTTCTCGAGGTGTTTCCTCGCCCCGTCGGCGTCTCCCTCGAGCGCCAGGACCCTGCCGAGGTTGGCGTGCGCAGCGGGGAAGTCGGGCTCAATCTCGAGGGACCGCTCGTAGCTCTGCCGGGCCGCAGCCAGGTCCCCGAGCCTCTCCCGGACCCCGCCGAGCGAGTTGTGCGCCTCGGCGTACTTCGGCCGCGCCGCGAGCGCCCTCTCGTAGCACGCGGCGGCGCCGGCCAGGTCTCCATCATCCTCGAGCATCGTGCCCAGGAGGTGGATCGCGTACGGGAGCCTGGGACGGATGCGGAGCGCAGCCTCGAGATGGGACCGGGCGCGCTCGTGATCCCCTCGCCTCCAGTAGAGATCGCCGAGGGCGGCCTGCCCAAGTGCGTGATCCGGCTCGAGGCGAACCGTCTCCTGGTAGTGGGCTAACGCCTCCTCGATCTGGCCGCGCCTCTTGTAGGCGATGGCGGCCCCGTAGTGGGTGTCGGCGTCGCCCTCCGGGACCAGGGCCAGGGCCTCCAGCGCCAACCGCTCGGCCTCCTCGACCTTGCCGGCCCAGCCGAGCACCTTGGCGAGGTTCCGCAGCGCCAGGCCGCGCGATCGCGAGTCCAGACGGCTCTCGACGCGCTCCACGACCGCCGCCAGGGGCTCCTCCCCCCACGATCCCGCCGGCCTGGCGATCCCCATGGCGGTCATGGTCTCCAGGATCGACAGCGCCAGGAGCCGGTTCGCCTCAAGGGTCGGGTGGACGTGGTCGAGAAAGAGGGTCTCCCCGGGAATACCGTCCGCGGAGCGGTCCTCGACGAGCGCGACGAAGTCGACCAGAGGGACCCCCCGCTCGCCCGCAACCTCGCCGACGATCGCCTCGATCCGGGTCAGGGCGCGCAGCGGGCAGATGTCCTCGTCCCGCGCGCGCACAAAGGCTTCCTTGGCCTCGACGGGCCGTGCCAGCTCCAGAAGCACCCTGCCGCGCTCGTACCAGGTCTCGGCGTGGCGCTGGTCGATGGCGGCGGCCTCCTCCAGCGCGCGCAGGGCCTCGGCCGGCCGGCCTTCCTTCCCGGCGCGGCGGGCCCGGGCAAAAAGCGTCTTCCAGCGCTCGGTCTCGGCCGCGGAGAGTCCGGCGCGGTGCTCGCTCTTGAAGGGGCTGAAGTCGCGCAGGTTGGAGGCCGGCTTGACGAAGATGACCGCGGCGCCGGCCGAGCGGGCGATGTCCACCATGCGGGAGAGGTTGAAGCGGAAGTGCGAGAGAATCCTCTTGCGCAGCTCGTCGTCGCGCCGGTAGGCCTCGGGCCCCACGTTGACGTCAAGCAGCGTCTCGACCTCGGCGGGGAGCTCCCCTCGTCCGGGGCCGGGCGCCGGAGCGGCTCTTCGCCCAGAGCGCACGAAGCGACGGAGCGCCGAGTAGATGCGCGTAGCGCTGAGGACGGCCCCGAGACCGCGGACCGCCGCGGGCATCTCGATCAGCGATCGGTACGTCCGCTCTTCGAGGAACTCATTGTGGCCCGAGTAGACGACAAAGAGGTCCGGGTCGTAGCGGGTCAGCTCCTCCATGAGGGTCGCCACCCGGTAGCTCGCATAGCTGATGCCGCCGGCGTTGATGAGCTCCCACTTGCGGGAGCCATCGGCGGCGGGCAGGATCTCGCGCAGCCAGCCGCAGAACGAGGTGCTGTCCTCGTAGGGATGGCCGTAGGTGGTCGACCCGCCCAGACAGAAAACACGGAACGTCCCCGCGGGCTTCTGCCGCGGAAAGATCTGCAGGTTGAACCACTCGAGCTTGTTGCGGGCGGTCACCATGGCCGAGCCGCCGCCATCCCGTCGTTCGATCTCGACAAACAGCGGGACGCGCGAGGAGAAGCCGACGTAAGGGTCCTCGTCGTAGACGATCGGCCGCACGCCGAGGGCGGCGAGGCCGAGCTCGACGAGGAGGAGGAGCCCGAGCGTCGTCAAGAGCGAGAAGAGTAGCTTCTTCGCTACCGAGAGCCTCCGCCCGGTGTGAGCGTCCTTGGCTCTCTCGGCGGCTCGGTTCTGGGGACGAGGCACTTCGCGGGGCGTCGATCGGTCCAGTCCGTGGTCAGTCCGTCACCGGAGGGCGCGCACGGCAAGGGTGCGGAACTTGAACGAGTTCTGGCCTTGGCCCCCCTTGTCGAGGCAGAGGACCAGACCGAGCGAGAAGTCCACGGTCCAGGCGCGGCTGAGGTCCACGGCGCACGAGCTCGAGCTCCAGTACTTATTGGGGAACAGGAAGAAGAAGCTCTTGTACGCAGCCGGGGTCCGCTGGCTGATGTCGACGAGGGTGTAGAGCTCGTTGATGTTCGGCATCCTCCAGTCGTCGTGGCCGGCGAGCTCGAGCTCCGAGACGAACTTCAGGGCGTCTCTCCAGTTGCGGAGGGTGGTGTCGGCTTGGTACTGCCACATGAGGCTCGTGGCGTGGTCGACCGTGTACCAGGTCGACCGGTCCTCCGGATCGGGCTTGAAGAGCTCGAAGTCGTGCGGGAACCCGTCCTCCTTGAACTGGGGATCCTGGCCGTGGTCGTCCTCGCCGGGCTGCGGGCAGGGCTTCTGTTCCTCGCCGTGGGTGCCGCTCCAGCAGCCCACCTGACCGGTCTGGAGGACGCCCCCCCGGCCCTGCGGCACGGGAGCGGGCTCCTCGCCCGCCTTGAAGAGGTAGTTCAGGATGTACACCGCGTCGCAGATGTTGAGCTTCCCATCGTCGTTGACGTCGCCCCTGAGGCTAGGCGACCAGGAGGCGGCGCCCTCGCCGTCGGCGAGCACGGACTCCCAGTTGTGCGCGAGGTAGCCGCCGCAAAAGCCCAACCCCAGAACCCAAACGAGTACCGCTCGTCTCTTCATAGTTCATTCCCCTTGACCAGTGGAATACACCCCTGAATCATCGATGTTGCCGATTCCATCGAAGGATCGTAGCAACTCCGCGAAGGAGTCTCAAGGGGTTTAACCACGGACGCACGGACGGGGGGACTTACACTTCCCGCTCGGGGCCTCCCGGGCGCCCCCGGTCGAGGTCCCGTTCCACGGTTGCGCCTCTAACGCGACGCGGCTACCATTCACCTTCAGCCCTTAGCCTTGAAGGAGGGATTGTGTCGAGACTGCGCTCGGGATTCTGGTGCGTGGCCTTGGGGTTTCAGGCTGTGACCGTCTTCGGGCAGGGCGACGGCACCTTTCTGGCCGAGGTGTCGTTCCCCCTGAACGACCTGGCGGCCGCGTTCCGGCCCGCCGACCTGAACGGCGACCGGGTGCCGGATCTCGCGGTTGCCGGGAGCGGGGGGGACATCTTCGTCTTCCTGAACCGGGACGGGGTCCTCGAGCCCCAAGAGCCAAGGTTCCCGGGCGGCGTCAGCCCGCTGCACCTGGCGGCGGCCGACCTCGACGGGGACGGGGCGCTCGACCTCCTCAGCACCGACTCGGGCTCCGATTCGGTTGCGGTCCTGCTCGGCGTGGGCGACGGCACCTTCGGCGCCGCGAAGGCGCACGCCGCGGGCTCGGGCGCGCGGCAGAGCGAGGTGGCCGATTTCGACCGGGACGGCAAGGCGGACATCGCCGTCCTCAACAACATCGCCGGGAACCTTTCCCTCCTCAGAGGCATCGGCGCCGGCGATTTCGCTCCGGCTGAGACGCTTCAGGTGGGCAGGAGCCCCCACGCCCTCGTCGTGGAGGACTTCAACGTGGACGGCTGGCCCGACATGGCCGTCGCGATCGGGGACGAAGCCAAGCTCAAAGTCCTCTTCGGCGGGGAGGGCGGGTTCACTGCGGCGACCTTCGCCGTCGGACAGGTCCCCAGGGCTCTCGCCGCGGGAGACTTCGACGGCGACGGCAATCCCGACGTGGCCGTGGCCAACCAGAGCTCGGAGAACATCACGGTCCTCATGGGCGACGGCGCGGGCGCGCTCGAGAGCGGGCCGGCAGTGCCGCTGGGCACGGCGCCCGACCAGCTTTACGCCGCGGACTTCGACGGCGACGGCCGCCTGGACCTGGCGGTGGTGGTCCTCGAGCTCGTGAGCTTCGACGGCGAGCTGCGCGTGCTCCTCGCCGACGGCAACGGCGGCTACGATCCCTCGCCCTTCACCTTCACCCTTCCCGGGATGATGGTGGTGGGCGTCGAGGATTTCGATCTCGACGGTGTGACCGATCTCGCGCTCGGCTCGAATTCCACGGCGGAGATGAACCTGCTGTCGGGACGGGGGGACGGCACGTTCCTGGCGCGCACCACCCTGGAAACGGGCCGGCGCCCGCGCTCGGTGGCCGCTGCTGACCTGAACGCCGACGGGCGGCTCGATCTCGTCTCAGCCAATTCGCAGGAAGGGACACTGTCCTTCTTCGCCGGTGGCGGAGACGGCACGTTCGCCGACCGCGAGGACCTCGAGGGGCAGGGCTCCTCCTTCCACTCGGTCGTGACCGCGGACTTCGACTCGAGCGCAGGGACCGACCTCGCCGCCGCCGACTTCGCCGGCGGCGGAGCGAAAGTCTACCTCGCAGCGGCGGGCGCCGCGCCGCAGTTCTCGGCCAGCTACGCCACCGGCCTCCTGCCGGTGCAGGTCCTTGCCGGCGATTTCATCGGCAGCGACGCCCAGGACCTCGCGATCCTCCACCAGGGAGAGGCGAACATCGCGATCCTCGAGGGACTGGGCAACGGCAGCTTCGCCGCCGCCAGCAAGGCGACCGTGCTCAGTGCTCCTTCCCGCTTCACCGCTGGCGACATCGACGGCGACCGCAACGCGGACTTCGTCGTCGCCGGCAAGAAGAGCCTGGCGGTGTATTTCGGCGACGGGGCCGGGAGCTTGCCGAGGACGACCGCGATCCCGAGCGCTTCGGAGAGCGTGGCTCTGACCATCCACGACCTCAACGTCGACGGCCAGCAGGACATCGTCGTGGCGGAGAGCGAGGGCGAGGTGAAGCTCTACTTCGGCGCGGGAGGCGGTGCGCTGTCCGAGGCGGTGGTCATGCCGGTCGGAAACGGCCCGTCGGCCGTCGCCGCCGCGGATCTGAACGGCGACGGGCTGCCCGATCTGCTCGTCGGGCAGGCCGGGAGCGACAGCGTGCGGGTCTTCGAGGGGCAAGGAGACAGGTCCTTCCAGCCTCTGGCCAGTTACCGGCTGGGGGATCCGAGATGGATCGTGACGGCGGACCTGGACGCGGACGGCGCGCTGGACGTCGTTTCGGCCGACTTCTCCACCGACACGCTATCCCTGCTCTTCGGCAGGCGCGCCGCGACGGCGGAGCGTTTCCGCCGCGGCGACGCCGACGTCGACGCCCGCGTCAACCTGACTGACGCCGTCGTCACCCTCGAGCACCTGTTCCAGGGTGGCGGCCCGCTCGCCTGCGGAGACGCCGCCGACGTCGACGACGACGGCCGGGTCAATCTCACCGATGTGATCCTCCTCCTCGGCTACCTCTTCCAGGCTGGCGCGCCGCCGGCGGTGCCGGGTCCCGAGAGCTGTGGCGAGGATCCAGGCGGGGATGATCTCGGCGATTGCGTCTTCGACCGGTGCTGACGGCTCCACCGCGCCAGGAAGGACACGATTCTTGACCGCGGAAGGCGGGTTAAGCAGCGGTCAGGGCGGAGGAGGAACATCGCGTAGTCGCGCTTGCCCATCCGGAGTGCACCCCCCTTTCGGAGCAGCTTATCCACACGCGGCAGCTCTCCGAGGCGACGCGTGATGGGCATCGGGCTAGAAGAAGGGGTACAGGAAGGGCGCCAGCGCCGGGTTCCCTATGACGAAGAGCAGCGCCCCCACGAGGAGAAGCAGGACCAGGAGCGGCACCAACCACCACTTCTTCTCCTGCCTGAGGAAGAGCAGGAATTCGTGGATCAGCGATTGCTTGGCCATTCTCGAAGCTCCGGCGAGGCGGTGCCCTCCAGGGTGATGCTGCGCCTCCGGGCGGCCTCGAAGTCGATGCTACCCGGTTTCTCGGTCACGATGAAGTCGCCTATGACGAGGGCGTCGAGGCCCGTGTTGAGAAACGTCCGGTAGGCGTCGGCGGGCGTGCAGACGATCGGCTCGCCCCGAACGTTGAAGCTCGTGTTGACGACGACGGGGACGCCGGTCAGCTCGCCGAACCACCGCACGAGGCGGTAGAAACGCCCGTTGAGGTCCTCGGTCAAGGTCTGCACGCGCCCCGTGCCGTCCTCGTGGGTGACCCCGGGGAGGAGCTGGCGGTGCTGCGGCCGCACCTTCGGGACCATCAACATGAAGGGCAGGTCCATCCCGGCCGGGACCTCGAAATACTCCTGGGCGCGTTCCTTGAGGACCGCAGGCGCGAAGGGCCGGAACCACTCGCGGAACTTCACCTTGCCGTTGATCGTCTCCTTCACCCGCGGGTCGCGCGGGTCCGCGAGGATGCTGCGGGCTCCGAGGGCCCGAGGGCCCAGCTCCATCCTGCCCTGGAACCAGCCGATCACCTCGCCCGAAGCGATCCGGCGCGCCGTCTCGTCGAGAAGCTCCTCCTCGCTCCGCCTCACGTAGCTGGCGCCCGCCGAGTCGAGGGCAGCACGGATGGCCTCCTCGCCATACTCCGGCCCCCAGTACGCGTGGCGCATCTGGAAGACCCTGTCACGGCCCAGGAGCGTGTTGGCGATGTGAAAGGCGGTCCCCAGGGCCCCGCCGGAGTCCCCCGCCGCGGGCTGGATGAAGATGTTCTTGAACCCCGTCTCCTCGTGGATCCTCCAGTTGGCGACGCAGTTGAGCCCCACGCCGCCGGCGATGCAGAGGTTCGGGAGGCGGTACCGCTCGCTCAACGCGCGGGCCAGGTTGAGGACGAGGTCCTCGACGACCTTCTGCCCCGAGTGGGCGACGTCGTGGTGGAACTCGTCGAGATCGCTCTCGGGCTTCCTCGCGGGGCGGCCGAAGAGCCGCTCCCACCGGGCGTTGAACATCCGCCTCGTCGAGTAGTCGTGGGCGAAGTACCTCATGTTCAGGCGGAAGCTGCCGTCCGGCCTCATGTCCACGACCTCCCGGAACCTGTCGAGGAACCGCGGCTTCCCGTAAGGCGCGAGGCCCATAACCTTCCACTCGCCGTCGTTCACCTGGAAGCCGAGGTAGGCCGTGATGGCGCTGAAGAGGAGGCCGATGGAATGCGGGAATCGGATCTCGCCGTCGAAGGTCATCGCGCTCCCCCGCCCGGTGCCGAAGGCGGTCGTGGTCCACTCGCCGACGCCGTCCATCGTCAGCAGCACGGCCTCCTCGAACGGCGAGACGAGGAACGCGCTCGCCGCGTGCGAGAGGTGGTGCTCGCAGAAGACGATGTCCCTGTCCGTGCCGAGCTTCTCCTGGATCAGGCTCCCCACGCGGATCTTCGACTTGAGCCAGAGCGGCATGGACCGGGCCCACGTCATGTAGGTGCGAGGCCAGCCCGCTAGGCATGTCTCGAGGATCCTGATGAACTTCACGAAGGGCTTCTCGTAGAAACCGATGTAGTCGACCTGGTCGATGGTGATCCCCGCAGCGTCCAGGCAGTACCGGACCGCCCGCTCGGGGAACTCCGAGTCGTGCTTCCTCCGGCTGAAGCGCTCCTCCTCGGCGGCGGCGACGAGGACGCCATCCTTCACGAGGGCGGCCGCGGCGTCGTGGTAGTAGAAGCTCAGCCCGAGGACGTACATGAGGAGGCTCGAGGGTCAAAAGGGGCGGTGGAAGCGCTCCAGGGTGGGCTCCGCGTTCCTGTGAGGCTCCCAGTAGCTGGGGGCGCCGAGCCTCCGGCGCAGCGGGTCCTTCCACCGGATGAAGGTGAAGGGCACGAGGACGGTGAAGTAAACGAAGGTCATGATGACCCAGGTCAAGGCGAGGCCCATGCCGTGGGGAAGCTTCGACCAGGGTCGGTAAACGGGCGCAAGGAGCCTGGGGCGCACGAGCGCCAGAGCCCAGAGGAGCCCCGACGCGGCCCAGAGGCTTCCCGCGACGGGCCAGCGCAGAGCGCCCGAGGACCTCCAGGAGACGATGGCCCCCGCGATGAGGCAGACGATGCCCATGGAGAGGCCGAAGGCCCGGACGTTCTTCTCGGTGGCGGAGAGCATGGTTCTCGCGAGGAAGCGCGGGCGCTGCCTCAAGGCAGCGACGCTACCGGGGAGCGCCGGGGAGGACAATCCGAAAGTCCGGGGCCCCCGAGAGGGAGACTGGGAATTGAAGATGATGCTCGGCTGGGGGAACGACCCCGCGCTCTACCCCATGATCTCCCTGGATCAGTACAAGCGGCAGATGGGGCGGCGCAGGGGCGACCCGCCCGGCTCCCTGCGTCGTCCCCTCGTGCCGCTCAAGGGTTCGCGCCCGCCAGGATCCACTGCTGGATCTTGGTCAGGTTCGAGGCGGAGAGGGCCGGGCCGCCGAGCGGCATCTGTCCCCCGCACCCCGTGACGGACGGGCAAGAGCAGGAGCCGAGGGTATTGTGCGTGCCGTTCAGCTTGTGCCAGAGGTAGCTCATGCCCGTGTCGTTGGGCTTGACCCGCTTCATGGTCGGGCGCTCGCAGGAATTCACGTTGACCAGGTTGCCGTGGGAGACCCCGGCCGCGAGGCTCAAGCCGGCCGGCGAACCGCCTCCGGTGTGGCAGCTACAGCTCGCGTTGAAGATGGGCTGGATGTCCGTGGAGAAGCCCACGGACCCTCCCCCTGAGCTGCAGGGGTTCGGGTCGGGGTGAGGCGAGTTGAGGGAGTAGAGGAAGTCGAGCTTGAGCGAGCCGCCCGAGATCGCGACCTCGGCGCGGTCATGGCAGCTCAAGCAGGTCTCGCCGCCGCCGCCGAGGTCGATCGAGTCGGGGCACTCCGGTGCGAACTGGAAGTTGCCGCACCAGGCCGAGCTCGTCCCGCCGCCCGGGCCCACGCCGGCGAAGCCTCCGGAGGTGATCGGCTGCGTGGTCGTGATGTTGGTGCAGAGGAAGTGGTCCTTCCACTGGGTGCCCGTCAGCGAGGCGGGCATATCGAGGTTCGTGCCGCCGCAGCCGCCGAGGCCGCGCACGAAGCCGCAGGTGGACTGCAGGATCTGCGCCGGAACGTAGGCGTCCATCCAGAACCACTTGTCGAGGTCCTTCGTGGTGTGGTGGATCGCGGTGAGGTACCAGTTCCGCCCGTCCCCCGAGTAGACGTACTTGTAGAACTTGGTGAGGTCGACGCCGGAGGGCATGCGGTCGCAGAGGGGGGCGGCGGGGTCGTCGGTCCGCCACTCCGTCTTGAGCACCCAGGCCGAGGTGGGGAAGTCCGGGATCTCCGTGGCCCCGCCGTCGATCAGGTCCTCGAGGGCGCACTCGTTCCAGAGCTTGTGCTTGCGCACGTGGCAGTAGGCGTCCCAGTTGTACATGACCGACTTCATCGCCGGGGAGCGGTCGTTGGGGTGCGGCACGCCGGAGAGGGAGCCGCTCGTCGAGGTGACGAACTGGACGGGGATGAACCACTCGAACTGCGGCAGGCCGTTGCACGGCTTGACGAGCTCCTCGAACCGGCACCAGCCGAAGGCCCGCTCGTCGTTGATGGGATGGAGGTTCGTCGGACCGCAGCGGCCGATGGTCCCCGGGTACACCGAGATCTTGCCGTCGATCGCCGAGAGGAGGTCATCCGCGGGCCGGAGCTCGATGGTGCCACGCTCCGCATCCGGGATCACCAGGACCTCGGCCAGGGGGCCATCGCCGGAGAGCTCGCGCTCGAGGCGCTTCGCGAGCTCCCGCACGGCCTCATCGAAGCCCATCTCCGGCAGGGAGAACTTGACCTCGAACGCAGTCTTCCGCGATCCCGGCGACAGGTTCGGCCGGACGGGCGTGACGAGCGTCGCCTGGACCTGGACCGGGCTCCCGGTGTCGAGGCGCTTCGGGTCGAGCGACAGGACGAGGCTGCGGCCTTCCTGCTTGGTGGTCCCGATGAGGCCCACCTGCGACGGAACGAGCCGGAGCAGGTCCGCCTTGAGCACCGCCGGGCCGATGAAGAGCGGGAAGCAGAACCGCGGCCGGCAAAGGGAGGGGTCCACGCCGAAGATCCCGGGGAGGAAGTCCCGGATGATGCCCAGCCTGGCGTCTCCGCCCGTGATGACCATGCCCGTCTCCACGATGAGCTCCTTCGGCGAGGCCTTCACCACCGTGAGCTGGGCGTCGCCGGCGAACACGATGTTCTCCTCGGGGACGCGCGAGAAGCCCTCCCCGCGGATTGCGAAGGTCTGTCCCTCGGCGATCTCCCGCGTGGAGACCTGAGCGATGGTGGGAAGATCGACGCCGCAGAGCTCCCCGTCCGGATCGAAGCCCGACTCTGGGTAGGGCGCTGGAGGGCGGAACGTGCCCAGGAAGAGCGCGGAGAGGCCCGCGATCGGGTCCCCGATGTCCCTCTTCCTGTCGCCGTTGCAGTCCGCCGCCTCGGCGCACAGGCAGGGAGGCCCGCCGAGGAACTGGAAACCGAGCATGCGGATCATGTCGGTGATCTCGGGCACGCCGTTCCCATCGCAGTCGCAGCGGACGAAGGCCTCGCCGTAGGCGAAGAACGAGTTCGGGATCACCGACTCGCCCCTCGGCGTGCGCACGACGATGTCGCCGCGCGTGGGCTTGCCCGACGGAGGCACCAGCACCTTGAGCGCCGCGGGCGAGCGCTCCAGGATCTTCGCCTCGATCCCCGCCACGAGGACCTCCCTGGCCGCGTCGAGCCCGAGGCCTGTGACCTCGAGCTCCGTGCTGCGGTTGATAGCCCCGTGGAAGTTGATCACGTGCCGCGAGAGGACGGGCGGGGCCACGGACGCCTCCTCCACGACGACCGGAGCCCGGAATCGCGCGAACCCGGCCTTCGGCTGCCCCGCCTGGGCGAAGGGATCGGACCCATGGGCCATGCCCACCCTGTAGACGGGGACATCGAGGCCAGTCCGGCCCACGTCGAAGGAGAGGTGATCCACCATCCTCTCACCCTCCATGAAGAACGTGGTGAACGTGGAGCTGCCCACCCCGCGGCGCACCCCCACGCGTAGCGGGAGCTTGACGGGGACCTCCCGCGAGCCCCGCTCGTCCATCTTGGCCCCGTGGAAGGCGCGCACCGCCGAGCGCAGGACGAACCCGGCGGCGGCGCTCGCCTCGACGGCGATGCGGATCGCGGGGGCCTGCGGGTCCGAACCCGTGCCCGTGAAGGCGCGCGCCTCGACGCCGGCCTGGCCGTCCACGCTCAGCACCTCGGCGCTCGCCTCGAGCTCGACCCCGGTCTCCTGGACGAGGGTCAAGAGCGCGTCCTGAGGCCCGCCGTAGCCACGGCTCGAGCTGCACACCTCGATCACCTCCTTCTGGGACCTCGCCGAGCCGACCACCGCATCGTCCACCTCGAGCTCGTTGAAGCCCGGGACCGGCTGCGGGGCGAAGCAGGGGACGCCGCAGAGGCCCAAGGTCGCGGCCCGGGTGGCTGGCTCGACGGTCTGGCCGGCCTGGGTCACGGTCAGCTTGACGGGGCCCAGCGAGCCCTCCAGGCCCGAGCGGTAGCGGAGCGCGCAGTCGGTGCAGCCCTCGGGCACCTTGCCCTCGACCTCGAGGCCCAGGACGTGGTGCGGGCTGCCCGGCGGATCGAGAGTCGCCCCGCCCGTACGGCTGAGGACCACGACGCTCACCACGCCCTCGTTCCCTGCCCCGCTCGTGAGCTCCGTGTGCTCGAACCCGTCGTCCCGGCGGAACCCTCCCTCCCGCACGCTCGCCCCGGCCGTGGCGAGGGTGGTGCCCAGGACGATGCGGCAGCTCCCCGCGGCCTCGACGCCGAGGGACCAGGCCTGTGCACCCGGCGCGCCGGGGAGGGACGTGCCCTGGAGCCGGCACTTGATGCCGGCGGTGACCGAGGTCCTCGGGAAGGCCCCGGCGGTCGAGGGCCCGTCGAAGTCCAGGGTGAACGCGGGCGCCGGCTGCGCGAGCGCGATCCGCGGAGAAAGCCAGAGCCCCGAGCATGAGACCATGGCGATGGTCAGGCTTCGAGCCAACATGCGACACCTTCCTTCCGGCCTTCAGACAACGAACACCAAGACAAGAACCCAACGGAAGGCAGTGTACCCAGGGGGCTACGTCGCCACCACATCCGAGCGCCGAGATCATGGCGAGGCTTGGCAGGGTCCAAGAGGAGAGCGGCGCATGGGCGGCGCGGGGGGCCGCGGCGCGAAGCGCATGTACCCCGTCGCCCGAAGCGCTTGGACGCACCCCGAAAAGCCGGGTAATATCGAGTCGAGTTCCCGTATGGCCGCACTGAGCTTCACGCCTGACCACCTGCTCCTCGATTCGAGCGGTCGACCCTATTTCCGCTGGGACATGGAGCTGACCCTCGCGGCATTCCTGGAGGCCCTCCGGGATCCGGACCCCGAGGTGCGCGCCTACTTCGCCGGAAAGCTGATGCGCCAGGCGAAGCCCGTTGACGTGTTTCGGTTTCTGTCCCTCTCCGAGATTGGGGAGCTCTGGACGCGCCTGCACCCCTACCTGGGTCGCAGCCGGGCGTTCTGGACTTGGCTCTTGGGGGAATGGAGGGTGGTCCAGCGTGTAGGAGTACCACCAGAGTAAGCTGACAGCGCTTCAATGCAGGATCCTCCGCGTGCTGGCCGGCATCAGCCCTTCCTGGACGCTCACGGGGGGCGCCGCCCTTGCCGGGTTTCACCTCGGCCACAGAGCCACTCGAGACCTGGATCTCTTCTGGCATGGTCAGCAAATGCTGGAGCGGCTCCCCCAATCAGCGCGCGAACACCTCGTCGCGGATGGCCTCCAGGTGGATACGACCCAGACGGAGGTCGCGTTCGCCAGGCTCAGGGTCACCGACGGAATCGAGGTGGTCCTCGTTGATCTTGTCGCGGACAGCGCGGGGGTGCTCGAGAGCCCGATGGTCGTGCGATTCGAACACGTCACCATCTCCGTGGACACGCTGCACGAGATCCTCGTAAACAAGCTTTGCGCCTTGCTGGGCAGGGCAGAGATCCGGGACCTCCAGGATGTCAAGGCCATCCTCGAGGCGGGCGGGGAACTGGATCGCGCACTCCGGGACGCCCCGGAGAAGGACGCTGGTTTCTCCGGTCCAGTGCTGGCCTGGCTCCTCCGGCAGTTCCCGTTGCGTCGGCTCGGCCAAGCCGCCGGCTTGAGCGCCGTCAGCCTCTCGGAGCTCGAGGTCTTTCGGGATCGGCTCGTGGAGAGGCTCGTCCAGGCGGCCAAGCCGGAGGGCCCGGCGTAGCCCCGCCTGCGCGCCCCTCACCCCTCCCACGACCTCCCGTCCCACGCGACGACGCGCTCGAGGAACGCCGCGAGCCCCTCGGCGAAGTGCCGGAGCAGCGCCTCGCCCTTCTCGGCGCTCGCGGCGCTCGGGTCTCCCACGTGCCCGGGGGCGCTCCGGTCGGGCATGGTCCAGCCGCGGTCGGCGGGCTCGAAGGCGCGGCCGGGCTCCACGGGCTCGGCGCCCTCGTAGTCCCCCACGAGGCCGGGCGCGATGCGGAGCACCATGGACGTCTCCCACTCGCAGGCGTGGCCCATGCGCCGCTGCCGGAGCCCCGGGACCGATCCCGCCGGATCTCCCCCCAGGAGCCAGTAGGTGGCCGAGAGGAGGAGCAGGTCCTTCCGGCCCCGGTGGCGCTGCCGGACCTCGAAGACGGCCTGGGCGCCGGGCACGATGTTCCCGCCGTGGCCGTTCAAGAGGACGAGGCGCTTGAAACTGTGGGCGATCCAGTTCTCGAGGAGGCCGCTGAGCGTGTCGAGGTAGAGCCGCGGCTCCGCCGACATGGTGCCCGCGTGGTCCATGTGGTGGTGCGAGCTTCCGAGCCAGAAGAGGGGCGCGATGAGGACGCGGTCCCCCAGCCTCGGCGCCGCGCGCCGGAGGACCTCGCCGCAGAGCATGCTGTCCGTGAAGAGGGGCAGGTGCCGGCCGTGCTGCTCGAGGCTCGCGATGGGGAGCACGACGGGCGTGTCCCTCGAGAGCGCGGCGACGTCGGGGGACTTCAGGTCTTCTAGCTGCATGGGAGAACCTCCTCGGAAGACGATCTGCTGGGTGGTGGGATCGGCCGGATCGGATAAGATCCCAGAGTCCCATGAAGCTCATCAAGCCCGTGCTTCTGCTCGCGGGGCTCGTGACGGCCGGGGCTCGAGCCCAGGAGGGGGGTCCGTCCTTCTCGCTCACCTTCAGCCTCTGCGACGCGGCCGTGAAGGCTGCGCCCGGCCGGACCTCCGAGTGGCGCGCCGGCGCGGTGCTGGTCACGGCCTCGAACCCCGATCCCGCGGCGGGGGCCCAGGGCTGGTCCATCAGCCTGAGCGCGGAGGGGGTCGAGATCACCGGCATCACGACGAGCGGCACCCTCGCCGCCAAGGTCACCGATGACCCTCCGGGGCTCCTCGACGGCGGCTTCGAGAAGAGCGAGATCGCCCACGGGGGGACGGACGGCTGTGAGGATCGCGACGGGGCCGTGAGCGCCGTGGTGCTCGCGTTCGTGAAGCCCGTGACGCTGCCCCCGGCAGGCGCGGCGCCGATCGCGAGGATCACGTTCCGCGGCCGGACGCCCGCCGAGCTGGGTCAGGCCAGGGCCGCGAGGCTCTTCTTCCTCGACGGCTGCGGCGGGTCCGGCTGACCCGTCGTCAACGCCGTGACGTGGCAGGGTGCCACGTACCACCCAACCCTCGGGAGCTGCGCCTTCGAGGTCGTCGCCGGAGACGCCGACTTCCTCAGGGGCGACTCGACGGGCGACGGCAGGGTCGACATCTCGGACCCGATCCACATCCTCGGCTGCAAGTTCCTCGGCGCGGCGTGCCCGACCTGCAGCGATGCCTCCGACGCGAACGACGACGGGCTCTCGGACGTGAGCGACCCGATCTTCCTCCTCAGCTTCCTCTTCCTCGGCGGCCCGCCGCCGAGACCGCCCGGCCTCGCGGAGTGCGGCCCCGATCCGACCGTGGACTCCCTCCCGACCTGCGACTACTCGAGCTGCCCGCCGTAGCGGGGCGCGAGTCACCGGCCCGGTGCCTCACCGCCCCTCGCGATGCTTCAAGAGCACCGCGATCGCCTCGCGGAGCCCTGGCTCCGTCTCGACCTCGAGGGCGGCCCGCAACGCGTCCGGCGCCGCCGGGTCGCCCGAGGAGGCGAGGACCTTGAGCGCCCTCCCGCGGAGCTCGGGAGACGGGTCCAGGAGGAATCCCCGGGCCAGGGCGGCGGCCTCCTCGGGGTGCACCGACTCGAGCCCGCGGAGGACCTCGCCGCGGCGGCGCGGGTCCGGGTCTCGCGCGAGGATCTCGCCCACCGCCGCGACGCCCTCGGGGCCGTGGCTGGCGATGGCCCGCGCAAGCTGCCACTGGGCGCGCCCTTGGGTCTCGGCCTCGAGGAGCCGCGTCAGGGCGGGGATCAAGGCCGGCAGTTCCTCCTTCTTCGCGAGGTCGGCGAGGGCCTCCACGACGGCCTCGCGCCGCACGCCCTCGGGAGCGCTCTCGAGGTACCCGAGGAGCGTGCGGCCGCCCTCGGGCCCGGCGGCGCTGCCGATGGCCCTCAAGAGCATCTCCTGCTCCTCGCGCCCGCCGAGCTTCTCGAGCAGGCCCGTGAGGCGCGGCAGGTCCTCGGCCCGGGCGAAGTCGCGGATCGCGTGGAGCAGGGGCTCGGCGCG